>NZ_CP151080.1:0-335000 GCF_050821495.1 Ottowia caeni | reverse complement strand
AAAACTATTTAGGTAGTGCCTCAAGTATTACCATCGGGGGTAGAGCACTGTTTTGGCTAGGGGGTCATGGCGACTTACCAAACCAAGGCAAACTCCGAATACCGATGAGTAGAGCTTGGGAGACAGAGCACCGGGTGCTAACGTCCGGACTCAAGAGGGAAACAACCCAGACCGCCAGCTAAGGTCCCTAAAACGGGCTAAGTGGGAAACGAAGTGAGAAGGCTAAAACAGTCAGGATGTTGGCTTAGAAGCAGCCACCATTTAAAGAAAGCGTAATAGCTCACTGATCGAGTCGTCTTGCGCGGAAGATGTAACGGGGCTAAGCCAGTTACCGAAGCTGCGGATGCACAGTTTACTGTGCGTGGTAGGAGAGCGTTCTGTAAGCCTGTGAAGGTGGTTTGAGAAGACTGCTGGAGGTATCAGAAGTGCGAATGCTGACATGAGTAGCGTTAAAGCGGGTGAAAAGCCCGCTCGCCGTAAGCGCAAGGTTTTCTACGCAACGTTCATCGGCGTAGAGTGAGTCGGCCCCTAAGGCGAGGCAGAGATGCGTAGCTGATGGGAAACAGGTCAATATTCCTGTACCGATGTATAGTGCGATGTGGGGACGGATTCTAATAGGTCATCCAGTGATTGGATTCTGGTTTAGGCAGATGTAGGCGACAGGTAGGCAAATCCGCTTGTCATATACCGAGGCTGCCGATCGAGTGGACTTGTCCATGAAGTGACTGAACGGGGTTCCAGGAAAAGCCACTAAGCTTCAGCTATACACGACCGTACCGCAAACCGACACTGGTGCGCGAGATGAGTATTCTAAGGCGCTTGAGAGAACTCAGGAGAAGGAACTCGGCAAATTGACACCGTAACTTCGGAAGAAGGTGTGCCCTTTTAGTGTGAGGTGAACAACTGAGCATGAACGGGTTGCAAAAAATTGGTGGCTGCGACTGTTTATTAAAAACACAGCACTCTGCAAACACGAAAGTGGACGTATAGGGTGTGACGCCTGCCCGGTGCTGGAAGATTAATTGATGGGGTGCAAGCTCTTGATCGAAGTCCCAGTAAACGGCGGCCGTAACTATAACGGTCCTAAGGTAGCGAAATTCCTTGTCGGGTAAGTTCCGACCTGCACGAATGGCGTAACGATGGCCACACTGTCTCCTCCTGAGACTCAGCGAAGTTGAAATGTTTGTGATGATGCAATCTCCCCGCGGAAAGACGGAAAGACCCCATGAACCTTTACTGTAGCTTTGTATTGGACTTTGAACAGATCTGTGTAGGATAGGTGGGAGGCTTTGAAGTGTGGTCGCTAGACTGCATGGAGCCAACGTTGAAATACCACCCTGGTGTGTTTGAGGTTCTAACCTGGGTCCCTTATCGGGATCGGGGACAGTGCATGGTAGGCAGTTTGACTGGGGCGGTCTCCTCCCAAAGCGTAACGGAGGAGTTCGAAGGTACGCTAGTTACGGTCGGACATCGTGACGATAGTGCAATGGCATAAGCGTGCTTAACTGCGAGACTGACAAGTCGAGCAGATGCGAAAGCAGGACATAGTGATCCGGTGGTTCTGAATGGAAGGGCCATCGCTCAACGGATAAAAGGTACTCTGGGGATAACAGGCTGATACCGCCCAAGAGTTCATATCGACGGCGGTGTTTGGCACCTCGATGTCGGCTCATCTCATCCTGGGGCTGTAGTCGGTCCCAAGGGTATGGCTGTTCGCCATTTAAAGAGGTACGTGAGCTGGGTTTAAAACGTCGTGAGACAGTTTGGTCCCTATCTTCCGTGGGCGCTGCAGATTTGAGAAAGCCTGCTCCTAGTACGAGAGGACCGGAGTGGACACACCGCTGGTGTACCTGTTGTCACGCCCGTGGCATCGCAGGGTAGCTAAGTGTGGAAGAGATAACCGCTGAAAGCATCTAAGCGGGAAACTCGTTTCAAGATAAGATCTGCCGGGGCCTTGAGCCCCCTGAAGAGTCGTTCTAGACCAGGACGTTGATAGGCTGGGTGTGGAAGCGCAGTAATGCGTTAAGCTAACCAGTACTAATTGCTCGTGCGGCTTGACCCTATAACTTTGATCAATCGATCAGACCAGTTATGCCAAGGGCGCAATCAAATCATCCAAGCTGATTCCAAACTCTATGAATTCGCCTTATTGACCACAAGTCAGTAAAGCAACCAGTTATGCCTGATGACCATAGCAAGGTGGTACCACTCCTTCCCATCCCGAACAGGACAGTGAAACGCCTTAGCGCCGATGATAGTGCGGATTCCCGTGTGAAAGTAGGTCATCGTCAGGCTATTACAGCAGCAATACCCCCAGTCATGAAAATGACTGGGGGTTTTGTATTTGGGACACGCAAAAAGGCATCAAGGGCCGCCCCACACGGCAGCCCAATCCACCTGAAAACCGTAGGTTGGCGCTGAGCGCAGCGAATTCCAACACGACCCATGGATCAGGTGGCGCCGTTTTTCTGTACGGCGCGTAAATTCATTCAGATTGGATGCACAGGGCACGTCGCCACCTACAGCGCCCTTCCGACTTATCCCTACACCCGACCGAAAGCCCAGCTGGTCGCTGCCCCAGTACCCTCGATTTCGTCGACTAGACGCAGTAACGGAGTGAGCTCGCGGTATCGGCTGGTGGTATGGCGAATGTAATTGATAAAACGAGGCGCATCCGCGAGATACTTGGGTTTCCCATCCCGCAGGCTTAGCCGGGCAAAAATTCCGGCAACTTTGAGGTGACGCTGCAAGCCCATCCACTCCACTGCACGCCAGAAACTTCCGAAGTCCGTGGACCAGTCCTCGAACTCCATCAGACCCGCCTTCTTGGCAAGTTCCCAGTAGCGGATAGTGATGTCCAGTACGAATTCTTCGTCCCAACTGATGAATGCGTCGCGCATCAAGCTTGCAATATCGTAGGTGATCGGGCCGTATCGGGCATCCTGGAAATCGAGCACGCCTATAGGGCCGCCGGAAGCAGACGGCATGAGATTTCGCGGCATGAAATCGCGGTGCACATAAACCATCGGAGCCGCCAAGTTGCGCGCAACTATCAGGTCGAAGCTTTTGCTGAGCGTCTCGGCTTGCGACGTAGTCAGCGAAACTCCGCGATGCTGGCCGAGATACCAGTCCGGGAACAACTGCATTTCTCCGCGAAGCCACTGCTCATCGTACGGTGGCAAAACGTCTGGCCGAGAAGCCAGCTGAAGCTCAACGAGGGCTTCGATCGCCTGTAGATAAAGTGGACGAGCAGCCTCGGGGTTCGACGGGTCGATAGAATCGAGCATGGTGCTGCCGCCAAGGTCGGAAAGCAGCATGAAGCCGTTGGTTTCATCCCATTCGAGAATTTCCGGGACGTTCAACTTCGCTGAACGTAGCAGGGCGGCAACTTTCACGAAAGGAGTGCAGTTTTCAAGAGCAGGCGGCGCATCCATCACAATACGGGTGTCCTGATCCTTGGTGTCGATCCTAAGATAGCGGCGAAAACCCGCGTCAGCGGATGCAGGTCGCAGGCTGGCGGACACAAGGCCCCTTTTGGCGCCTATCTGAGCCAGCCAGGAGTTGAACTCGTTTTCGCGAGCGGGATCTTCCCAAAGGGGGGCATAGACCCCGAGTCACCGTGCGAGCTGGATTCTGTAACCGCTTGAGGGTGGGGCATTGAGGGTTGGACGTGATGGTTCATGGATAATCAATTCTACAGATCCCGCTCTGCTCGCCGGCCGCTGGTCGTGAGTTCCTCCTTAACTTTCTCATCGTGCTGGATGCGTTCCATTTTTACCTGCCGACTGCCTGCAATTACATGCAACGGTCGCTGAAATCAACTTTTGCCGTTCGCCAGTATGCATTGCATCTGGCGGTTCTGGTACTCATGGCCGGCCCAGCATGGGGTCAGAGCGCGGACTCCGTGAGCCTTCGTAGCACGCCTGCTCTTGACGAGGCCCTGCCCGACCGCCCTGAGGCGCCCACCCTGGTCATGGGCGACAAGATCACTGGCCGCTCCGAGTTGGAGACCACGATCGAAGGATCCGCCGAGCTTCGTCGCCCCGGGCTGACGGTACGAGGTGACCGGATCACCTACGACCAAGCCACTGATCGTGCCGCGGTACAGGGCGGCGTTCGCATCAATTCTGCGGGCAATCAGTACACCGGAACCGAAGGGGAGATACAGGTCGACTCCTTCGAGGGCTATGTACTTCAGCCCACCTATGAGTTTCTTGCCAACGGTGCGCACGGTGAGGCCGAGCGCATCGATTTTCTCGATGCCGACCGAGCCGTCATTCGCAATGCGGGCTACACCACTTGCCGACGGGACGGCCCGGACTGGATGCCCGACTGGTTGCTGCGCGCCACGCGCATGAGTATCGACCAAGAGGAGGAAGTTGGCTATGCCTCGGGTGCTGCACTGGAGTTCAAGGGGTTGGCAGTGCCCCTTCCCTCCATGAGCTTTCCCCTGACCGATCGACGCAAATCCGGATGGTTGCCTCCGATGGTGGGGCTGGACAGTACCTCGGGCCTGATGTTGATGGTTCCCTATTACTGGAACATCGCGCCCAATCGAGACCTTACCCTGCTTCCTACCGTTATGCTTCGGCGTGGCATTGATCTGGGCGGCGAATTCCGTTATCTGGAGAACGATTATGACGGACGGGTCAACGCCAGCTTCATGGCGAATGACAAGCTCCGTGACCGTTCACGGTGGGGATTTTTCGCGCGCCATAACGGCAGCATTGACACGGGCGTGGAGGCCATTGGCAGGCTTGGCCTGGGTCTGAGCCTGAACCGTGTGAGCGACGACAACTATTGGCGCGACTTCACACGAAGTGGGCTCTCGCTCACCACCCGCCTGCTGGCCAATGATGCGGCGTTGAGTTGGTCTCGGGGAGATTTTTCTCTGGTGGCCAGGGCGCTCAAATGGCAAACCCTGCAGGATGTGACGGCTCCCATCATTCCGCCTTACGACCGCTTGCCGCAGATTTTGGGGCGCTGGGGTCGCGTCAATGACGGCGGCTTTGATTACCAGCTGGAGGCTGACTACACCCGCTTCCGGGCGGACGCCGCCCTGACTCTGCAGCCCAATGCAGACCGGAGCGTCATGTCGGCTCAGATTTCCAGGCCTTGGCTCATGCCTTGGGGCTTCTTTACGCCGCGCGTGCAGATGCATGCCAGCAGCTACCAGTTCAGTCGTTCTTTGGCCAATGGCGAGACGTCGCATACGCGATTGCTCCCCACACTGAGCCTGGACAGCGGCTTGGTGTTTGAGCGCAATGCGAGCTATTTTGGACGCGGCTTCCTGCAGACGCTGGAGCCTCGCCTTAAGTATGTCTACACGCCCTACCGCAACCAGAGCATGCTGCCCAACTACGACGCGGGTATCTACGACTTCAACTTTGCCACGATCTGGTCGGAGAACTCCTTCGCCGGACATGACCGCATCGTCGACAACAACCTGGTCACCGTGGGGCTCACCAGCCGTCTCCTGGATCCTGATACGGGCGGCGAGGCTGTGCGGCTGGGAATCGCCCAGCGCTATCGTTTCACGCCCCAGCAGGTCACTTTGCCGGGCGGGACGCCGGCCGACAGAGGTTGGTCGGACATCATGCTCGGCGCCAGCCTTAACTGGCACCCGAGCTGGAGCTTCGAATCGGTGGCTCAGTACAACATTCGAACCCATAACTCCACGCGTACGACCGTTGGGGTTCGCTACTCCCCCGGGGACTACCAAACCGTGAGCATGGCGTATCGGCGTGAGCGCGACCTGGGCTCGCAGCAAATTGACATCGGCTGGCAATGGCCGCTGAATGACCTCTGGGGCGACCGTGGCCAGGATCTTGGGAGCGGTCAGGGCCAGGGGGTGGGCCGCTGGTATACCGTGGGACGTTTGAATTACAGCGTCCCGGATCGATCCTTGGTCGACGGAATCCTGGGCATCGAATACGATGCCGGCTGCTGGATTGGCCGCGTGGTGGTGGAGAAGCTGCAAAGCGGCATCAGCTCTTCTACCAAGCGGATCATGTTACAGCTAGAGTTCGTCGGATTCTCGCGCGTGGGCAGCAATTCGCTGCGCACGTTGCGCAACAATATTCCGCGCTATCAATACCTGCGCGAGGAAATCACTTCACCCAGCCGGTTCACGCGATATGACTAAACCTTCTCACGGCTTCCGGCCGGGCGCCCTCACGATACTGGCCACGATGTGCGCCTTGTTGGCTTCTCCGGTGTACGGCCAGAGTGCGCCTGGCGCGAATAAGGCGCAAGCGAGCACTGCCAATCCTGCAGCAAGCAGGAAAAGGAGCCGACGCGCCAGAAGCCGCTTCCGGCCAAAGCGCCTGCCAAGACCCCGACCAAGCCTGTGGAGCAGGCTGCCCCCGCGCCGGTGGCATCTCCATCGCCCAGTCCCGCGCCTGCGCCCGAGGCGCCGCGCCAGCGCGAGGCGGACTACATTGTGGCTATCGTCAATACGGAGCCTGTCACCAACAACGAGGTTCGCGCTCGCATGGCACGTGCCGAGCGGCAAATGAACGAGCGAAATGTTTCTTTGCCTCCGCGAGACGAACTGCGCAAGGAAATTCTGGAGCGCTTGATCTCCGAGCGGGCACAACTCCAATATGCACGCGAATCGGGCCTACAGGTTGATGCCGCCGCTCTGGCTCAGGCCGAGCTGGCTATTGCACGCCAGAACCAGCTCACCAGTGTGGAACAATTGCACCGGCGCATACAGCAGGAAGGCATCTCCCTCAAGGAGTTTCAGGACGATGTACGCAACCAAGTCTTGTTGGTGCGTCTGCGAGAGCGCGAGATCGAGCCGAAGCTGAGGATTTCCGACGCCGACGTGGATGCCTTCATCCGTGAGCAAACCGGCGCTCAGCAAGGAAACCAGGAGATTAATCTGGCCATGATCCTGGTGGCCGTTCCAGAAGGGGCCAGCGCCGAGGAAAGGGCGCGATTGCAGGCTCGCGCGGAGGAAGCTGCCAAGCGCGCGCGTGCCGGCGAAGATTTCACCAAGCTGGCCGAGGAGTTTTCCGATGCCAACAATCGCGGCCGAGATGGCGGCGTGCTCGGGTTGCGTTCGCTCGACCGGTATCCGGATCTATTCGTACAAAGCACGCAGCGTTTGAAAGTGGGCGGCGTTGCCGGGCCTGTCAAATCGGACGCCGGCCTGCACATTCTGAAGGTGCTGGAGCGCAAGCAGGCGTCGGACCTGCCTGAGGTGAAAATTCCACAGACCCACGTGCGGCACATTCTGCTTCTGGTCGGGCCTCAGCAGTCGGAGCGGGTCGCTGTGGAACGCCTGGCTGACTTCAAGCGCCGCGTCCAGTCTGGCCAAGCCCGTTTTGAAACACTGGCACGCGAATACTCGCAAGATGCCAGTGCCAGGGAGGGCGGCGACCTCGGCTGGGCAAGTCCGGGCCAGTTCGTGCCTGAGTTCGAGCAAACTATGAACAATCTGGATGCAGGCCAGATCAGTGACCCGGTGGTTTCCCGATTCGGTGTTCACCTCATTCAGGTAGATGGGCGCCGCGAACAGGTGCTCACGGCTGCTGAACAGCGCCAGATGGCGCGCAACATGTTGCGCGAGCGGAAAGCACAGGAAGCCTTCGAGACATGGTCGAAAGAGGTGCGGGGTCGCGCTTATGTGGAGTATAGAGAGCCTCCGCGCTGAACATTGATCAGGAGGCTGTCAGACTCGGAGTACCGGCGCCTACAACTGTCCCTGGGTTCAACGTCTCCGCTTCTCGCAGCCATGAAACACATTCCCCGTAAACGCTTTGGTCAGCATTTTCTGACCGATCCTGCCATTATTGACGCCATCGTGCGCGCCATTGATCCGAAGCCGGGCCAGCCCATGGTCGAGATCGGGCCCGGGCTGGCGGCACTGACGCAGCCTTTGGCTGAGCGCCTTGGTCGCCTCACTGTGGTGGAGCTTGACCGTGATCTGGCCGCCAGGTTGCGTGCGCACCCACAGCTTGAAGTCATTGAGTCCGACGTATTGAAAGTGGATTTTTCCGACGTGGCGCGTCACCTGGGGGCGGAAAAAATAAGGGTAACGGGCAACCTGCCCTATAACATCTCCAGCCCTATTCTTTTTCACCTGTTGCCTTTTGCGCACGTCATTGAAGATCAGCACTTCATGCTGCAAAAGGAAGTGATCGACCGTATGGTGGCCGCTCCGGCCACATCGGATTACGGGCGTCTGTCGGTCATGCTGCAGTGGCGCTATGCGATGGAGAATGTCCTGTTTGTCCCGCCAGAGGCGTTTGACCCGCCTCCAAGAGTGGACAGCGCCGTCGTGCGTATGGTGCCGCGTGCCGACTATGCGCCGCTCAATGTCGACCACCTGTCGGAAATGGTGCAGGTCGCTTTCAGCCAGCGCCGCAAGCTGCTGCGGCATACGCTCGGGCGGTGGCTGACCGAGCGAGGGTTTTCAGGCGATTTCGATGTACAGAGACGTGCTGAAGAAGTGCCCGTGCAGGAGTTTGTGGCATTGGCGCAGGCTACTTCCTCATGAGCCTCCCAAGGGCGGCACTCGTTGAGAATCAAGGGGGGTTGCTTGTAGAAGCGGCTTCAGCCGCGATTGGTTTCCTTCGGAGCACAAGACGCCATTGATGACGGTGACCCTTCGCGGCTGAAGCCGCTCCAAAGTCAGGGACGATGGAGGCCGTTTTGGGCTTTAAAAGTTTAGCTTCTCAGTAGCACGGCGCTCTCGTCTTCACCATGGAACCATGAGATAAGCAGAAGCATGGTTTAAGTTTTCCTGCTTTTTTTAAGCATCACTATGATCGATGACATTGACTGGATTCATGACTCCATTCGAACGCCAGGGCAATGGCGCAACGAAGGGGAGTATCTGCGCCGTTGCGATGCGGCGTTCGATGAACTCCAGTTGATGAATGAGTTGGTGCCATTTCATGTCGATGGCGTGACGCTGGTGGTGGTGGTGCGCAACGAGGAGCGGTTGCTGCCAGCTTTTTTCGCTCACTATCGAGCGCTGGGCGTGCAGGTTTTTCACGTGATCGACAATGGCTCCGTCGATCGCACGGCCGCCATTGTCCGGGAGCAGGAGAACGCTACCCTGTGGTACACCGAAAGCAGCTTTCGAGCGGCGGGGTTGGGCTGCATGTGGGTGGGGGCCATCGTCCGTCGGTACGGGTTGGGGGCATGGGTTCTCCACGTGGATGCAGACGAATTCCTGGTTTACCCGGGTATGGAGCGCCATGATGTCCGATCGCTGGCCGCGACACTTGCTCGGCGCGGCCAGTCCCGTTGCTCCGCGCCCATGATCGACATGTATGCTGATGATCGGAGCTTACCCGGCGGCACTTTCAAGGCCGTTGGCGAACCGGGCCAGGAGACACGTGACGTGGCTCCCTGGGCTACGGTTCGGGATCTGCTTGACCGTTATCCGTATTTCGACAGTGCCGCGCGCGGACGCGGCTATCGTTTGGTCGACCATGGGCATGGCATGCTCGGTCTTCATGGTGGTGCGCGTATGCGGATGCGTGCCCAATCGGGATGGGGTTCCGAGTTCTGGATCGGTAAGACTCCACTCATACGCTGGCATGCGCGTACGGCCTACGGCAACGTTCACGTCCCCTGGCCCTTCAACGAGAACCCTCGGCAACTGCAGGCTGCGTTGCTGCACTTCAAGCTGACCGACGCACTACCTGCCAAGATCGACGAAGCTCTCGTGTACCGCCAACACGCCTACCAGGCACGCGAGTACCACATCATGTCCCAATTGATGCGTACAGGGCAGCTTGATCAAATATTCGACCCAAAACTATCCATTCGTTACGAATCCCCGGACACTTTGGTCGCAGATGGACTGATCGAAGCACTGCCGGAGTTCACAAGGTGAAAAGTATGATTGACATTACTCCCTGAGGTCTGCGGCAGCGTGGCCTCTGGCGATTCGCTGCGTTGCCTTTCTTGCCAATAGCTGGGCTATTGGCTGAAAGATATCACTTGCGTCTCATCCCGATCTGCATTACCACCGGCGCACGAGTGTTATGCAGGCCGTTCTTGATTGTTTGTTAATTTTTTATTGATTTGATGACGGATCGAAATGAAGTTGTTTCAGATCTATTACGATGAAGCCTCCAGCAGGAGCCTTGATCCTGATTTTATCCCCTTGGACAATAGAAATTCAGAGCGGGCTGATTGGTTTGAGTATTGGCCTATAAGGCAGACTCTATTGAAGCAGGCCTTCAAAGACGAAGAGTACGTCGGATTTTTTTCTCCCAGATTCAAGGAGAAAACAGGCTTGTCCGGAGCAGAAGTTATCGCGAGGATGGGTAGTGCGACGCAAGAAGTGGTTAGTTTTTCACCTTCTCTTCATGAGGGTGCTTTATTTCTAAACAGTTTCTACCAGGCAGAGGCGCTACATCCTGGTTGTCTTAGCCAGAGTCAGGAATTCTTGGATACGGCAAAGATTGACATTAAGCTACATTTTCTCGTTCAAGATCAAAGTCGAATTATTTTCAGCAACTACTTTGTGGCGAAATATCGTTTCTGGAAAAAGTGGCAAGATCTCACGAATCAGCTGTTCGAAATATGTGAGCGCAGAGACGGGCCGCTGAGTCAGCGATTGAACGCCATTACTAGGCACAGGGGTAAAACTGGTTATCAGATGAAAATATTCATCATGGAGCGTATGGTGTCCATTGCCCTCGAGCTAGAGAATTTGAATGCTGAAATTGGTAAAGATCCCATTCTGGAAACCAAGTATGGGACCGGGCCTGTATTGAGGAAATTATTGGCACTTGACGCTTTGAAAACGCAATACATCAAGACAGGCAACAAGAGCTTTATCGGTCAGTATATGAAGATGCAGAAAGAACTTATTGCGTCGGTGAGTCAAAGGGGCAAATCACCGGCATAGAGATGTCAGCACGCAGTGGACTGCTGAATCGGTGGCGTCCATGGCTTGAATGCATGAACGCCGTAGCTGGTCAGTTCAGCGCCATGCTCAGTTTGCGCCGGTAGCTTGACAGCAGTTCCGCACGAGGGTCTTGCCCCGCCTTGTCAGCCTTGCCTGTAAGCTCAATTCCACCTGCACTTTTACCATCCGCCTGGGCGCCGGCTTTTGGCGGGGGCGGTGTCAGGAGTTCCAGAATGGCGACATAGGTCTTGCGCGCTGCCTCGTCGTTCCACTTGCGGTCGCGCATGATGATTTCGAGCAGTTCATCCATGGCCTGCGTCCACTGGCCCTCAGCCATCAGCACCTGCGCCTTGGCAAACCGCGTATCGAAATCTCGCTTGTTCTGGGCTATGGCTTCGTCAAATTGAGGTACTGGCCATTCACCGCGGGGGTCGTCGTACACGAACTGCATGGCCGACAACCAGCGATTCAGCGCATCGAATCGCAGGGAGCGGGGCTCGCGCCTCAAGGGCTCTTCCAGGGCAGCAGAGGCCTCCTGGAGCCCACCTGTGGCGAGCAGCAGGCGTATGTAGTCTGCCCGCGCATCGTCATTGCCAGGGTCCGCTGCGAGCGCATCCGCCAGTTTGGCCAGCGCTGCCTGCGTATCGCCTGCTTCGAGCAGGGCTTCAGCTTCACTGACCTCTTCTTCCGCAACGAGTTCCCCCTCCCTGGGGACGTGCTTGTCCAGGAAGGCGCGTAGCTGTGCAGGAGGCAAGGCACCAGCGAATCCATCGACCGGCTGGCCATTTTTTAGCAGGATGCAGGTGGGAATGCTGCGGATTCCGAAGGCGGCGGCGATTTGCTGCTCCTGGTCGGAATCGATCTTCACCAGCTTGAACCGGCCGGCATACTCGACCTCCAGCTGTTCCAGGATTGGGCCCAGGGTCTTGCAAGGGCCGCACCAGGGGGCCCAGAAATCGACCAGCACTGGCGTGGTCATCGAGGCGGCAATCACCTCGGTTTCGAAGTTCTGGACGGTTACATCAATCATCTTGGAATTCTCCCTTCGGACTCCAACCTTAAAATCTCATGCTTGTAATGACAAGGCCGTAGCCATGACGCAAGCGCTCGTGGGCGTGGTGATGGGTTCCAGCAGTGACTGGGACACCATGCAACACGCCGTGCAGATTCTCCAACAGTTCGACATCCCGCATGAAATGCAAGTGCTGTCGGCCCACCGCATGCCGGACGAGATGTTCGCCTATGCGGAAGCCGCGCAGGGCCGTGGTCTGAGGGCCATTATTGCCGGCGCCGGTGGCGCCGCGCATTTGCCGGGCATGCTGGCCGCCAAGACCACCGTACCGGTGCTGGGTGTGCCGGTGGCCTCCCGGCATCTGCAAGGCGTGGATTCCTTGCACTCCATTGTGCAAATGCCCAAGGGCATCCCGGTGGCCACGTTTGCCATTGGCACCGCCGGGGCCGCCAATGCGGGCCTGTTCGCAGTGGCCATGCTGGCTGGTCAGGACGCCGGGCTGCAGCAGAAGCTGCTTGCGTTCAGGGCTGAACAGACAGCCATTGCCCGCGGCATGACCTTGCCGCCCGCTTGAGCGTCTGCACAAGGTTCAGAACGTGTTTACGATCTCCTCACGGGTCCGTTGCGCCCGAAAGACTCCGTCTGCGGCGTTGAAAATACTCGCGATACCATGAGGTATCTCTGCGTTTTTCGCCTTGCAGCCACAGCTTTTCGAACACAACCGCCCCCGCGCAGAGATCGTAAACACGTTCTCAGAATGACTTCTTTCCCGCTCCCTCACAGGAAGCGGGAGTCAATAGCTAACCGCACAACCTCTTGCCATGACACCGTCTCTTCCCTTGCTGCCCGGCAGCCTGATCAACGGCCGCCCGGTGATGCTCGGTGTGCTCGGAGGCGGCCAGTTGGGCCGCATGTTCGTGCATGCCGCCCAGTCCCTCGGCTATGACACCGTGGTGCTGGACCCGGATCCCACCAGTCCAGCCGGGCTGGTGAGTCATCAACAGATTCAGGCCGAGTATGCGGATCCATCCGCGCTGGCGGAGTTGGCTGCGCGCGCGCAGGCCATCACCACCGAGTTCGAGAATGTGCCGGCCGAAGCTTTGGCTACGCTGGCGCGCCAGCGTCCCGTGGCGCCTGCTGCCGAAGCGGTGGCTATCGCGCAGGACCGGGTGCTGGAAAAGGCGCATTTTGTACGTAGCGCCCAGAGTAGCGGAGTGAGTCCGGCGCCCTATGCCGTGATCGAAAACGAGTCGGATCTGGCGGGCGTGCCATCAGATCTGCTCCCAGGCATTCTGAAGACGGCACGCCTGGGTTACGACGGCAAGGGTCAGGCGCGTGTGGCGACCCAGGACGAGCTCATCGCTGCGTGGCGTGACGCGGGTAGTGTGCCCTGCGTGCTGGAAAAAATGTTGCCGCTCACCCTTGAGTGCTCGGTGATCGTGGCGCGCGGACGTGACGGTCAGATGGCCAGCCTGCCGGTGCAGCGTAATCTGCATCGTGGTGGCATCCTGTCAGTGACTGAGGTGTACGAGAACAATCTGCCCGAAGCACTGGCCCTGAAAGCGCAGGCTGCCACCCGCCAGATCGCACATGATCTCGAGTATGTGGGGGTGTTGTGCGTCGAGTACTTTGTGCTGGAAGACGGTACCCTGGTCGTTAATGAAATGGCACCTCGGCCTCACAACAGTGGCCACTACACGGTGGACGCCTGCGACTGCTCGCAGTTCGACCTGCAGGTGCGCACCCTGACGGGCCTGCCGTTACCCGCGCCGCGCCAGCACAGCGCAGCCATCATGCTCAACCTGCTGGGGGATCTATGGTACGACGCCGCAGGGAACCCACGCGAGTTGCCTTGGCGCGAAGTGCTCGCGTTGCCCGGAGCACACTTGCATTTGTACGGCAAGGTCGAAGCCCGGCGGGGCCGCAAAATGGGGCATCTGACCATGACGGGCGCCAGCGCGGCCGATGTGCGTGCCGCTGCGCTGCAAGCGGCCGCACTGTTGGGAATCGAGGCATTCTGATGGCGTCTGTCACTGATCGCTCTGAGCCGCATTCGTCTCGCCGGCCAGCGAGGACGGGCGATTTTTCGGGGAGCTCCAAATGATCCTCGACGGCAATGCCCCAGAAGCCATTTTGACCGCCGCGCGTGCACTTGCCGCTGGTGAATTGATCGGCCTGCCGACCGAAACCGTGTACGGTCTTGCGGCCAACGCCTCTAACGCGGCTGCAGTGGCCAAGATATTCAGCACCAAGGGTCGGCCGGCTGACCACCCTTTGATTGTTCACGTTGCCGATGCGGAGGCTGTTGGGCATTTTGTACCGCAGGTTCCAGACTTTGCTCAGCGGTTGATTGATCACTTCTGGCCTGGGCCGCTAACGGTCATTTTGCCGCGCCGTGACGGGGTGGCGGAGGCGGCGGCGGGTGGGCATCCGACGATTGGCTTGCGCTGCCCCTCGCACCCGGTGGCTCAGGCCCTGCTGCGTGCGGCGGCTGAACAGGGTATTTTTGGTGTGGCGGCACCGAGCGCCAATCGCTTTGGCCGCGTGAGCCCCACCTCGGCAGCGCATGTGGCCGCTGAGTTCGGAGACACATTATTGGTGCTGGATGGAGGGCCTTGCTCGGTGGGCATTGAGTCGGCCATCATCGACTGTACGCGCGGTGCACCTGTGGTGCTGCGCCCCGGACAACTGGCGCGCGCCGATATTGAGCAGGCCGCTGGAACCCGTGTGCTCAGCAAGGACGAGCTTGTCGGTGCTGATCCGCAAGCGCCCGGCACACTCTCAGCCCATTACGCGCCGAGTGCCCGCGTTCGGCTAATGGGTGCGGAAGAACTGCGCGCCGCGCTCGACTTGCTGGGGGCTGATGCGCCCAGAATAGCGGTGTGGTCTCGCGCCGAGTTGCGCAGCGCATCGCCCAGGGTCATTCTGCGCCGCATGCCGGCCGAAGCGGCCGATGCCGCGCAACAGCTTTTTTCGGTGCTTCGCGAGTTTGACGATCGAGGCGCCACCTTGATCTGGGTCGAAGCAACACCCGAATCACCCGAATGGGAGGGCGTGCGCGACCGCCTGGCGCGCGCCGCGGCATCTGGCTAGGTTCCTGTTGAGTTGGGGTTCTACAAAGACCGGAGCGGCTGCGGATTTTGCAGGTTTACGGAATCCTCATGCTTTGCGTCGTTAAACTATGCGACATACTTTTGGAGATGATCACATGACTTCCCTCTGGTCACGCCGCGCCGTTCTGACGGCAGCATGCGCCAGCGTCGCGGGGGCTACCCTGAGCGCCTGCGGTTCGGGCTCCGTTGCTTCAGCCATCAAACCGGCACGCTTTCTGGCCGTGGGCGACGGTTTTGCAGATATTGGGCAAAACGGCCATGTATTCACCGTCAATGATGGTTCGCAGCTCTGGACGCAGCAACTGGCTTCCTACTACGGCCTGACCTTGGCGCCTGCCTCGGCGGGTGGCTTCAGCTATGCCCAGGGGCATGCGATGGTTGCCACCGCCGACACCACCAGTGGCACCAATGCACCCAGCGTCGCCGCGCAGATCGATTCACTTCTGGCCAAAACCAGCCTGGTTGACGACGACGTCATCATCGTCACCGGCGGCATTGCTGACATCGTGAGTGCCGTCAACGCGACCGGCATCTCCCCAGCCACCACGGCCACCGTGAAGGCCGCAGGCAGAGCACTGGCTGACCAGGTGCGGAGGCTGGTGACGGCAGGCGGTAAGCACGTGATTGTGTCTGGTGTCTACAACCTGGGCACCACACCATGGGCGCTTGGCCAGAATCTGGGTGCGGGCATTCGGGATTTGAGCGTGGAGTTCAACAGCCAGATGCTAATCGGCATGAACGACCTCGGCGCCAACGTGCTTTACCTGGATTCGGCGCAGTTCTACAACTTCATCACGGACAAGCCCTCGGCGTATCCATTCGATGTCGTAGATAAGCCGGTCTGCACCACGCCAGACGCCAGCACCTGCACGGCCAGCACCATTCTCCTGGGTGCAGACTATTCCCGCTATCTGTTCGCTGACAACCTTTATCTCACGCCTGCGGCGCTGCGTTTGTTTGTCAACGAAAATTACCTCGAAAACGCCTACACGCGTTTCAAGCTGCGCTGGTAGATGGGCTCCCCCTTTGGTCCTCATGGGAAATTGATATGAAGTCATATCGCGTGGCGGTGATCGCCGGGGATGGAATAGGCAAGGAAGTGATGCCTGAGGGCCTGCGGGTGCTTGAAGCCGCTTCGAAGAAATTCGGCTTCCAGCTCGAGTGCACGACCATCGACTGGGCCAGCTGCGACTACTACACCAGGACCGGCCAGATGATGCCGGACGACTGGAAGGCGCAGCTGCAAGGCATGGACGCCATCTATTTCGGCGCGGTAGGCTGGCCGGCCACGGTGCCTGACCATGTGTCTCTATGGGGTAGTCTGCTCAAGTTTCGACGCGAATTTGACCAGTACATCAACCTGCGTCCGGTACGCCTGTTCGAGGGGGTACCTTGCCCATTGGCAGGGCGCCGCCCCGGTGAGATCGATTTTCTGGTGGTGCGCGAGAACACCGAGGGTGAATACACCAACCTTGGTGGCGTGATGTACCCAGGTACCGAACGCGAGATCGTGGTCCAGGAAACCGTGATGAGCCGCTATGGCACAGACCGGGTCCTGAGGTTCGCTTTTGAACAGGCCGCTGCCCGGCCGCGCAAGCAATTGGCTGTGGCCACCAAGAGCAACGGTATTGCGATCAGTATGCCGTGGTGGGACGGGCGCGCGGATGCGATGCACGCGAACTATCCGCAGGTGTCGGTAGAAAAGCACCACATCGATATTCTTTGCGCTCGCTTCGTGCTGCAACCTCAGCGCTTTGATGTCGTGGTGGCCAGTAACCTGTTTGGCGACATTTTGAGCGACCTGGGCCCTGCTTGCACGGGCACCATTGGTTTGGCTCCTTCGGCCAACCTGAATCCCGAGCGCACATTCCCTTCGCTGTTCGAGCCAGTGCATGGGTCGGCACCTGACATTTACGGCAAGAACATTGCCAACCCGGTCGCCATGATCTGGTCTGGTGCGCTGATGCTTGATTTTCTGGGTGAGAAAGCGGCGCACGACGCCATGCTGAAGGCCATCGAACAAGTGTTGGCAAGCGGGCCACGCACGCCTGATCTCGGCGGCAAAGCGTCTACCACGGAGATGGGTGAGGCGGTGGCAGCCTTGCTAGGTTGATTGGCAGCGTTCAAGGTCCGACAGGCTCCTGGAGTCAGGAACGACTGACCCGGTAGGTTGGGCTGAGCGCAGCGAAGCCCAACACGCGGTGCCTCCTGAATAACGGCTGCTTGTTGGGCTTCGCTGCGCTCAGCGCCAACCTACGGATTCATCGTCTGATCAACGCTCGCCGGCCAGGTCACGTACTGTCCACTCCACCAGTTGATCGAGCGCCGGGCGCGCCGCGGGCGCGTTGGGGTGGTTGATCAGGCCAACCACGCTGTATCGTTGTCCTGATTGACCGGTGGCGTAACCGGCTACCGCAGCCACGTCTCGCAAGGTGCCGGTTTTAAGGCGGGCGTTGCCAATGGCTTCGGAGGTTGGGTTGCGCTTGGCCATGGACCGAGTGGTGCCGTTTACGCCAGCAAGGCTAAGTGATTGCTCGAAGGCCAGGCTTTCGGGGCCGGTGGCGGCACGCTGCAACAGAGCTGTGAGCGACGCGGCGGTAATGCGCTCCGTACGAGACAGGCCGGAGCCGTTCTCAATCACCGGGGTGGTGCGCATGCCGAAGCGCTCTCGCCACCAGTGCTTCAGAATGTTGCGCGACTCTGCAAAACTACCTCGCCCGTTGCCATTGGCCGACAGCGTGAGAAACAGCTGCTGCGCCATGACGTTGTTGGAGAACTTGTTGATGTCGGAAATGATATCGACCAGTGGCAGTGAGAGCCCGGTGATGAAGGGCTGGCCGGTTCCAGGCTGGCCCAGCATCTTGACCTGCCCCGTCAGTTGACCGCCTGAGGTGCGCCACATGGCCTCGATGACCCGTGGAGCGTAGTTGAGCGGATCCACATACGCGATGGACCAGCTGCGCTCGCCGCAGCTCAGCGGGAAACGACCCTCGAAGCTGACGCGTTTCGGATCATCAAACCGGGCGGCCAGTCGCGCTCGCCAGTCGCCGCAGGCGCCTTGGGCGGCAGCCACCTCGGAGGGAATTTCCACGCCCGCAATAGGGGGCTCGCTTTCAATTCGCACGCGCCGACGCGCCGGATCTGG
Source organism: Ottowia caeni (assembly GCF_050821495.1). Classification (GTDB taxonomy): domain Bacteria; phylum Pseudomonadota; class Gammaproteobacteria; order Burkholderiales; family Burkholderiaceae_C; genus Ottowia; species Ottowia caeni. The sequence goes on along the minus strand of NZ_CP151080.1, from coordinate 316,851 downwards.
AATGAAATTGAAGACCAGTGCCTTGAAGTTGACCAGCAGGCCGTCAGGCCCCGCGTTGTAAGGCCGCAGCGGATCGTCGTCGAAGGCGGAAGCGTCGTGGCTTGGCAGGCTGAAGACGCTGTTGTCCAGCAGTATGTCACCATTGACCGACCGGATGCCTTTTTCCTGGATGGCACGCATCAGATCTTGCAGCCGCTCCCGTACCAGCTTGGGGTCACCGCTGCCTTTGATCACCAGGTTGCCGTTCAACACACCGTTTTGAGTATATCCCTGTGTGAAGACTCGCGTTTTCCAGAAATGGCCGGAGCCCAGCAAGTCGAGGCCGGCGTAGGTCGTGACAAGCTTCATCACGGAGGCGGGATTCATCACAGCCTCAGGTTGCCAGGCCAGACGGGGTGGAGTGGGGGCCTGCGGCGCTGGCACCGGGTTTCGCTCGCCCGTCGCGAGGATTTGGGCTGGCTCACGAGCCACAGCGCCGGGCGCTGGCGGCAGGGGGCGACGACCATCGACACGCTGCTGGCGGGCACACCTGCGCGGATCAATGCGTCATTGATCTCAGGGGGAAGCGCGTCCTGAGCGGCGGCCGGGAAGGCCAAGCCGATAAGCCCGGCCCATAGCAAGCAGAAACGAGAAACAGTTTTTGGTGTCACAGACGATTATTTTGTAGCTTCTGGGCCTTGCCGCCAAGATGGGAGGTCGTAAAAGCGCGTGTTTAAAGGGAGAACGCCTGCAACGGACAGGAGGGCCGATAATTCAGTCTATGCTTATTTTTTGCGCGGCTCCATGAAACTGCTTGCATTTGACACCAGCACCGAGCAGCTTTCCGTTGCGGTGCAGAGAGATGAAAGAATTTGGGAACACTTTGGCGCAGGTGGCCCTCAATCCTCAGCCGCATTGATTCCTGCCGCGCTTGATCTGCTCGCGCAGGCCGGACTGGCAGCTGAAGAGCTGGATGCCATCGTCTTCGGCCGGGGACCAGGGTCATTTACCGGGTTGCGCACGGCCTGCTCGGTGGCGCAAGGACTGGCTTTCGGCGCGGGCGTGCAGGTGTTGCCCGTCGATACCCTCTTGGCTGTGGCTGAGGCGGCACGTATGCAAAGTGGTGCAACGCAGGTGCTGGCGCTGCTCGATGCCCGCATGGGCGAAGTCTACAGTGCCGCTTACACCTGGGGCGAGGCGGCCTTTGGGGAGTGGTCGGTGTCCAGGGCGGTTGGCGTGGGTAAGCCGGAGGATCTCCGGCTGCCTGGGAGCCGCGGCTGGGTGGTGGCGGGCAACGCGCAAGCCACTTACGGCGAACGTTTCCCTTCGGAGTTGAGCAGCCTGCCCTATGTGGAAGCACTGCCCAGTGCCGCCGCACTCCTAAGTCTGGCGCCCGCTTTGCTGGCTGGCGGAGGGGCTGTGCCGGCAGATCAGGCGTTGCCGCTTTATATTCGCGATAAAGTTGCTCAAACCACTGCTGAACGAGCCGCGCTAGCCCGTTGATGAGTTTCGCTGGTTGCGTCTATCTGATACTTCCCCCATGAGCGTTGTCCCTGATTTTTACGATGGAACTGGCCAGGCGGTCCGGGAAGCCCGCTTCGAGCCACTGACGCTCGAGTGCCTCGATGCGCTGCTGGCCGTCGAACAGGCGGCCTACAGCCACCCGTGGACAAAACGAAATTTCCTCGACACGCTTGACGCTGGCCACCAGGTCCAGTGCCTGTTCGCGGGAGAAGAACTCCTCGGCTATTTTGTGGCCATGACGGGGGTAGACGAAGTCCATCTGCTCAACATTACCGTGGCCCCAGCCCATCAGCGCCAGGGGTGGGCGCTGGTCATGCTCGACGCACTGGTATTGTGGGCGCGTGGGCAGGGTGCCCAGTGGGTATGGCTGGAGGTGCGGGTCAGCAATACGCGTGCTCAGGAGGTCTACCTGCGCCGCGGGTTTGTTCGTGTCGGCCAACGCAAGGCTTACTATCCTGCAGCTGACGGCCAGCGCGAAGATGCCGTGGTCATGAGCCTGGCGTTGTGACATTGAAACCTATTCTGGCGAACGCGAGATGACTTTTCTGGACCCGCGCCAACGCGCCATGCTTGCTGAGATGGGGGTGCGCGTATGGGCGCCCAAGCCTTTGGCGCGACCTGTTTTGGCTGAAGCTGAGGCGGCCTCCGAGGTGCCGACTGGTGCTCCGGTGCAGCAGGTTCGCGCAGCCACGCGCGAGGTGGTGGCCGCACCTGTGCCGTCGCCCAGGCCACCGGCCCCACCCGCCCTTGTCAGGAAGCCGCCAGAAGAAATTCGCGTTGCCCAGGTGGCCGCGCCGCCCGACTCCAATGCGCTGGCCTCGCGCCCGGAAGGTGTCGAGCGAATGGATTGGGCTCAGCTTGAGGCGGCCGTATCCTCGTGCCAGGCCTGCGGCTTGTGCGCCGGTCGCACGAACACGGTGTTTGGCGTAGGCAGCCAGCGGGCCGACTGGATGGTGGTGGGCGAAGCCCCTGGCGAAAATGAAGATCGCCTCGGTCAGCCCTTTGTGGGTCAGGCGGGCAAGTTGCTGGACAACATGCTGGCTGCCATTGGATTGTCCCGACAGGTGGATGCTGCGGCAGAAAGTTCGGAGCAATCAGGCAAGCAAGGCGTCTACATCACCAATGTGCTGAAATGCCGGCCCCCTTCCAACCGGAACCCGCGGCCTGAAGAAATCGTTCAGTGCGAGCCTTACCTGCGCCGTCAGGTGGAACTGCTGCGCCCGAAAATCATCCTGGCCATGGGACGTTTTGCAGTGCAGTCATTGCTCCAGACCAACGACCCCATCGGCCGGTTACGCGGGCAAGTGCACCAGTACGAAGGTGTACCGGTCATCGTCACATATCACCCGGCTTACTTGTTGCGCTCGCTGCCCGACAAGGCTAAGGCATGGGAAGATTTGTGTTTAGCGTTGGAAGTGGCGCAGGGCTCGACGAATGCATAGCATTTGCACGATTGAATCAGACCATTGAGATCCGACGTTCATCCGGCTTTCGTGAGAATCACGAGAGGTCCACTGTCGTTTCCAGGTTAAACCCAGATTTTCCATTAGGCGCACCTTCGGTGCTGCCTGGGCGTCAGCGGTGCATTTGCGGTCATTTCGGCCCCTCTTCGTCGCCCATAGCTACGGCTATGGGCTCCTCAGTCGGGACCAAACTGCCTCGCAACTGCCCTCGCTGCCATCCCAGGCCCTAATGGGAAATCTGGGTTAAAGCATCCATCGCTGAACACCTGGGGTAGGGCGGCGCGGTATTGCGCTTGACCAACGGCGTTGGTGTTGTGGTGCGAACCGCCCTCAACCAGTACGAATTGCTTGGGCTCGCTCGCAGCTTCGAATAAGCGGCGGCCAAGCTCTGGTTGAATGAGCCGATCTTCGGATCCATGGACCACTAGCACTGGCGAGCCTACGCGCCCAATGCGGGTGGCGGCTTCAAAGCGCTGGGTGATGAGCGGCCCCACTGGAAGCCAACCCCACTTCATGGTGCCGGCCACGTCTGGAATCGATGTGAAGGTGCCCTCCAGGATAAGCCCCCGTTCGTCGTCTGCCTGTTCCGCCAGCGCTACCGCCACGGCACCACCCAGTGAGTGGCCGAAGATATACCGCGGTGCTTGCGGATACTCGCGCGCCAGCCAGTCCCAGGCAGCGCGGGCGTCTTCATAGGCCATCTCTTCAGAAGGCAGCTCGCGCGAGGTCTTGCCAAAACCCCGGTAGTCCACCGCCAGCACCGAGAAGCCCAACTCTTGCATGCGCCGGATGCGTGATGCCGAGCCGGCAACGTTGTAGCGAGCGCCATGCAGATACAGCAAGACAGGGGCGCAGGTGGTTGGCTTGGCACGTTCGGTGGTTTCAGCCGGGTGCCACAACCCATGCAAGCGCACCGGTTCATGGGTAATGCGGGAGTCGTAGTCGATCCACACGTCTTGCATGCCAGCCGTCAGGGCCTCGGAATTGCCCCAGCTGCGGTCGCTAGGCTGGAAGATCCACTCGCGCTGCTTTTCGTCCAGCACGGCGCAGCCGGCCGCCAATAGGGTGGCTATCACCACGCCCGCGATGATGTGAAGTCGTCTCATGAAGAAGGATCGACTCGGTACAGCTGGAAAAGTTCGGGCGATCGGCAGCAACAAAAAGGCCCGCCTTGAGGGCGGGCCTTATAAGCGCCGTGGTGCGGCTGCGGGTTAGGCGGCGGAGAGCCAGTAGCCCGCGTTGAAAGGGCTGCTCATGCGCAGTGCCAGAGGGGAAATGTCAACCAGTTTGTCGGTCGGCATTTTTTCGCCCTCTTCGGTGGTGTCAGCGGTCGCATTGGATGCTTCGCCTTGGTGAGCCTCATTCGCCCGTTCTGCTTGGCTGGCTTGTGCAGAACGGGCTACAGAAAAGAATAGAAGCACCTGAACGGTATCTTGCGGTCGCCCCAGTAGTCGGAGGCGTCACGGAAGATATCAAGCAGTTGCTCACGCGCTTCCTTGTCGAATTTGGCAGTGGCTGGAATCTGCTCCAGCACCACGATGAAGCCCGGCTGCGGCCCCGACTTGTGCAGCGGGTCGGTCATGCAGTCGTACAGGGCGTCAAAGTTCTTGCCGAAGTGCGCCGGGAAGGTGAACTGATCAGCGATCATGTCCAGCACGTCTTGCTTGGTTTGAGCACTGGCCAGATTGGCGTACAGGAAGTGGTGGCCGAGTTCGCCGGCCGCGCCCTGAAGATCCTGCACACGGAATGCGCGGATCGACTGGACGATATTGGTCCGCACCCCTTTGAGGGGAGCTTCCTGTGGGGGTTGACGAAGTGGTGCGTCCATCTCCGCTGCTTTCTCTATAGTAATTAACCGGTCTGCCAGGGGCAACTGCGAGGGTGCCGCCTGAAATTTCTCAAGCGCCTTCATTCAACGATCCTTTTGAAACTCGAGTAGTGGTCGCTCGTGTAGTAACATGCATCAGGTGCCGTGCGGCGCAAGCCGCCACACACGATGCGCCGGGAGCCCCGATTTCGGGCTCCGGGGGTTTCCACGGTGTATTCACGGTAGTAGCCGCGCCGATGTGCAGGTAGAAGGCGTTCGCGATTGCCGAACACCGTACCATCTTTCTCGTACGCGAACGGACCCCCTTGAAGGATCCGCTGATAGGTCTGCCGGCCCTCTTTGGGCAAATCCGCCACCGCTAGAGTGGTGGCGGGTGTGCCTGCGTCGAAGCCGCGCGCATGAACGATTCCGTTCCCGGAACCAGCCAGCAGTGAAACCGCTACGAGTAAGCGCCCAGCATACGACGCCACTTTTTGCAACATGAAAAACACCTTTCGGAAACCTCCGGGTTAACCCGAAAATTCCAAGGCGCTAGTGTGACTCAGCAGCAACAAAAAAGCAAGGGGGGTGCCTAAACCATAAGCACCCTACAGGAATCGCGCAGTTACGCTAGTGAGTGTTCACTTTTCAGCTGGTGCTTGTTGCATCAGCGTTTGCGTCGGCGACTGCAAGCGCGGTCATATTCACAATGCGCCGCACGGTGGTGCTGGGCGTGAGAATGTGCACTGGTTTGGCGGCTCCCAGCAACATCGGGCCAATAGCGATGTTGCCGCCGGCCGCCACTTTGAGCAGGTTGTAGGCAATATTGGCCGCATCCAGATTGGGTAGCACCAGCAGGTTCGCGTCTCCGATCAGGGGGCTGTCTGGCATCATTTCCCGGCGCAGATTGCCGTCGAGGGCCAGATCGCCGTGCATCTCGCCGTCCACATCCAGCCATGGTGCCTGCTGCTGAAGCAGCTCCAGTACTTGCCGCATTTTGACTGCGCTTGGCTGGTTCGATGAGCCGAAGTTGGAGTGGGACAACAACGCTGCCTTCGGCTTGAAGCCAAAACGCATCAATTCCTCGGCCGCCATGACGGTGATTTCGGCCAGTTGCTCGGCCGTGGGGTCGAAGTTGATGTGTGTGTCGACCAGAAACACTTGCCGGCCGGGCAGCATGAGCCCGTTCATGGCGGCGTAGGTGCGGGCGCCTGGCTTCTTGCCGATGACTTGGTCGATATAGACCAGGTGCATGGCATTGGTGCCCCAGGTGCCGCAGATCATGCCGTCCACAGCGCCAGTTCGGAGCAGCATGGCGCCGATCAGCGACAACCGCCGGCGCATTTCGATCTTGGCGATGGGGGCCGTGATTCCCTTGCGCTTGGTCAGCTCGTAGTAGGTTTGCCAGAAGCCCCGGTAGCGCTCATCGTGTTCGACGTTAACCACATCGTAGTCCCGACCCTCAACCAGGCGAAGGCCGAATTTTTCTATGCGCTGGGCAATGACTGCGGGGCGCCCGATCAGGGTGGGTCTGGCGATGCGGTCGTCTGCGACGATCTGAGCTGCTCGCAGCACGCGTTCTTCCTCGCCTTCGGCATAGGCGATACGCTTTTTGCTGGCGCGGCGGGCCGCATCAATGATCGGCTTCATTGTGGTGCCCGAAGCGTAGACGAAAGTCTCCAGCTTGTGGCGGTAGGCATCCAGATCGGCGATGGGGCGGGTGGCGACCCCGCTGGCAGCCGCCGCTTCCGCGACTGCTGGTGCGATCTTCATCATGAGGCGCGGATCGAACGGCTTGGGGATCAGGTACTCTGGTCCGAAAGCCAGCTTTTCACCGACGTAGGCGCGCGCCACCACTTCGCTTTGTTCAGCTTGCGCCAGATCCGCGATGGCGTGGACCGCCGCGATCTCCATCTCTTTGGTGATCGTGGTTGCGCCGCAGTCGAGTGCGCCACGGAAGATGTACGGGAAGCACAGGACGTTGTTGACCTGGTTGGGGTAGTCCGTGCGCCCGGTGCACATGATGGCGTCTGATCGGACCGCCTTGACGTCTTCTGGTGTGATCTCCGGGTAGGGGTTGGCCAGTGCCAGGATCATCGGGTTCGGGGCCATGCGAGCGACCATATCGCCCTTCAGCACGCCGCCGGCAGAAAGACCCAGGAAGATGTCGGCGCCGTCAATCACTTCGCCCAGGGTGCGTTTGTCGGTCTTTTGGGTGTAGACCGCCTTGTCTGGGTCCATCAGTTCGGTGCGGCCTTCGTACACCAGGCCCTTGATGTCGGTCACCCATACGTTTTCAAGCCGGACGCCTAGTTTGACCAGGAGGCCGGTGCAGGCCAGTGCCGCGGCTCCTGCGCCGGAGACGACCAGTTTCACGTCTTCAATGCGCTTGTTGAGCACTTTGAGCCCGTTGACCACGGCGGCTCCCACCACGATGGCGGTGCCGTGCTGGTCGTCATGGAAGACGGGAATTTTCAGGCGATCGCGCAACTTGCGCTCCACGATGAAGCATTCGGGCGCCTTGATGTCTTCAAGGTTGATGCCGCCAAAAGTGGGCTCCAGCGCGGCAATGATCTCGACCAGCTTGTCAGGATCCTTCTCGTTGATTTCGATGTCGAACACATCGATGCCGGAGAACTTCTTGAACAGGACGGCCTTGCCCTCCATGACTGGCTTGCCCGCCAGCGGGCCGATGTCGCCCAACCCCAGCACGGCAGTTCCGTTGGTGATCACACCGATAAGGTTGCCGCGAGCGGTGTACTTGAACGCGGCAGCGGGGTCCTTGACGATCTCTTCGCAAGGTGCGGCCACTCCGGGCGAGTAAGCCAACGCCAGTTCATGCTGGTTGACCAGCTGCTTGGTGGCATGGACGGCGATTTTGCCGGGGACCGGGTATTCGTGATAGTCCAATGCTGCTCGGCGGAGGGCGGCCTTTTTTTCTTCATTGGAAACGACGATCGAATCGGGCATGGCAATAGCTCCTCGGGCAGCACACGGATGAGTCAAATGTAGGGCTGAAGGATTCTAGTCCAGCTGCTCTGGCACCCAAGCCAGTAGCTGACCAGACAAAATTTCGTGCAGTGCGAAGCACCATAGCTCACGCGCACTGTCACGCCCAAGCAGCACCGAAGGTGCGCCTAATGGAAAATCTGGGTTTAACCGACGGAAAACGCCGAATGGGCGCCTCTTGAAGGCTGCCGGACCTGCAAGCCGCACCCCGCAATGGTGCCGTAGTGGTTCGTTGCGGGCGTGAACGTGGCCCAAGGCTGGGCTCGGGGCTATGCGCTTGCAGAGAGCTCTCGGGTTTCGAGAGCGTGAACACGCTTTCAGGCGGGGGTTGCCTGGGTTGGCTCAGCGCCGAGCGTCTTGCGGTAGCGGTTCAGCTCTTGCACGGTCTTGAAGCCACCGCCAAGCAGCAGGCTCAGGTTGTGCAGGATGCGTTCAACGACTTTGGATTCCCAGGTCGCGTCGAACTTGATTTGCGTGTCAAGCCACTCCTCTAGCCACTCTGGGTCCGGCAGGCGGCTTTGCACGGTGTCACGCGGGAAGTGCGCCTTGCTGACGTGCAGGTTGGTGGGGTGCAGCGCCTGCGCAGTGCGGCGTGCGCTGGCCATGAGCACGCCGACCTTGGCGAACGCCTGGCGCGCTTCATTGCCAAAATTGGCAATGGCGCGGCGCATGTAGCGCAGGTATGCTCCGCCGTGACGCGCTTCGTCCTGGCTCAGTGTGGTGTAGATTTGCTTGATGACGGGCTCGCTGTGCCAATCGGCCGCACAGCGATACCAGTGATTGAGGCGAATTTCACCGCAGAAGTGAAGCATCAGCGTTTCCAGCGGGGGGCTGGGTCGAACTCAAAGCGTACGGCGTGCAGCTCTTCTTCGGTGGGCACCAGATCCGGGCGGAAGCGCCTGAGGTACTCCATGAGAACCAGCGAATGCTTCTGCTCCTCGAAGAACCAGATCGACATGAACGCTGAAAAATCCGAATCATGCTGGTTGTCGCGCAAGAACATTTCCGTGGCGGGCAGCGCAGCCCACTCGGTGATGGCATTCATCTTGATCGTCTGGGCCTGCTCGTCGGTGAGCAGGGCGGGGTCGAACTGGTCCCAAGGGATATCCTTGCCCATGTCCCAGCGCACAGCCTCGAGTTGTTTGAACAGTTCCGGATACAGCACGTTTGATTTCTCTCGCCTGAAGGGGCCACGCGAATCGCAGCCCAACACTCCATTTTAATGAACCTTGTGTGTCAGCTATGTGTACGGGGTTATAGACGTTGGCGTCTAATTCCATTTATCGCGACGGTTGGTACGGCTTAACAATCGTTTACGCACCGGTTCGGATAGTTGCGGAACTTTGCGTTCCGACGGGCCTCATAACAAGCACAAGGACGGAATGCTATCGACTCCAGACTTATTACGCTGCCAAGCCCCGGTTTCTTCACCGATTGAAAACCTGAAGCGCACTTCCTCCTCCCTCCCTCCTCCTCCTTCGCTTCAGGCTGCTTGGTAGCTTTTTTATTCCAAGGCGCCGCCCGGGTTCAGTACCCGGGCGGCGTTCTTATTGGATCTGTTGAAAAGAGAGAACGGCGGATCAGGGCACTGCGAACTACGCCGGCTTGGTTTCCGCAAAGCTGGATCGCTGCATCAACTTGCCGTCTAGCAGTTGTGCCAAGTTGGCGTGGCGCGCGCGCCAGTCGATCTCGGGAAACCGGAAATCCAGGTAGCTCAGCGCACACCCCACGGCGATGTCAGCGAGGCTGAGATGAATACCCTCAGAACACCAGGGTTTTTCGCCCAGGCCGCGGCTCATGGCTCCGAGCGCGTCGTCAACTTTTTTCATCTGCCGGGCGATCCAGGCCTGGCTGCGTTCGCCTTCGGCGCGTCCGGGCCAGGTGGCTTCTAGCCGGGCAAGAATGGCCGCGTCGAGAAGGCCGTCGGCCAGTGCTTCCCAGGTTTTGACTTCCACTCGCTGGCGGCTGGGCGGCGGCAGGAGTTTGCCGACGGGTGACAGGGTGTCCAGATATTCGACGATGACACGCGAGTCGAACATGGCGTCTACACCATCCATGACCAGGCAGGGAACCTTGCCCAGAGGGTTGGCGGCGGAAATGGTGGTGTCTTCGGCCCACACGTTCTCTGGGACGAATTTGTAATCCAGTTTCTTTTCGGCCATGACGACCCGCACCTTGCGCACGTAAGGGCTGGTCTGGGCGCCAATCAATCGCATGGACATTCTAGCAATCTATACCACGTTGCAGGTCGCACATTGTATGGCGTGTGTAGGGTGTGTGTAGGCTATGCCGCCTACAATTTGGGTATGGATCTCACACCTCTTTCCGCTCTTTCGCCCTTGGACGGCCGTTACGCCGCCAAGCTCGCCGCGCTACGCCCCCAGATGAGCGAGCTGGGTTATATGCGTCGTCGTGTGCAGGTAGAGTTGACCTGGTTCGTGGCACTTTCTGACGCCGGTTTCAGCGAGTTCAAGCCGCTGTCGGCGTCGGCACGCACCTATCTGGCCGGATTGATGCAGGGCTTCAGCGAGGCCGACGCCCAGGCCATCAAGACCATCGAAAAGACCACCAACCATGACGTGAAGGCGGTCGAATACTGGATCAAGGGCAAGTTTGACGGACATCCCGAACTGCTGGCGGCCAGCGAGTTCGTCCACTTTGCCTGCACCAGCGAAGACATCAACAACACCAGCCATGCCTTGCAACTCAAGAGCGGGCGAGATGAGGTGCTTCTTCCGGCGATCGACACAGTGATCGCGCGCTTGCGTGAACTGGCTGTGTCTTATGCCGAGGTGCCCATGTTGAGCCGAACGCACGGCCAGACTGCCAGCCCCACGACAGTGGGCAAAGAGTTGGCAAACGTGGTCGTTCGAATGGAGGCCGCGCGCGGAAAGATTGCCGAAGTGCCTTTGCGCGCCAAAATGAACGGTGCGGTAGGTAACTACAACGCCCATCTTTCCGCTTGGCCTGATTTTGACTGGGAGGCCTTTGCACGCCGGGTGGTCGAATCCCCCGAGTTGGGCGAAGAGGGCACCACAGCTGCTGATGCGTTCGGCCTCGGCCTGACTTTCCAGCCCTACAGCATCCAGATCGAGCCGCACGACTACATGGCCGAGCTGTTCGACGCCGTCGCTCGAGCCAACACGATCAGCATCGATCTGTCGCGCGACATCTGGGGCTACATCTCGCTCGGGTACTTCAAGCAGAGGCTGAAGGCCGGAGAAATCGGCTCTTCCACCATGCCGCACAAGGTGAACCCGATTGATTTTGAGAATGCCGAAGGCAATTTTGGCTTGGCCAATGCGCTGTTGCGTCACTTGAGCGAGAAGTTGCCCATCAGTCGCTGGCAGCGCGATCTGACCGACTCCACCGTGCTGCGGAACATGGGTGTGGCGCTGGGTTACGCGGTGCTGGCCTACCAATCGCTGCTGACCGGGCTGTCAAAACTCGAGCTGAATGAAGCCGCGTTGGCTGCAGATCTGGATGCCTCATGGGAAGTGCTGGCCGAGCCAATCCAGACCGTGATGCGCCGCTTTGGGGTGGCCGGAGCCTATGAGAAACTCAAGGAGGTAACGCGTGGTCAAACGGTGACGCGCGAGGCGCTGCATGGTTTGATCCGGTCGCTGGAGATCCCGGAGGCAGAAAAAGAGCGTCTGCTGGCACTGACGCCAGGCACTTACGTGGGTAAGGCGGCTGAGCTGGCCAAGCGAGTGGGCGCCGCCTGAGGCGTTGAGTATCCTTGCCCGCTGGGGTGTGTTCAAAGTCTCTTCGCGCAGAGACTTTGAACCGGCTCTAAGCCGGGCTTCCCAGCCCTTTCTCGCAAGCGGGAGAGGGTTTTCTACGTGTCCGTTGGCGTCGCATGGCCATTAAATCCACTATTTTCAAAGCTGATCTGGCACTTGCCGACATCGATAACGGCTGCTACACAGATCTGGGGCTTACGCTGGCCCGTCACCCCAGCGAGACTGACGAGCGCATGATGATGCGGCTGGCGGCGCTGGCGCTGAATGCCCATCAGGTGCAGGATCTTTGCGGCGGAGATGCCAAGATCGGTTTTGGGGCTGGTTTGTCCAGCCCTGACGAGCCTGACGTGCAATTGGTTGATTTCACAGGCCGCACCCGTCTGTGGATCGAGGTCGGCCAGCCGGAAGACAAGCCGTTGACCAAGGCGTGCTCCAAGGCCGATCAGGTCATTGTGTACGCCTATGGACCGGCGGCAGACATATGGTGGCGCGGCATTCAGGGCAAGCTGTCGCGGCTGGAGCGGTTGACCGTATGGCGTGTACCCGCCGAGCAGGCGCAGGCATTGACGGCCTTGGCCGCGCGGACCATGCAACTGTCTGCCACTGTGCAGGAAAGCCAGCTGACGCTGACCGACTCAAAGGGCGCAAGCGCGAGCCTGGAACCAGTGCGGTGGAAGTAGTTGGTGACTTGGGCAGGAGCGGCTGAAGAGGGTGTCGCACTATGGCGTCTTTCCCCTCTGGGATCGCCAAGCTCCAGCTTGGCAACAGCGGCGTTCGCCGAGTGCAATATGGCCAAGCTGGAGCTTGGCGGTCCCAGGGGTGAACGCCTGAAAGCGCCCTGGCAATGAGGCGCTTGGGGCCTTTGACGAAATGGTGACGAAGCCTGCGCATTTCCACTTGCGCAGCGCAGGCCACTACAGATCAATCACCAGGCGCTCGCCCTTGGCGCGTGAGCAGCAACTCATCATTTTGCCGCCTGCCTCACGTTCTGCCCGTGTGAGCACCAGGTCGCGGTGATCCACGTCGCCACTGAGCACGCGCACCTCGCAGGAGCCGCACAGGCCTTCCTCGCAATCGCTTTCCATGTCGATGTTGGCTGCCCGCAGTGCGGAGAGCAGGGTCTGGTCTGCTCGCACGGGGAGCACCATGCCAGACGCTTTCAGCTCCACTTCGAATGCGTGCTCTTTCTCGGGGTCGAGTGTGCCGACGTTGGAGACAAAGTGTTCTACGCGCAGCGTGTCCTGGGGCCATGTGGCGCAGGCTTGTTCCAGAGCCGCGATCATGCGGGCAGGCCCGCAGGCATAGACCTGTGTGCCAGCTTGTGGCGTGGCCAGCATGGCCGGAAGATCGTTGCGCCGGCCTTCGTCTTTGGCGTAAATCTTGAGGCGATCACCATGCAAGGCCTGCAATTGATCTAGCAGCGCCATGGTTCGGCGCGAGGCACCGCTGTAGTGCACCTCATAGTCGATGCCCAGCGCCCGCGCACGCTGCGCCATGGTGCTGACGGGTGTGATCCCGATGCCGCCGGCCACGAAGATGGCGCGCCGGGTAGACTCATCAAACGCAAAGTGGTTGCGCGGACCGCGCACCTTGAGCGCGGTACCGGCCGGGGCGTGGCTGTGCATCCAATCGCTGCCGCCGCGGCTTTCCGGCTCGCGTAGCACAGCTATCTCGTAGCTCCTGGTGTCCCCCGGATCGCCGCAGAGCGAGTATTGCCTACTGATTCCGCTGGCCCCGCATTCAATGTCGATGTGTGAGCCCGGCGTCCAGCGCGGTAGCTCACGGCCGTCGGGTGCGGTGAGCCGCAGCTTGAGGACGCCCTCGGCAGCCTGGGTGGCTTCAGCCACGATCAGGGTGCGGTGCAGGGCGTGGCGCGATGGCTCACCAATGCGCACCGGCGCGGGCGCTTCGGTCAGGATCTCGGGTCGTGCACGCTCGGGGTTTTGTGCAGGATCCCACTCCGCCCACAAATGCTCCGGCCCACGAAACGAGGTGTTGGGCAGGTAGGTAAAGCGCTGCTCGGCCAGGCGCATGTGCGGCAGCCGGCGCGTGAGCTCCTCAATGAAAATCTGCATCTCCATGCGGGCGAGGTTCTTGCCCATGCACTGGTGGGAGCCAAAGCCAAAGGTCAGATGATCGCTGGAGTTTTCACGCCGAATGTCGAAGAGGTCCGCATCCGCGAAGTGCCGCTCATCGTGATTGGCGGAAGAAGTCACGATCAGCAGTTTGGAGCCTGCGGGCAAGTCAACGCCGCCTACTTGCGTGTCCTGGGTAACCAGACGCCGCCAGGCCGCGACGGAGCCGTTGTGCCGTAGGCATTCTTCCACCGCACCAGGGATCAAGCTGGGGTCTTCGCAGATCTCACGCCAGCTTTCAGGGTGCTGCAGCAGGAGCTTGATGGCATTGGCCGAAGCGTTGGCTGTGGTCTCGTGGGCGGCGACGATGCCGGCCATCATCATGGAGTGCAGATAAGAGTCTGGCACCACCTCGGGCTGCTCCTTCTGCTTGCGGATGCCATAGGGCATCCAGCCGTCGGCCTCCGGGTTTTCGCGCATTTTCTGCAGCACCTTGCCGGCATACTGCCAGAAATTGCCCACGGCATGCGCTACGGCCACCTGCTCCTCTGGCTTGGGCCTTCCCCAGGTGTTGACGGTGTGGGCGATCGAGTATTTTCGCAGCGTGTCCATGTCTTCCTCGGGCACGCCGAGAAAATGCAAAGCCACGGTCAAGGGCACTTCCCACAGCATCTGGTCGACGAGGTCGGCTCGGCCGTCGTCAATGAAACGGTCAATGTATTCCCGCGCCAGGCTTCGCACCATGGGCTCGTGGTGTGCCAGGGCAGGAGGCGTGAAGGGCTCCATCAGAAGGCGACGACGCGGCATGTGTGCCGGCTCGTCTTCATTGACCAGCGTACGGCTCATGCCATAGTTGTACGTTGCCAGCACGGCGTTGGCCTCATCACTGGTCGGAGTGATTTTTTCCAGCGCGATCGACGGACTGAAGGTGAGGTTGTCACGGAAGACCGCCTTGATGTCATCGTAGCGTGTGACCACCCAATAACCGAGCGCCGGGTTGTAGAAAATGGGCTCGCGCTCGCGTGCCCAGCGGACGTAGTCGGGCGGGTCTTGCTGGTAGGCGTCGCTGAAGGGGTCGAAATCAGCTGCCCGCTGGCTCACCGGGCAGCCGGTAGGCGTGGAATGGGCCGACAACGGCCCGGCGGTATGTGGGCAGCCGCTGCGGTGCGGCAAGGGTTTGGTGTCGGCCATATGCGCATCCCCAGCGGTAAAGGAAGTCAGCTTAGTCGAGCTGAATTTTCAGATCGCGAATCAGTTTATGCCAGCGTGTATTTTCGCGCGCCAGCAGGGCCGTGTAATCGGCCGTCGTGCTGCCGACCGGTTCGACCCCGAAGTCGATGAATTTCTTGCTCACCGCAGGGTTTTGCATGGCTTTGGCTGCGGCCTGCTGCAATGTGTTGATCACATCGGCTGGCGTTCCTGCTGGTGCGACGACGCCGACCAGGGCGTAGGCTTCCACGTTCTTCAAACCCAACTCGGCAAACGTGGGGACGTCAGGCAACTGGGGAATGCGTTTTGGGGTGGCCACCGCCAGGGGGTGACTTTGCCGCCCTTGACGAAGCTTGCTGCCGCCGCAAAATCGCTCATGGCCAACGGCACCTGGCCGCCCGCCACATCGGCCAGCGCCGGGGCTGCGCCGCGATAGGGGATGTGCACCAGGTGCAATCCGGCGGTTTGCTTCAGGAGTTCCAGCGACAGATGGTGCGGGCTACCCGAGCCTGCCGATGCAACACTGTACTTGCCGGGGTTGGCTTTGGCTTTGGCAAGAAAATCTTTGGCGGTCTTGAACTCTCCACCTGGTGTGGTAATGAGCATCATCGGCACGCGTCCGATGAGGGAGACTGGCGCTAGGTCGCTGACCTTGTAGGTCAAGTTTTTGTAGAGCACCGGGTTGAACACCAGGTGGCCGTTGTCTGCGTTCATCACGCTGTAGCCGTCTGCGCCGCCTCGCAGAATGTCCTGCACTGCAATGGCGCCGTTGCCGCCGGGCTTGTTGTCGACCAGGATGTTCTGGCCCAGGTCGGCTCCCATCTGCGCCGCGACCGTGCGCGCCATGAAGTCGGACCCGCCGCCCGCCGGATAGGGCACTACCCAGCGTATGGACTTGTTGGGGAATGCTGATTGCGCCAGGGCGAGTGGGCTGACAGTCACGCCGGCCAGTGCGGCCAGTGCAATGAGGGCTTTCTTCATGCGGGAGTCTCCTTTTGTGCTTGGTTACAGTAAAAATCAGCGGGTGTCTTATGTCAACGCATTGTTCGAGCGACGCCGGTCAGGGCTTTCCCTTGGGTTTCGTCGCTTTTCATGAAGTTGAAAGAGGTGCTCTGCGCCACACCAGATGTGCTGAGCGCGCCTCTGGTGTGCCGTCTTCAAAGCGGGCGCTGAGATAGAGCTGGCCGTCTCGCATCTGTGCTGTTCGGCGCTGGATGCCGCCCTCCCAGTTGGGGTAGAGGCTGTGCTCCACGTGATGGGCGATCACCGCTCCTGCATCGCCTTCGCTTTCTACTTCCCATCCGCCCGCGTAGCTGAAATAGCTGCTGTACGCGGCGACCTTGTCTTGATCGCTGGCAGTCCATTGGCTGGCAGCCAGGCGGGGGCGGTCGGCCTTTTCAATGATGCAGAACATGCCGTGCTGGCCGTATTCAATGAACCCGCGAAGCTGCTCACCCAGGGGGTAGCTCACGCGCCCGTCGTCATATTCTTGTCGCCAATCGACGATTAACCAGCGGCCGAGGATGTCTTCTTTTTTCATGTCTGTGGCTCAATAAGGAATTCGGTGAGCAGGCGAGTGAACGCCGCGGTCTTTTCGATTTGCACCCAGTGACCGCATTCGCCGAATACATGCATGTCCGCGTGGGGAATCAGGCGCAGCAACTGCTCTGACACTTCAAGCGGAATGACGCGGTCGTCGCGCCCGTGGATGATGAGCGTTTTCTGCTTGATTCCGCGCAGCGCGGATTCGGGCAGCGCCAGCATGTCAACACCTCGCTGGCGTGGCTGCGGAAACAGCGCGGAAAAGCGCTGCTGCACGTCAGCGCGCGTGCTGGCCTCATAGCGCATTCTGACGAGATCGTCGGTGACGATGCCCTGGTCGAACGCAAAAATGCCGATCAACTCGCGCATGGCTTCCAGCGAGGGCTGATAACCCCACACTTTGTCGAGCCCCTCGCTGATGGGAAAAGAGACGCCCACCGCGCCCATCAGCACCAGCTTCTCCACACGCTCCGGGTGCCGGTGCGCGAGCGCCAGCGCAATGGCGCCACCAAACGAATTGCCCACCACCGAAACACTCGTTAGATCCAGCGCGTCGAGCAGGTCGGTGAGCTGTTTCACCCAGGCGTCCACGTTCAGTGGCATATCGGGCGGGCAACTGGTATAGCCAAACCCGAGCATGTCAGGCGCTATCACCCGCGCTTGCTGAGACAGCACCGGAATCACCCCGCGCCAGTTGGCCCAGGCGGTGACACCGGGGCCAGAGCCGTGGATGAGCAAAATCGGCTCGCCTTGTCCCACATCGTGGACGTTGATGGTGCATGGCCCCAACGGCAAGGCGCGGGCAATTTCAGGTGAAGAGTTGGAGGTGGCGGTCATGAGGGTTGCTTGGTTACTCTTTGGGCGCGATGGGTGCGCGCAGGCCGGCGGCGGCGATTTTCTTCAGGATCTGGCGCGCTTCCTCGCGTTTTGCGGGGGAAGCCAGGTGCGGTCGTGCCCCCACAGGCTCATGCCCGGGAGTTCAGTCACTTCCCAGTCGTGGCCGATCAGGCGACCAGCCCAACCTAGCTCCAGCATCCAGCCATCGGGTGTGCGCAGGTAGAACGAGGTGACGTGATCGTTGGTGTGGCGGCCCAGCGATACACCGATGGATTCCGGGTGCTCCAGCGCCATGTCGTAGGCGCGGCCCACGTCGTCCCAATCCTTGTATTCGAGCATGAAGTGATACACGCCAGGGCCGGTGCCGGTGTCTGCCAGACCGATGGTGTGGTGCCGCGGGTTGACGTGGAAAAACTCGGCCACGAAAGGGGCGCTGGCGCGGTCGCTCATTCTGAAACTGAGCACGTCCTGGTAGAGGTGTTTCATGGCCGTGAAATCGCCGGCCATCAGCGCCGTGTGTCCGATGCCCAGATCGACCCCGCCTGCCTTGGTGCGAAAGCCGCCGATGGGTCGGCCAGGCATGAAAGGTGTGGCGGCATCCTGCATGCCGTAGGCAAGCTCGACGCGGTAGCCGTCCGGGTCAAGGAAGTGCGCCATGCCGGCAACGCCGCGCAGCGCCCGCTCTTCGGCCGTCGATGGCGTGACGGTAAATCCCGCGGCCTCCAGTCTCTTGACGACTGTCTCCAGTACTGCGGCGTTGGCCACGGTGTAACCCATGCCGAGTGTGGGCTTGCCAGTGGTGGCTTGCAGCAGCAGTCGCTGCACCTTGTCATCCATGCGCAGGCGCACAGAGCGGCCGTGCTCCACTTCTTCGGCCTGCAGACCGGCGATGTCGGTCGCCATCCGGATCCAGGCGGGGAGGTCGGAGGTGCCGACCAATACGTAACTCAGGGCATCAATCATGGGTGCTTCCGGGTTTAACCTGGGTTCAACCCAGGTTCAGATTGACTCGCGTTCACGCATCATGCGCAGCACCGCGTTTCCGGTGCGTTCGATGTGCGTGCGCAGTACCTCCGATGCGAGTTCCGCGTTGCGGGCGAGGGCAGCGTCGAACAGGGCCTGGTGCTCTTGCGTCACGTCGCGGTCTGGCTCGCTGGTCTTCATCAGCACGCGCCGATAGCGGTCGCTCATGCCGTGCAGCAGTTCGCAAAAGCGCATCAAAATAGGTGAGCCGCATGCGCTGATGAGCGTGCGGTGGAATACGTGATGGCGCTCTTCCCACGAGCTGATCTCGTCGGCCTGCCATCGCTTGGTCTCGAAGTTCTTCAGGCGCTGGAAAGCCGTCATCAGCGCGATTTCCCAGTCTTCGCCACCCAGCCGGATTGATTCGCGCAGAGCCTTCTGCTCCAGGTCGATTCGCTGCGTCTTGATGTCGAGGAATTCCTCCATGCTCAGCGGGGCGACACGGTAGCCGCGTTGGCCAGAGGGAATCAGCAACCCCTCTGCTACCAGGCGCGATAAGCCTTCGCGAATGGGGCTCAGCGAAACGCCGTAATCCTGCTTCAAACCCTCCAGTTGCACGCGCTCACCGGGCAGTCGCCGACCTGTCAGGATTTCCAGGCGCAGGGCCTGGGCGACGTCGGTAGTGCGCGTGGTGATGGCGGGGGCTTCCTGCATGGTGGTGGGGCTGTCTTGTTTGCCTAGGCTACGGCATGAATATATGACGTGTCAAAGAATATCATACGTAATTGGCGTTTACCCCGAGATCCCACGCGCCGCGGCATCAGGGCGGCATCAGGGCGCCGCAGTTCCAGCATTGTTCGAAGCCACCCTCAATCTGTTCGCTGCAAGCGGTGCATGTCCAGCGGCGCTGAGGCACTCGCGCCAGTTCGGCCAACAGGGCCTTGGCCGCTGCCTCGTGCTCGTCGTGGAGCAGCCAGATTTCCGGCAGGCATTGGTCAGGTGGCAATTCGCCCGCGACCCCGGACAGAAACTGCCTCTGAACAGTAGCGGGGTAACCACCTTCGCACAGCAAATCAGCCCATATCTGAGCAATGGCGGTGTTGGGAGCACGGGTCAGGCGGCGCATGGCCCATTGTGCCCGTTGAGAGCGCGCAACGCGGCAGCGAGTGAGGGGCGCCTCGAAACTTCCCTGGGAGCGCCTTGTCATCGTCACTGAAAATTCAAACGCCGCCTTGGATGCGCCTTTACACGCTACCCCTTGTTACCCACGATCTTCCGGAGTCATCCCTAGGGATGTCCTGCCTAACCCTCGCGAGTCTGTGGCAGCACGGCCTCGGGCGACCCGCACTACCACCGCCTCGCAAGGGTGATGCAGGGCATCCTTGAAGCCAGAGGAGGCCATGCCCCCTTTGAAAGAAAACTAAAAATCAAAGGGATGAGTTTAAATATTAGAAAAACTTAAGCGGTTTCAGGTGCAAGTTTCGCCAGGATCACTTCATCTAGATTTTGATTCTTCGCGAACGTATAGGCAGAGATGCCCGAATTCGTAGTTGCTTTAACATCGGCGCCATATTGGATGAGTAAATCGATCAGGGCGCCAGTTCCCATGTTCGGGTAATTCAGTGCCGCATGGAGCGGCCTTTCTCCTTGAGTGTTCTGAATATTCGGGTCGGCGTTGTGTTGCAGAAGTACTGCTGCAACAGAAGGATCTTTGCCCATCACGGCGTAGTGGAGAGGGGACAAGTCAGCGCCACCAAGGTCATTCATAAAGGATACAGGAAGGACCGAGGCGAGAAATCGGATGAGCTCCGTGTTGGTTGTGCGCGCAGCAGTATGAAGAAGGTTATTTCCCATATGGTTGCGGTTATCCAGCGGCGCACTGTGATTGGCGAGCAGCTGCACGAGCTCAAGGTTGCCTTTGCTCACGGCGATGCTCAAAGCCGACTCTCCGGTGGTGGCCAGGCGGGCGGACCATGCCTTCAGATCCAGGCCGGCGGCAGAGAATGCAGCAATGCTGGAGAGTGTGCCACTGATGGTGGCCTGATTTCCCGTCCTGGCTGCATCTGAAATCAGATTGAGTTCGCTGGAATCTAGCGATACCCCGACCTCCGCGAACATGCTATTAATAAAATCCGTAGTGACGCTTAGCGCGTCAACACTTACATGGTTGTTCAGAAGATACTTAACCGCATCAATATTCTGTGCCTCGCACGCAGCCATAAGTACTGTATGCCCAGCATGATCTGCATGATGAATGTCCGCGCCTTGGCTAATCAGCCATTGGAATCCTGTATTGTCAACTGCGGCATGATGCAAGGCGGTGCGGCCTTGAAAATCTTCAGTATGCAGGGCAAAATTTAAAGCGTTCTGTCGCGCAGTATGGTGGTTATCGCCTGCTTTGACGTTGTGTGCAATGTGACCTTCAAGTATGGATCTGAGTCTCTCAGCACTGCCGAGTCTTTTTTCGTAATCAGGCATGCCTAACGATTGGTGGGACTGCATATAAATTGTCCTCCCTTCATTATCTGTATCGTCCAGCGCGAAACCCATCGAAAGCAATCGCAGCACAGTAACGTCGTTTTGGGCATAGGCCATAGCGGTTCTCCCTGCTTGGTCCCGGCCGTGTAGATCTATTTTTGCGCCATCGTGTTCAAGTTCATGAAGCCACGCAAGTGTTCCTTGTGGGAGAGGGTAGTACGTGAATTCCGGGGTGGAAGGACTTTGTTTCAGTTCCCCTTGGTACGCCGCGTAATGAGCCGAAGATCTACCATGTGAATCTCTAGCATTGTTGATGAATTCAATAACGTATTTCTTGGCCTCATTCGCCGTGAGCCCTTCAGATACGAGCGCCTGTACATGCAGATTAAATACGTATTCTTTTACTTGATGGACACCAAGGATGCCTCCAAGACGGTCGGGGTGAACTTTAAGAGGAAGCATGTAAGAGGTGACCCCATTGCAGTCCCTGGTAGTGAGATCAAATTTCCCTATCTGTACCGCAGCCTTGAGTTTTCGGTCTTCTAAGTTGAAAATTACTGTGCGGCCTTTTTTGTCCAGGGAATTTATGCTCTGACCAAACGATTGGAGAAGCTGAACGTCGTTTTTGAGATGACGGGGGGAATTGGGGCTTAATAAGAGCTTAATTGGGTGTTCTGTGTCTGCAGATTGCAATCCTTCGAAAATAAAACCTCCATTTTTGAATTCTTGTAGTAAATCGCTTGTGAGAGGGTGCGATTTATCTCTCTCCAGCAGGTATTCGAATGTGCCGCTGAGTTGCTTTGGTGTCATGCCGTTTTTAATGTACGTTCTTAGTAGCAAAAGGCTGACTTCCCATTCTGGGGAGGAGTTGTTTCTGAGAGCGCTTTCTAATATGGCTATATTTTTGCGGGAACTAAGTTGGAGGTGAAAATTATGTTCAAGAGCGAGCTCGACCATTTTCATATCTTGGTTTTGAACAGCTCTTCCCAAGAGGCCGCCGATGGCAGGAAATATTTCCTTGATATCGTAGCCTTCCTGAATCAAGGTGCGAACCTTGGCACTATCTCCTGCATCTACTGCATCCTCCAGCAATTGCCTTTCCGATGACTTCGCTTCTTCGTTATAGATGTCAGATGGCAACATGATCAGCTCGTCATCCGAGTCGGTCTCGTCCAAAGAGCCGAAGGGGACATAAGAGTCGACCGGGACCTCACAGTCATCCGTCATGGGCGCGGCGTTCGCGAGAAGCGAGGCCCGTGTATCACCACTGCCGGTCTGAACATGAGCTGTTGAGTAACTGGGCGCGGCCTGTCCGTTTGCTGTCAGGCTGCTGAGAGGGGCTGTGGTGCTCGGAAGTTTTGGGGGAATTTGGGACACTTGCAAAGATGCTCATTTTGCTGGCCGAAGAGCCGGAAAGCACACTTTAGTGCAAGCATCAAAAAGTTGCAATCAGGTGGGAATAGTCATAGAAAACTATGCCTAAAGAGCTATTATTCGCAAGGCTGACGCGCCGCTTCGATGCATGCTTAGAACACCACTTCGAACGCATCTTCAAATGCGGCGCCGAACTGCGGAGAGCCCGCCAATGAAAGTGTGACCGTAGTGCGCCCATAGGGGCTGGCAGCCAGCGTCACCTGCCCCCTTTCGGCATCGAAGCTGGCGACCAGGGGCTGACCCTCATCGTCTTGGGCTTGCAGGTCGTAATCCCAGTCACCGCCGTTATCAAGCGCCCCTTGCCGGCCAGTGAAGCTCTGGGTGGCCCATGTGAGCACCAGGCTAATTTCATGAGCCACCGCCGAAACCCGGTCTGGGATCACGCAGGCCATGGCATCCCAGGTGCCGATGCCTTGCTCGTCTTCGCTGTAGTCGAAGTCCAGATAGGAGAGCGCTTTCAACTTGTCGACCTCACTGCCGTGTTCACCGCATTCAGGGTACCTTGATTTGCTGCGGGAGTTTCCAGAAGGCAAATGCGCCGGCAAGCAACATGCCGCTCATCGTCAGCAGCACGACGGAGTAGGGTTCGATACCGGCTGCTTGTGCGAGCGAGGCGGCCATGCCGGTTAGCCACTGCATGAGCGAAATGCCCAGGAACATGGCCATGGTAAACAGCGACAACGCTCTTCCTCGCACGTTGGCCGCATACGCTTCACGCACATAACCGTACTGCAAAATGCCATAGCCCGACATCAAGCCATAGCCGATCGCCAGCGCTATGTCGGACCATGCCAGCGCCAGCACGCCCATGGCGCCCAACAGCATGGCACCCACCATTGAGAGCGTCAGCATCCAGCGCACGCGCCGGGCACCTCCTGGGTCCAGGCGACCAAAAATAGCGGGGCTGGCCATATTGGCGAGCGTCATGACCAAGGCGACGTTACCGCTGGCCACCAGGGAGAGACCGTGGCGCTCGATCAGCATGGGACCAAGCCAGAGCCCGCGCAAAGTGATGAACCCAGCGTAGGTCACGGCTGCATAGGCAATCAGCCCGGCGGTGTGGGGGAGCTTGAAAAGCTCCAGCATCCCCCGCAGCGCCGCCCAGGCGCTTGGCCGCTCCTGGGCGCGCTTGTCGTCTGGTTCGGCAGGTTCATGCACAAGGTGCCAGATGCTCACCCAGGCGGCTAGGGCCAGCACGACCAGCACGCCGAAAGCCCATCGCCATGAGCTGGCCTCGATCAGCCAGGCCATCGGCGTCGCGGTGGCCAGTACCCCCAGGCCGCTGACGCTCATGATCAGCCCTGAAGTAGAGGTGAATCGGTCGTGGTGAAAGTACCGCGATATGAAGATCGTACACACCAGGAATGCCGGCGCGCAGCCTGTGCCGATCATGATCTGGCCGAGCAGCAATGGCACGTAGCCTTCCGCGTTGGCTGAAACCAATGCCCCCAGGATCGCGATCGGAAACGCCGTCACGATGGTGCGGCGCACCCCGAAGAGGTCGATGGACACCCCCATGACCAACTGCATGATGCCGAACGCGAAGTGAAAGGCGGCCGCCCACAAGCCAAGCTGCTGCGGAGACAGATTCAGTTCGCTAGCCAGCGGTGGCCCCATGATGGCCGCCACGGTGCGAAACGCCTGGCTCAGCGCAAAAGCGCTGGCCAGCGCCAGCAGCATGGCCCAAGCCAGCCGTGTGCTCAGGATTTGGCCCGGCGCATTCTTATGGGCCGCGCCTTCAGGGAGGTCACGGAGCTCCGGACTCAGTGTTGATGCCCGTGCGCGCCGTGCACGTGCTGGTGCGCAATTTCCTCGGCCGTGGCGGGGCGCACTTCCTTCACTGTGGCGGCAAAGCGAATGGCCTGCCCGGCCAGTGGGTGGTTGGCATCCAGAATGACCTCAGGCCCCTTGATCTTGACCACGTGGAACACCCTTGGCTGTCCGTCTGGGCCGGGACCCTGCAACTGGCCGCCAACCTTCACGCCCGGAGGGAACTCGGCTTTGGAAATGGTGCGCACCAGCGCCTCATCGCGATCGCCGAAAGCATCGGCCGGCTGCAGATCAATGGTCATGTTCTCGCCCACACCTTTGCCTTCGAGCAACTCTTCGGCTTTCGGGAACAGGCCTTCATAACCGCCGTGCAGATAGGCCGTGGTGCCGGAATCGAGCGGCTTGCCTTTCAGGTCGGTGATGCGGAAGTTCAGGGTAACGGCGGTGTCGCGTGTGATGTTCATGGTCTTGCAGAAAATGGATTTGATTTGATTGTTGGATGGCGGCTTCAGCTCAAGTGCTCACCGGCGATACCCGCCAGCTTGAACATGCCCACACTGTCGGCGCCCAGAACGGGGCGCAGTTTGGCATCGGCGAGGATCGTGCGCTTGTCCTTGGGGTCTTGCAGGTTGTGGGTCTTGATGTAATCCCACAGCAGCTTCACAACCTCGCCGCGCCCGAAGGGGCCTTCGCCGATCACTGCCGCAAGCGCGGCGCTCGGTTTCAGGGTGCCGGTGCGCGGGGCTTTGGCGGATTTTTCTGTCTTGGGCCCAGCCGTTTTCTTGGCTGCGGCCTTTTTGGCAGCGGGTTTTTTGTCGGTGGCGCCCGGCTTGGCGGTTTTGGCTGCGCCTGCCCGGGTAGCTACCTTCTTGGCGGCAGCCGACGCGCGTGCCGGGTATTTGCCGGCCTTGCCTTCCCGCGGCTCGAACTCGAAAATGACCTTGCCTTCTTCACCGCTCCAGGCTAACCGTGCCTTAAAGCTGCGGCGCGTGCGCATGCTCACGAACTTGTCGAGGAGATCGGTGCGGCCCTCGGCGAGAAGTTTCTTCATTTGCTCGGGCTCGACAGGCTGCTGCAAGATCACCTGCCCGCTCTTGAAGTCACAAGTGGGCGCTGGGTGATCGTGCGTCGGCACGGAGCGCTCACAGACGTAATTCTTGCCAAACAGCTTTACCGCCGCGCCGCACTTCGGGCATGCGCCCAAACTGGGAACCGCCGTCAGGTCGACGATCTCGCCACTCTGCTCTGCTCGGGCATCGTCGCCAAAATCGAACTCCAGTTTGTAGTTGTTCGACTCCTCGTCGCGCACCAGCGTCAGTTCGGCCACAAAGGGCCAACCGGCCTTGCTGCGAAAGCCATCCAGTGGGCCGATCTTGCGGTCGCGCAGGAACGTTTCCGCCTCCTCCACCGAAAAGGCGCGGCCAGCGGGCATTTTGGTGAATGAGAAACCGCAGGCTCCCTCGCCGCTGCCCGAGGGGCCGGCGCACGCGTAGCGTCTGTAGTTTTCCTTGACCACGCCGCCGCAGTGCGGGCACCGCGTCTGCAGCGTGGTGTAGTCGCCGGGCACGGTGTCGCGGTCATACTCCTTAGCCTTCTTGACGATGCGCTCGGTCATGGCGGCGATTTCACGCATGAAGTCTGCGCGCGAGAGGCGGCCGTGTTCCATCTGCGCCAGCTTGTATTCCCATTCGCCGGTCAGAGCCGGCTTGCTCAGCTCTTCTACCTGCAAACCGCGCAACAAGGTCATCAACTGGAAGGCCTTGGCGGTGGGGATCAGCTCGCGCCCTTCGCGCAGGATGTATTTTTCGGTCAGCAGTCCTTCAATGATGGCTGCACGAGTAGCTGGGGTGCCCAGGCCCTTCTCCTGCATGGCTTCGCGCAGTTCGTCGTCGTCAATCAGCTTGCCCGCGCCCTCCATGGCACCCAGCAGCGTGGCTTCGCTGTAGCGTGCCGGTGGACGGGTGCGCAGCGCCTTGGGCTCAACGTGCTCTGCCAGCACTTCTTCACCCGGCTGCACAGCCACCAGTGTCTTGCCGTCGTCCTTGCCGTCGCTGGTTTCGCTGGCGGCTTCCTTGCCATAAATCGCCAGCCAGCCTGGCTTGACCAGCACCTTGCCATCGGAGCGGAAGTTGTAGGGTTTGGCATGTTGAGCCGTGCCCGTATCCGTGCCTGCACCCGCCGCGGGGGAAATGACAGTCGTGATACGTGTGGTCACCATGTATTCGGCGCTCGGGTAGAACACCGCCATGAAACGCCGCACCACCAGGTCGTACAGTTTCTGCTCTGCTTCTGAAAGCGCGCCAGGAGCCTCCAGCGTGGGAATGATGGCAAAGTGATCCGACACCTTGGCGTTGTCGAAAATGCGCCGGTTGGGCCTCACGTAGCCTTGTTCCAGGGCGAACCTGGCATGCGGCGCCAAGTGGCGCTGGCTGCTGCCGGCCAGCATCTCGAAGGTCTTGCGCGCCACCGGCACGTAATCTTCTGGCAGGTAGCGCGAATCCGTACGCGGGTAGGTCAAAGCCTTGTGCCGCTCATACAGCGATTGAGCCAGGGCCAGGGTGGTCTTGGCCGAGAAGCCGAACTTGCCGTTCGCCTCGCGCTGCAGGCTGGTCAGGTCGAACAGCAGTGGAGAGGCTTGCGTGGTGGGCTTGCTCTCTTCCTTGACGCTGCAAGATTTTCCTCTTGCGGCCTCGGCAATGGCCAATGCTTCGCTTTCGCGCCACACGCGGTCGGCGCGCGCTTCTGCATCGTCGCCCTTTTTCCATGCCGGGTCGAACCATTTGCCGGCGTATTCGCCTGCTTCGGCCAGGAAAGTGGCGTGAATCTCCCAGTAATCGCGCGCCACGTGCTTGCGGATCTGCTCCTCGCGCTCAACCACCACGGCCAGCGTGGGGGTTTGCACCCGGCCCACCGTGGTCAGGAAGAACCCGCCATCTCGCGAGTTGAACGCCGTCATGGCCCGCGTGCCGTTAATGCCGACCAGCCAGTCTGCCTCGCTGCGGCTGCGCGCGGCGTCGGCCAAGCCCTGCATCTGCGCCTCAGATCGGAGGTTGTCGAAGCCGTCGCGTATAGCCTGCGGCGTCATGCTTTGCAGCCACAAGCGTTTCACAGGCTTGCGGGCGTGCTTGCCGTCGAGGGCATATTGCTCGATGAGCCGGAAGATCAACTCACCCTCGCGCCCTGCGTCACAGGCGTTGATCAATTCGCTCACGTCTTTGCGCCGAGCTTGCTTGACGACCGCATTCAGCCGAGTCTTGGTTTTGTCCACCGGCTTCAGGTCGAAGTGCGGCGGGATGACTGGCAAGTGGGCGAAGCTCCATTTGCCGCGTTTGACGTCGTACTGCTCCGGGGCCTGGATCTCCACCAGGTGGCCTACGGCGCTCGTAACCACGTAGCGATCATTCTCGAAATGGTCTTCGTGTTTATCGAACTTGCCTGCCACGGGCGTGAGTGCCCGGACAATGTCCTGGGCGACCGAGGGCTTTTCTGCAATGACCAGTGTTTTCATGTGTAGCTAGAATTCGCTTTCTTCGCGCGGGCGCGCTCGCACGCATGTGCATGTGCACGCGCATACGCATAAATTCAACATAACAAAGTTTCGCCGTGGCTTCAAAAAAGGGCCTTCACGCCCCGCTGCTTCGCATGATCCGCTGCCTGCCGAGGGGGCGCCTGATGCCGTGGAGCGACCCGGCGACAAAAAAATCCTTCCCTCTGGTCCTGATAACGCGGACAACAGCGGCCGCCGTATTCAGACCCGGCGCTCCGGGGTTCACGGCAAGGGCGTGTTCGCTGTGCAGGATATTCCGGCTGGCGAGCGCATCATCGAATACGTGGGCGAAGTGATCACCTGGGACGAGGCGCAACGCCGGCACCCCCATGACCCGGCTCAGCCCAACCACACGTTCTACTTCCACGTGGACAACGATCGCGTCATAGACGCGCTCTATGGCGGAAACTCCTCTCGCTGGATCAACCACAGCTGCGAGCCCAATTGTGAAGCCGACGAGGAAAACGGCCGAATCTTCATCAAATCCCTTCGCAAAATCAAGGCTGGGGAAGAACTCAACTACGATTATGGGCTGGTCATCGACGAGCCGCTCACCCTGGAACTGAAGCTTGAATACCCCTGCTGGTGCGGCAGTGCGCAATGCCGCGGCACTCTGCTGGCGCCTGCCGACAAAAAAGGCCGAAAAAACGGCAAGAAGAAGGCAAAGAGGGGCAAAGGTCAGAAGAAATGAACTCCACGCTGCGCGGCTTCGCAAGTGACGCTGGCTGCCAGCCAGCGCGGCGTATCGCATGACTACCTCACACTGGCCCTTGGAGGCCATCACTCAGGCGGCGCTGCCGTGGCTGCCGGGTTTCAAGGCGGAGGTTCTGCCTGAGGTTGATTCCACCAATAGTGAACTTCTCAGGCGCGCCCGCCAGGGGCACACCGAACCCACGCTACTGGTGGCAGAAGCGCAAACCGCTGGCAGGGGGCGCATGGGGCGAACTTGGCAGAGCGCCATTCAGGAGCCGGGCAGGGCGCTCACATTCTCGCTCGGCCTGCCACTCGCACCTGCAGACTGGTCCGGCCTTTCCCTGGCGGTTGGGCTTGCCGTGGCCGACAGCCTGCACCCAGACATTCGCATCAAATGGCCGAATGATCTCTGGTGGGAGGGGCGCAAATTGGCGGGCATTCTCATCGAGACGGCGGGCACCGCGCAGGCTGCAGGCCGATTCGTTGTTATTGGAATTGGCATCAACGTGTTGCCGCTGGAAGGCAGCGCCTTTTCCACGCCCCCGGCCTGGCTGACGGCCATAGATCCCGCGTTGAACGCACCTGCTGCGCTGCTGCGTCTCGCTGCGCCTTTGGTGCGAGCCGTGAAGGCGTTCGAGCGGGACGGCTTTGCGCCGCTCGCCGAGCGTTTCAATGCGCGCGACGCGTTTTCCGGATTGGACGTGAAGCTTTCCGACGGCACGGAAGGCAGGGCGCTGGGGGTCGGTCCCAGCGGAGCGCTGC
Source organism: Ottowia caeni (assembly GCF_050821495.1). Taxonomy (GTDB): domain Bacteria; phylum Pseudomonadota; class Gammaproteobacteria; order Burkholderiales; family Burkholderiaceae_C; genus Ottowia; species Ottowia caeni. Next base: position 288,016 of record NZ_CP151080.1, on the reverse strand, counting down.
GCGTGCAAACCGGCGCAGGCTTGCGTGAAATCATCAGCTCTGAAGTGAGCGTGCGCCCCGCGCCTTGAATGTAGGGCAGGAGGCGCTTCTCCTTCGCCAGCGATTTTCTTCACTTGCCGGCAGTCGCCATCCTTTTGCGCAAGCCTTTTGCGTTGTATCGCCTTATGATTGCCGCTCGAAACGCAACCCCGCTTGGAGACTAATCTCATGACCATGAAACTCTATTACGCCTCGGGCGCCTGTTCTTTCGTGCCGCACTCCATGCTGGAGATCGCTGGGGCCACGTTTGAGCCCGTGGCCGTCAAACTGCACCGCAACGAGCAAAATAGCCCAGAGTACAAGGCTGTCAACCCGCGCGGGCAGGTTCCGGTGCTTGTCGATGGTGATCAGGTCATTACACAGATCATGGCGATCATCAGCTACATCGATGCCAAGTTTCCTGAGGCTGGTTTCATTCCCAAGGAACCCCTCGCGCGTGCCCGTTTCGTGGAAACTCTGGCCTGGATGAACAACACAGTTCATCCGACTTTCACCCACGTCTTCATGCCCTTCAAGTTCAGCGACGATGCTGCGGCGCAGGAAGCGATCAAGACGTACAACGTGGGTGTGTACCGCCAATTGCTGAGCGAATTGCAGGGCATGGTGCAAAAGGCTCATAGCGAAGGTCGCGACTGGCTAGGCGGCGTGCATTGCGGCCCGCTGGACACCTACGCGCTGACCCTGACGCGCTGGGGCACCATTGCCGGCATCAACCCCGAGGACTACCCCCAACTGTGGGCCTTCGTCCAACGCGTGGCGCAGGTTCCAGCCGTCGCGCGGGCCATGGAGCGCGAGAAGTTGCAGCTGAGTTTGTACAAGGCTTAGGTTTTAGAGCTTCCAAGGGGCCTTGGGGCGCCCGGCGCTCGTGGAGAAACAGTGGTCTTCCTTGTAGGAGCGGCTTTAGCCGCGAATGGCTTCCTTAGGAGCAAAAGGACGACATGGGTGACGGTGACCCTTCGCGGCTGAAGCCGCTCCTACAAAGACAGAGGCGATGTAGGCCGTTTTGGGCTTTCAAAGTTTTGTTTCTCATGAGCGAGTGGCACTTACTTAAGCTTGAACCCAGATTTTCCATTAGGCGCACCTTCGGTGCTGCTTGGGCGTCAGCGGTGCATTTGCGGTCATTTCGGCCCCTCTTCGTCGCCCATAGCTACGGCTATGGGCTCCTCAGTCGGGACCAAACTGCCTCGCAACTGCCCTCGCTGCCATCCCAGGCCCTAATGGGAAATCTGGGTTTAAGAAGGGTGTTTCCTGTAGGAGCGGCTTTAGAGGCTGTCGTTAAAGTGGTTGGTGCAGCAGTGGCGATTGCCCCCTCTCCTTTCGGGAGAGGGTTGGGGTGAGGGAGCGCGCCCAAAGACAGTCTCAGATCATGCGCCGCTGCCCTCACCCTGGCCCTCTCCCGGAGGGAGAGGGAAGAAGAACGAGGCCGTTTTGCGACACCCTCTTTAGCCGCGAGGGGTTTCCGCGCGGTAAATGGCGATGTTTGTGGCGCAGGCGTCCGCTCCTACAGCTGCAGGGTTGCTCGTCATTCGCGTTCTTTCTCCGTCATCCCCGCGCAGCCTCACTAGCACACGGTCTCCATGCCACCCGCAGAAACCCAACTCAGCCCCAACAGTACACGGTCTCCATGCTACCCGCAGAAACCCAACTCAGCCCCAACAGTACACGGTCTCCATGCTACCCGCAGAAACCCAACTCAGTCTGATCGTTCCTCTGCGTGGGTTTCTCGACGACTTTGCCCTCGCGCTCGGTTTGAATTCTCGAATGCTGGCGCGGGCGGATGTCGAGCTTGTCATCGTGCTCGGCGATGCCCGCCTTGAACTCCCCGTCCGTATGCTCATGCAGCATCATCCAGACATCCGGTGGGCGCTGGACATCGTTGGCGCGGTCGAAGCTGCGCACTGGCGAGCCCAGGCCATCAATGCCGGGGTGCGTTGCAGCCGGGGAGAATTCCTATTGGTGTGCCGTGAGTCCGTGGTTTTTGCCAGCGACGTCATTACCCAGGTGCTGGAGGGCTTGCGGCAAATTCCAGGGGCCGTCATTCTGGGGCGCTGCAGCCGCGCCAGCGGTGCACAATCGCGCGCCGCACCTTCGCTGTCGGAGTTATTCAACCAGACGGCGTCGCAGCAGATCGATCCTGCCTCACTCAGCGCGCTCACGGGGGTGGCACGGCACGCATTGGAAGCCGTGGGCGGTTACGACGAGACCATTGCCGGCGACGAGGCGGGCGAGGACAATCTTCGAATCAGGCTGCAGTCTCCTGCGCCGTCATCCACGAACAAAATGTGCTCGGGTCTGCGACTCTGGCTAAGCACGGATTCAATGCAATGCGCGGCCAAGTGGCCGTAACGATAGGAGGCGATGACTACTGTGATCAAAATTGGATTCGGTGCTCGATTCTGGCTTGTCCAAAACCTGGCGTTCCACTGTGAGGGTGCGAACGCGCAATGTTAGCGTCCACTCTTACCCGGTGAACAGCGTCGTCACTTGTGGTCACAAACTAGTTTGCTGATCCCACGCCAAACCGCACCGTAAACCGCGCCCCTGGTCGCCGCTCGCCGGGGTGGGCATCGTCCACGCTAACTTCCGCTCCGTGCTGGCGCGCAATTTCCAGGACGATCGGCAGCCCCAGACCTGTGCCATCCACATTCGTGCCCAGAGCACGATAAAAGGGCTCAAACACGCGTTCCCGGTCGTGGGCGGGTATGCCCGGGCCGTTGTCTTCCACCTGGATGACGGGGGCGTAGGTGGCCGAGTCGTTGAATACACGCACCGTAATCACGCCGGGCTCCTCATCAGGCGAAGGCGCGTAATTGATCGCGTTGTCGACCATGTTGCGGATCATCTCCTTCAGCAGAGTCGGGTTGCCGGGCAAAATGAGCTCCGGTGAGCCGGGATTGGGGCCGTCATAGCCTAGGTCGATCCGGCGCTCCAAGGCTCGCGGCACCGCGTCTTGAACGGTCTCGATCGTCAGACGTGCCAGGTCACACGGCTGGGTCTCGAGTGGGGCTCCGCTGCCTTCGGCGCGTGCCAGAGCCAGCAACTGATTCACGGTATGCGTGGCTCGCACGCTGGCGCGTTCGATCTGCAGGAGAGACTGTTTCAGGTCTTCTGCGCTCGACTCCTCTCGCTGCGCCAAGTCAGCCTGCATGCGCAAGCCCGCCAACGGAGTCTTGAGTTGATGTGCGGCGTCCGCCAGGAAACGTTTTTGCGTGGCAACAGAGTCTTTCAGCCGCGTGAGCAGATCGTTTACCGACGCCACCAGCGGCCCCACCTCTTGCGGCACCGCATGGTCGTCCAGAGGGCTCAGGTCGTCCGGCTTGCGGGCGCGAATGCGCTCTTCAAGTTCCGCCAGGGGCTTGATGCCGCGCAGCAGTGCCAGCCACACCAGCAGCACCGCCAGCGGCAAGATGACAAATTGCGGCAACATCACGCCCTTGATGATCTCTGTAGCTAGCACGCTGCGCTTTTCCCGCGTTTCGGCCACCTGCACCAAGGCGGGTTGGCGCATACCCTCAATTTGCACCCACAGATGTGCCACGCGCACCGGCAGGCCGCGGAACTCGGTATCGCGCAGATGGGCTTCGTCGGGTGATTCAATGGCAGGCTCATCGGGGTCGCGCTCCGGTGGCGGAGGCAGGTCTCGCTCTCCTGAAAGAAATTCGCCGCGCACGCCCAGTACCTGATAGTAGACATTGTCCGAATCGTCGGCGCGTAGCAACTCGCTGGCCGGCCCAGGCAAATTGAAGCGCACACGCCGGTCCGGGCCCACATGGAGGAATTGAGCCAGCGCTTGCGCGTTGTACACCAGCGCTCGGTCGAAAGGTTTGTTGGCCAGGTTCTGCGCCACCAGCCAAGTCAGCGCCAGGCTAACCGGCCATAACAGCAGCAGCGGTGTGAGCATCCAGTCCAGGATCTCGCCGAAAAGAGAACGCTGGGCGCGCTGAAAGATTTTCATGCTGGCGCCCTCTGCGTTGAGTGTTCACCGCACAACAAAAGGGCAATTCTCAGCCGCCATTCAGCCTGGAATCTTTTCCAGGCAATACCCCAACCCGCGCACCGTGGCGATCCGGATCGGCCCCTTTTCGATCTTCTTGCGCAGGCGGTGGATATAGACCTCAATGGCATTGTTGCTCACCTCTTCACCCCACTCGCAGAGGCGATCGACCAACTGCTCCTTGCTCACCAGCCTTCCGGATCGTTGCAGCAATACCTCCAATAAGCCTAACTCGCGCGCTGACAGATCCAGCAGCTTGCCTTCAATGCTGGCCACGCGGCCGGCCTGGTCATACTCCAGCGGGCCGTGTTTGATGGTCGAAATAGCTGCCCCCATGCCACGGCGCGTGAGAGCGCGCACCCGTGCCTCCAACTCGCTCAGTGCAAATGGTTTGGCCATGTAGTCGTCGGCCCCGTAATCCAGGCCTTTTACACGCTCTTCGACGCTGTCTGCGGCCGTGAGGATGAGCACCGGCAGGGTTTGGCCACGCGCGCGCAGTTTCTTGAGTACCTCAAGCCCGTGCATTTTGGGCAAACCCAGATCCAGAATGAGCAGATCAAACTCGCTGTTGGTCAATAGCGCGGCATCGGCCTCGGTGCCGCTGACCACGTGATCAACCGCTGCGCCGGCCTGTCGCAAACTGCGCAAAAGGCCATCGGCCAGCACCTGATCATCTTCGGCGATGAGAATACGCATGGCTTTGTCTCCTCTGATGGCCAGTTTTCGTGGGGGAAATTTTAGTGGCCCTCTTCCTTATAACCCCTTTGAGGAGGGTGTCGCAAAAGTCCTTACACATCCTTTCCCACCCACTCTCGTCATTCCCGCGGAGGCGGGAATCCAGTTCTACCTCTCTAGCGCCCCCTGGATTCGCCTTCGCGGCGGCCGGCGATCCGGGAATGACGAGGAGAGCAGGAACCTTGGGGAAAAACACTTTTGCGACACCCTCTGAGCACGTTCCTACACCAAAAATCTCACGCCGACGCATAGGCTTCGAGCCCGAGCGCCACCACGGTGGCCACTTCGTCGCCCACTGCGGCGCGAAACTCTTCCTCGGCGCGAGCCACCGCGATCTTGAATGCGGCCAGCCAAGCCAGCCCCATGGGCGTGAAAAGAATTAGCCGTGCCCGCGCGTCGCGTGTATCGGCCTCCCGCGTGACCAAGCCCCAAGCTTCGCACTGATTCACCAAATCGCCCATGGCCTGTTTCGTCATACCGGCCGCCTGGGCCAGATCGGTCAGGCGCGAGCCTTCGAGCGCAAGGTGCCGGGTAATGTGCACGTGCGCGGCCCCCACCTTGTCGCGCGCGGCCAGATGCGCCAACCCTAGCGGTACCGTCTCGTCGTCCGCCATCAGTTGCAATACGCGCTCGTCGAAGCGGCGCATGGAATGTCCCAGTAAGCGGCCCAGATGGGTCTGGCGCCAGCGGTCGTCATCGTGCATTCGCAAATGGTAATGTAAACTGACTTAATTATCCAATTGCCTGGATTAATGGATTGATATACAGTCCTGTTCAGGTATCCAGTGAATAGATGGTGTGGATGCGCCAAATAATTGATCTAAAAGGAAAATTTCATGAACATGGCAATTGCTGACAAGGGTGAAAAGGCCAAAGCCCTGCAAGCCGCGCTGGCTCAAATTGAAAAGCAGTTCGGCAAAGGCACCATCATGCGCCTGGGTGAAGGTGAGCAGGTGGCCGACATTCAGGTGGTGTCCACCGGCTCGCTGGGGCTTGACATCGCCTTGGGCGTCGGCGGGTTGCCGCGCGGCCGCGTCATCGAGATCTACGGCCCGGAAAGCTCCGGCAAGACCACGCTCACGCTGCAGGTCATTGCTGAAATGCAGAAGCTTGGCGGCACCTGCGCCTTCATTGATGCCGAGCACGCGCTCGACACAGGCTATGCCGAAAAGCTGGGCGTGAACCTGCACGACATGCTCATCAGCCAGCCCGACACGGGCGAGCAGGCGCTGGAGGTGGTGGATTCACTCGTCCGCTCGGGTGCTATTGATCTGGTGGTGATCGACTCAGTGGCCGCCCTGGTTCCCAAGGCTGAAATTGAGGGCGACATGGGCGACAGCCTGCCCGGCCTGCAAGCGCGCCTGATGAGCCAGGCGCTGCGCAAGCTCACGGCCACCATCAAGAAGACCAACTGCACCGTCATTTTCATCAACCAGATCCGGATGAAGATCGGCGTCATGTTTGGCAGCCCTGAAACCACCACGGGTGGCAACGCGCTGAAGTTCTACGCCAGTGTGCGCCTGGACATCCGCCGCATTGGCACCATAAAAAAGGGCGACAACGCCATCGGTAACGAAACCCGAGTGAAGGTGGTGAAAAACAAGGTCAGCCCGCCCTTCAAAACGGCCGAGTTTGACATTCTCTTTGGCGAAGGCATCTCCCGCGAAGGCGAAATCATCGACATGGGTGTTGTTGCCCGCATCGTTGAGAAAAGCGGTGCCTGGTACGCTTATAACGGCGAGAAAATCGGCCAGGGGCGAGACAACGCGCGCGAGTTTCTGCGCGAGAACCCCGAGTTGGCACGTGAAATCGAGAACAAGGTGCGCGAATCACTCGGCATTGCCTTGTTGAACCAATCAGAGGTCAAGGAAGACAAAGAAGGCAAAGCGGTAAAAGAGACGAAGGAAGCCAAGGAAGCCAAGGAAGTGAAGGTCTGACTGGTCGCCGGGGCTGCCTCACCGTTCGCTTCCTACTGATTCAACGAGGGCCGGCACTGTTCTTAGAGCTTCCAAGGGGCCTTGGGGCGCCCGGCGTTCTGAGGAGAAACAAAGAGGGTTTGCTTGTAGGAGCGGCTTCAGCCGCGATTGGTTTCCTTCGGAGCACAAGACGCCATTGATGACGGTGACCCTTCGCGGCTGAAGCCGCTCCTACAAATGCAGGGGCGATGGAGGCCGTTTTGGGCTTTCAAAGTTTTGTTTCTCATGAGAGTGCCAGTCTTTTCTCGGGAGGAGCGGCTTTAGCGGCTGTCGGAAAACTACTCCTTCCCCCAGGAGGGGGAGGGACCATTCAGGGGCCGTTCAGAGCACCACTTTTGCGACCCCCTTTTTAGCCGCGAAGGGCTGCTCGGCTGCCAGTCGCTTCTAATTCGAGAACTCATGCCAGCTGTTCAACCTTCCCTCAAAGGCCGCGCGCTGCGCTATTTGGCGGCGCGCGAGCATTCTCGCGCCGAGCTGGAGCGAAAGCTCAGCAGCCATGAATCCGAGCCTGGTGAACTGGCGCGGGTGTTAGATGAGCTCACGGCAAAAGGCTTCATCAGCGAGGCCCGCGTGGTCGAATCTGTTCTGCACCGCCGCGCCGCCAACCTGGGCAACGCCCGCGTGATACAGGAGCTTCGGAGCAAGGGCATCGGGCCTGAAGCGCTGGCCGACGCCGCTGAGCACTTACGTGCCAGCGAGTTGGAGCGGGCTCGCGAGGTGTGGCGAAAAAATTCGGCGCAAAAGGTGAGGGCGATGGCCCAGCCGACCCCGCCGAGCGTGCGCGCCAAATGCGCTTCCTGGCTGCACGCGGCTTCAGCGCCGAAGTGGTGAGACGCGTCATGCGTGGTGGCTTTGACGACGAGTCTTAAGCGGCTGCTGCAAGCCAAAGAGTTCGATCCATGCGCTACTGGGGCCGCCGAGCTTCAACTCGGCAATAGCGGCGTTCGCCGGGAGTACTCAGGTTAAGCTGGAGCTCGGTGATCCCAGGAAAACTTGGCCGTCAGGCTCAATGCCGAGCGAAGCAATGGCCCGAGTCAGGTTCCCCCGCCCCTCTGGACGTGCCGAGGAACGCAGCGCGAGGGAGGGCAAGGGCACTGCAAGATGCCCTTGCTTCGTGAACTAGCTCGCTACAGCTGTTTGAACGAAGAGAACGCAGTGAACGAAGAGAGTTCTGTAGCGCCTCCCCTCGTGTGAGTACCACAGGTTGCCCGGAGCGAAGCGCAGGGACATGGCAAGTGGGGTCCGCCTTTTTTTGGTTACTGTTTTTGGCGGAGCAAAAAAGTAACTGCGCTGCCGGGCGCACATCCCGGCATACAGCCTATCCAAAACAACAATTCCAACTGTCATAGCTGCGCCCACGATTTTCCCAGCGCAGATTTCATGCACCGTCTGGATCCGCCTTCGCGGCGGCCGGCGATCCGGGGGGCGACGGGAACGACAGAGTGATGGTGAGTCAGCGTCAAGTTTCAACTCGGCCATAGCGACGTTCACCGTAAGCAGGCAGGCCGAGCGGGAGCTCGGCGATCCCAGGGGTGAGAGCTTAAATGGGGCAGCCGGGCCCCAACCCGGCACAAGCTCAAACCCCCAGCATCAACCTCAAATTCTGCACTGCCGCCCCGCTGGCCCCTTTGCCCAGGTTGTCCAGCCGTGCCACCACCACTGCTTGCTGCGCCTCAGGGTTGCTGAACACGCGAATCTCCAGCTGATTGGTGTCTTTCAGTGCCACGGCATCCAGCTTGCCTGATTCAGGTGCATCGGCCACCGTCACCCATTCAGCGCCTGCATAGTGCTGCACATAAATCTCATGCAGCTTCTCCGCAGTGGGCTGGCCTGGCAGCAAATCGAGGTGAAGCGGAAGCTCCACCAGCATGCCCTGGTCAAAGTTGCCCACGCTAGGAATAAAAATGGGCCGGCGCGTCACACGCCCATGCTTCATGATTTCAGGAATATGCTTGTGCTTCAGGCCAAGTGCGTAAAGCTCGTAGGGCGGTGCCGAGCCCGCCTCGTAGGCTTCAATCATTTGCCTGCCGCCGCCGGTGTAGCCGCTTACCGAAGGCAGCGCCACCGGATGATCTGGCGGCAGCACGCCGGCGTCTACCAGCGGGCGCAACATGGCAATTGCACCCGTGGCGTAGCAACCGGGATTCGACACCCGGTCAGCCTTCTGCACTGCTGAGCGTTGCTCCTTCGACAATTCGGGAAAGCCGAAAGTCCATCCTTCCGCCACGCGGTGTGCAGTCGATGCATCAATGATCTTCGGCTTGCGGCCCGAAAGGCCGTCTATCATGCTCACTGAGTCGCGCGCTGCATCATCGTGCAGGCACAGCACCACCAGGTCGGCCTCGCTCATGAGCGCGCGTTTTGCGTCTGGGTCCTTACGCAGTTCAGGTGCAATCGAAAGCAGCTCAATGCCTTGCATGCCTTGCAGGCGCTCACGGATCTGGAGGCCGGTTGTGCCTGCCTCGCCGTCAATAAAAATCTTTGCCATAAGGGTCTTCTCCCAAGAGCGTTGGGGTCTCATTTGGGCGGACGATTCCAAGCCTCGCCAGCCCCTGCGATAATTGGTGCGTCGCACCATGATACATTCCACGCGGCATTTACCATATCGGGGCTGGTGCTGGTCTATTGAATGCGGCGGCGGTCTGACGATTTCTTTTAGAGGGACTTCATGAAAATCCACGAGTACCAAGGCAAGGAGATCCTCCGCAGCTTCGGCGTGCCAGTGCCCCGCGGCATTCCGGCCTTTACCGTTCAAGAAGCTGTTGAAGCAGCTCAAAAGCTGGGCGGCCCGGTCTGGGTCGTCAAGGCGCAAATCCACGCGGGCGGCCGTGGCAAGGGCGGCGGCGTCAAGGTGGCCAAGTCGGTTGAAGACGTCAAAAAGCTCGCCGGCGAGATCCTCGGCATGCAGCTGAAAACGCACCAGACTGGCCCTGAAGGCCAGAAAGTGCGGCGTCTGTATATCGAAGACGGCGCTGACATCCAGAAAGAGTATTACCTCTCCGTCGTGACCGACCGCGCCACGCAGAAGGTAGCCTTCATCGCCTCCAGCGAAGGCGGCATGGACATCGAGGAAGTGGCACACGCCACCCCCGAAAAAATCATCACGATCTTTGTTGATCCGCTGACAGGTCTCACACAAGCTCAGGGCGAAGAGCTCGGCAAGGGCGTAAACATGCCGGCTGACTCGCAAGCGCAGTTCATCGACATCTGCCAGAAGCTCTACAAGTGCTACATGGAAACCGATGCCTCGCTGGTCGAGATCAACCCGCTCAACCGCGACAGCAAAGGCAACGTCATAGCGCTTGACGCCAAATTCAACTTCGACAGCAACGCGCTGTTCCGCCACGCTGATGTCGTTGCCCTGCGCGACCTCGACGAGGAAGACCCCGCGGAAATCGAAGCCAGCAAGTTCGATCTGGCCTACATCAGCCTCGACGGCAACATCGGCTGCCTGGTTAACGGCGCTGGTCTGGCCATGGCCACCATGGACACCATCAAGCTGTTCGGCGCCGAGCCGGCCAACTTCCTCGACGTTGGCGGTGGCGCCACGCCCGAGAAAGTGACAGAAGCGTTCAAGATCATGCTGAAAAACCCGAAGGTCAAGGCCATTCTGGTGAACATTTTCGGCGGCATCATGAAGTGCGACACCATCGCTACCGGCGTCATCACCGCCTGCAAGGCCGTGAACCTGCAGGTGCCTCTGGTGGTGCGCATGAAGGGTACCAACGAAGAGTTGGGCAAGAAGATGCTGGCCGAAAGCGGCCTGCCCATCATCAGTGCCGACACCATGGCCGAGGCAGCCCAGAAAGTGGTGGCCGCTGTCCAGTAAGCCGGACGCAGAGCACCTAACGCTGAACCCAAGGATTCACCATGAGTATTTACGTCAACAAGAACACCAAGGTCATCACCCAGGGCATCACCGGCAAGACCGGCCAGTTCCACACTGAAAAGTGCCAGGAATATGCCAACGGCAGCAATTGCTTTGTCGCCGGTGTGAACCCCAAGAAGGCCGGTGAGAGCATTTTCAACATCCCGATCTACGCCAGCGTAAAGGAAGCAGCCGTGCAAACCGGCGCTACCTGCAGCGTGATCTACGTGCCGCCAGCAGGCGCCGCCGCCGCGATCTGGGAAGCCGTTGAAGCTGACCTCGACTTCGTGGTCTGCATCACCGAGGGCATCCCGATCCGGGACATGCTCATGGTGCGCAACAAGATGAAGGAAAAAGAGGCCAACGGTGGCAAGAAAACGCTGCTGCTCGGCCCCAATTGCCCTGGCATCATCACGCCCGACGAGATCAAGATCGGCATCATGCCTGGTCACATTCACAAGAAGGGCCGCATCGGCGTTGTCAGTCGTTCGGGCACCCTGACCTATGAGGCAGTGGCTCAGCTGACCGAGCTTGGCATTGGCCAGTCGTCTGCTGTTGGCATCGGTGGCGACCCGATCAACGGCCTGAAGCACATCGACGTGATGCAAGCCTTCAACGACGATCCTGACACCGACGCCGTGATCATGATCGGCGAGATCGGTGGTCCAGACGAAGCCGAAGCGGCCCTCTGGTGCAAGGACAACATGAAAAAGCCCGTTGTCGGCTTCATCGCAGGCGTAACCGCGCCCCCCGGCAAGCGCATGGGCCACGCAGGCGCCCTGATCAGCGGTGGCGCTGACACGGCCGACGCCAAGCTGGCTGTCATGGAAGAGTGTGGCTTCAAAGTCACGCGCAACCCTTCCGAGATGGGCAAGCTGCTCAAGGCTCTGATCTAAGAGCGCGTTCATAGCTGCTCCTATCTTTTTCCTCTCCCTCTGGGAGAGGGTTGGGGTGAGGGCAGCAGCGCATCATCTGCGACGGGCATTGGTTTATGGCTTGCACGGTGAACCGGTAGCACGAACATTAAGCTACGATATGTGTCAGAAGCTTTACAAAGCTTCCGATGCATCAGTAGTGTTCGCATCTCACATACATGTCGCAGAAATATCCAAGCATTTGAGATGCCATTCACGTACAGCGCGCGGTCCGATGTAGGCCTGCACAGGCAGAATAACGAAGACGCCGTGCGAGTGGATGCAGCCCTTGGCTTGGCTATCCTTGCCGACGGCATGGGCGGCTACAACGCTGGCGAGGTAGCCAGCGCCATGGCGGTAGACGTGATCGCCAAGGAGATGGGCCACCACCTGAATGGCGACAACCCGCCCCACAGTGTGCGCGATCTCCGCAGAGTCATGGAAATCTGCGTCGGCCAGGCCAATCGTGCCATATTTGACGCGGCTCACCAAAAATCGGCTTACGCCGGCATGGGCACCACCTTGGTCATGGCCGCGCTACTCCGCGATGCCTTGCTAATAGGGCATGCAGGCGATTCTCGCGCTTACCGCTGGCGCGCCGGTGTGCTGGAGCAAATCACGCGGGACCATTCACTTCTGCAAGAACAGGTCGACGCTGGGCTTCTAACCCCGGAAGAAGCCGCAGTTTCGCCGAATCGGAACCTCGTGACCCGAGCTCTGGGCGTTGAAGACAACGTGCTTCTTGAAGTGCAGACCTTCACAGTCCTCCCCGGCGACGCCTACATGCTCTGCTCAGACGGCCTGACCGACATGGCAAACCACAAGCAGATCTCCGAAGTGTTTGCCGAAGTCACACCGGCCGACAAGCGGGCCACCCGCCTCATCAAGCTCGCCAACGAAATGGGCGGACAGGACAACACCTCCGTAGCTATACTGCAAATGGCCGAAGTGCCCAAAAAGTCCGGAATTGTTGCAAAATTACGCAGGTAACATCGAGTTACAGGTGCATTAAAGCACTAACCTAGCCGCACCCAAAATTCGCTCCTGGAGCAGACCATGCCTAAGTTGATCGTGTCTATCGACGGCGTGGTCGTTAAGGAGGTTCCGCTTACCAAGAGTCGATTGACATTGGGGCGCAGACCTTATAACGACCTCGTCCTTGACCACCTCGCCGTCAGCGGCGAGCACGCCATGATCCTCCTGGAGGAGGGTGGCAGGGCCCTGCTCGAAGACCGCGGCAGCACCAACGGCACTTATCTCAACGGTCAATTCATCAAGCGCCAGGCCTTGAAAACCGGCGACATCATCGAGATTGGCAAATGCCGCTTGAGGTACCTCGACGACGCGGCCTCGGCAGCGGAGCCGCCGGTTCACACCGCGCCGCGTGTGCGGGTGCTTAGCGGCTCTGCAACTGGCCGTGAACTGCCGTTGACGAAGGCGGTAACCACCATCGGCAAAGCGGGCGTTTCGGTAGCCTGCATTACCCACCGGCCCACAGGGTTCGAGTTGGCCCACGTTGAAGGCCCCGAAGTCTCAACGGTCAATGGCGTTTCGCTCGCCGTTGGCCCGATCTACCTCAAAAATCGCGATCAGATCGCCATCGGAGGCGTTCGTCTGGAGTTCATTGAACATTGAGGATTCCTGGCCTGAAGCGCCATGCCGCTCGGATTTTCGCTACCGCAGTCTTGGTGTTGCTGGCGCTGCTGCACGCCAGTGGCCTGATCTCGGTCGGAAGCCTCTCGCGCCTTGATGCCCGGCTCTATGATGTTCGCCTTCAGCTGACCATGCCCCGCACGCCAGACGAGCGTGTGGTCATCATCGAGATCGACGAAGCAAGCCTGGCCAAACTTGGCCAATGGCCCTGGGGCCGCCAGCGCGTGGCGGCCATGGTGAACGAACTCTTTGAACGGCAACAAGTACGCGTACTCGCCCTTGACGCCATCTTTGCCGAACCTGACCGCAGCTCCGGCCTGCATGAATTGCAGGAACTGGCCAAGGGCGCCCTGCGCCACCACCCCGATTTCACGCAATGGCTGACTCAAGCCGCCCCCTCGCTAGATTCTGACGCCGTACTCGCCAACGCACTGCAAAACCGGCCCGTGGTGCTTGGCTACTATTTCACCAGCGATCGAGGCGGCCGGCGCCACGGCACATTACCCCCTCCCGCCACGGAACTGGCCGACGAATCCGCCATACCCGGTTTGCTCAGCTGGAACGGCTACGCCGCCAACATTGAGCCACTGGCCAAAGCGGCACCCCACGGCGGCTTCTTCAACGCCGTGACCGATCCAGATGGCCTGATCCGCTCGGTGCCGGTGCTAACAGAATACGAAGGCGCGCTTTATGAATCGCTTGCGCTTGCCACACTGCGTCATGCCTTGGGCCAACCACCGGTCCGCGTGCAGCGGGCACCAGTCGGTAGCGGCCCAGGCCCCATTTCAGCCGTGGTCCTCAGCCAAGGCCAGAAAGAATGGCGCGTGCCGGTGGATGCGCGCGGCACGGCCCTGGTCCCGTATCGCGGTGCCGGTGGCCCCCAAGGCGGGTCTTTTCGCTATGTGTCTGCCGCCGATCTGATTGAAGGCCGCCTACCTGCCGGCAGCCTGAAAGGCCGCATTGCCCTGGTAGGATTTACCGCCCCTGGCCTCATGGACCTGCGCACCACCCCGGCGGGCGGAAACTACCCTGGCATCGAAGTGCACGCCAATCTTGTCTCCGGCATGCTCGACGGAAAAATTGCCTGGCGGCCAGACTACTCGCGCGGCTACGACGTTCTGGTCATTCTTATCGCCGGAGCGATTCTGGTCATCGGCTTACCACTGTTGCCCATGGCGGGCGCCTTGTTGCTGGGTGGCCTGGTCATTGGTGCTCTGTGGCTGCTTAATACCGGTTTATACCTTTACGCCGGGCTGGCACTACCGCTGGCAGCCGCGCTGGTCATGGCAATCTTGGCGCTGGGGCTCAACATGGCGTGGGGCTACTTTGTGGAAGGCCGGGCCAAGCGCAACCTGGCGCAGCTTTTCGGAACCTACGTACCCCCTGAAATCGTGCGCCGCATGCTGGCCAACCCGCAGCAGTACAGCATGCAGGCCCGCACTGAAGAGCTCACGGTCATGTTTTGCGACATGCGCGGCTTTACCAGCCTTTCAGAAACCATGGAGCCGCGCCAGGTGCAGGTGTTGCTCAACACCGTGCACAGCCGCCTGACCCATGTCATTCGCGCCCATCGTGGCACCATTGACAAATACATGGGAGACGCCGTCATGGCCTTCTGGGGCGCGCCCGTCAGCATGCCCGATCATGCCCGCCTGGCCGTGGAAGCTGCGCTAGACATGGGGGCGGCTGTGCGCGCCCTTAACCACGAGCGCGCTGCTGCCGGCCAACCCGCTTTGACTGTTGGCATTGGCCTGAGCACCGGCCTCATGTCTGTTGGCGACATGGGCTCAGACGTGCGCCGAACCTACACCGTGGTGGGAGACGCTGTAAACCTGGCCTCCAGGCTGGAGGGCCTTTCAAGCATATACGGAGTAGACATTGTGGCCAGCTCCACCACCCGCGAGCAGGCACCTGGCTTTGTGTGGGAGGAGCTGGGAACGGTGCAAGTAAAAGGCCGCCTCCAGCCAGTCACCATTCATACCGTCAGGGGCAGGGTCACTTAATAGGCAACTTTTGAATCGTACTGGTATCCTACGAGGTAGGGCAACTTTTGCCAGAGAAAATCATGCTTTCAGACAATTCTGACTTTATCGCCATCAACCAAGCGTTTCCGCACATAGGCGAAAAACTTAAACTCTACTGGGGTGGCCCAGACTTTGCCCCCTACATGCGCGGGTTGCTTCAAGACACCCGCGACGGCCAGCGCCGAGGCTTCCCTTTCGACGCATTGATGAACCTGCAAACCTTGTCAGACTTGCATAAACGCGCGTTCCCAGAACTGGATCCACCGAGCGAAGAGATCTGGATCATGAACAACCCGCATCTAAGGTAGGCCGTAGATCCATCCATTTTGGGCACATTGACAAGGCGATCGCGCACCCCTAATTCGTGCAACATGTGACAAAAATTGTCCTTTGAACGGTGCGCATCGCCAAATTTGGTCACTAAAGCTTGCGTGCCGAGCCCCTGCTTGTGCAATAGTGCACGCTTTTAAGGGTGCACTTAAGTTGGCACGGCGAATGCATGTGCAGAGTGTGTGCGATTCCGCACCATATGCACTGTTCTCCAGACGGTTCACCAATCAACGAAGGAAATTGAAATGAAAGCTGTTCAAAAGGGTTTCACCCTCATCGAATTGATGATCGTCGTGGCGATCATTGGTATCTTGGCTGCTGTGGCACTGCCTGCTTATCAGGATTACACGGTTCGTGCGAAAGTGTCTGAGATTGTGATGGCAAGTTCAGCTTGCCGCACCAGCATTACCGAAACTGTTCAAAGTACCACTGGATCGACGTTGCCGGCTGCTGATTCGTGGGGCTGCGAAATTACTACCGATGCCAAAGCAACTAAGTACGTCTATAGAGTTAACACGACCGATACTGGCAAGGTGACCGTTACTTCTACTACTGCGAGTGATCTTCCGACAGAGGCGCAAAGCAAAAAGGTAACGCTGGTTCCATTATCAGCTGCTAATACTCCTTTGGTAAACGGCGATGTTGGCAAGACTGTGTGGGGATGGCGTTGTGGCGATGCAACCACCGATGGTACAGACATGCCATCCAGATTCCTGCCCGGTTCTTGCCGTGGTTAATTAACTCGGTTAATTCAAAAAGAAAAGCATAGCCTTTCGAGGCTATGCTTTTTTTCATGCGCGGTGGAGGTATTCACATACGTATGTCGAGTAGTTTCTTAAAGCTACTGTGCGTGCTGACCGGGTTCTTGTTCGGGATTTACGCATTCGGCACAGGGGGCATTTTTTTCACAGACGATGCCCCTTCGCTCGATGGCATGCTGACCGTGCGGGATGGGCTTGACGCTGCCACCTACGTGTTCGGAGGTACTTCCGGCCCGTTGGGGCGCCCACTGTCACTGGCATCCTTTCTGTTGCAGCGCGGCTCCTATCCAGAGACCGCCGCGCCGTTTCTTTGGGTCAACATCCTGATCCATATCGCCAACGTACTTCTGCTGTGCTGGCTTGTGCGCCGCATGCAGAAACAACTGCCCGCCATGCTGGGGCGCAGTGATTGGATAGCGTTGGCGGTGGCTTTTCTGTGGGGTGTTCTCCCCATCCTAGCGTCGGCTTCGCTGATGGTTATCCAGCGCATGACGACGCTGAGTGCATTGTTGGTCTTGCTTGGTTTCCATGCTTATGTCTGGGCGCGGACCTGCGCTGCGGAAGCTCGACGTCTCGCCACGATATTTGCTATTGCGAGCATCGGATTTTGTACGGCTCTTGCTGCCCTAAGCAAGGAAAACGGCGTACTGCTGCCCCTTCTACTTCTTGTAACGCACCACGTCCTGTACGGGAATGAACATACAACGCCAGACCCAAGTAATACTTCTCTGCCGACAACTGCTCAAAAACGCAGCTTACAGCGCCTGTTGACTCTTTGTATGTGGTTTCCCAGTGCGGCTGTGCTGGGTTACATGGTAAGCCGACTGCCCAGCATTTCCGGTACGTACTGGAACCGACCTTTCGAACTACACGAGCGTTTGGCGAGTGAGGCCGTTATTCTGTGGGAATATTTAGCGGTAGCTTTTGTACCCCGTCTTGCAGACCTAAGTCCGTTCCGAGACGACTATCCCGCTCTGCATTTTTCCGATTCTGGGGTGCAACTGGCCCTGATCGCATGGGTTGCAGTGTTATTCGCTGGAGCAGTGTTGTGGCGCAGAGGCCGTCCGCTGCTGTTATTTGCCTTGCTGTGGTACCTGGCGGGACATCTGCTCGAGTCGGGCATGTTTGCTTTATTCCTGTATTTTGAGCACCGCAACTACGTTCCGCTCATGGGACCAGTGCTAGCGTTGGTGGTCAGTTTCACCGCATGGGCGGCAGTGCCGGCCAATGTGCGTGGCTTGGTGGCCGGAGCGTATGCGCTCTTCATGGCATTTATGCTGTGGCAGACCACTTCTATGTGGGGTGGTCGGCAGCAACTCGTGTGGGCGCAGGCGCATCCTGATTCACCTAGAGCCTTGCAGATGCTGGCGGGAGCATACATGCGTGCTGGCAAAGTCAAGCAGGTGGATGAGTTGTATGAGGGCGCGATTCAGCGTAACCCCAAATTCACCAGCGTGGCGATGCAAGGGTTGCGGACAAGTTGCTATTTGAACGACGGTGGTGATGCTGCGCGTCGGTGGCTGGCTCATGCGCGGCAGTCGTTGCCCACAGGCCAGCATAGCCACTTGACGGTGGCTTCATTGGATGCGATCGCACGCATGCAAGCGCATGGGAGATGTCAAATGCTTTCCGCAGTGGACGTCATTGCGTTGGTTGAGTTGGTGCAAGAAAACCCGGTATTTCGAGGTAGGTCTGATCAGAAGGCTTTGCGCGTGATCAGAGCCAATGTATTGCTTTCTGGCGGCGACGTGCAGGGTGCCATGGTGCAGATGCGGCTCGCGTTGGAGGTGACGCCTGACATGGATACCATCAAGACACTCCATCAACTAGCGCTTAAGACTAAGGGACAGGAGGCGGCCAATGACTTTCTGTCGAGTGCCCGGGCAATGCGGATGCCAGAGGGCTTGTTTGCTCGGCTGAAATGGCAGCGCGATCTGGATCTGCTGGGTGCTAGTTAAAGCGTTTTTCGGCATTACTGACTCAGTATGTATAAGCGCTGGATTTAGGGAAATCTGATCGTCTATGTGGCTTGCAAAACTCAAGGCCTTTTCTATTCACTTCATTGCTACTGCGCTCCTAGCAGCGTTAGCAGCATATCTGGTGTTTAACCTGTGGTTTCCGCATCCTTTCGCGGAGATGATGGGTGGAATCAAGTTGTTCGTGCTGGTAGTAGCGTGTGATCTCGCACTGGGGCCTTTGATGTCACTGGTGATCTACAACCCGAATAAAAGGCGAAATGAACTGCTGACTGATTACGCTGTGGTGATTACGCTCCAAATTGCTGCGTTGGCATATGGCCTGCACACCGTTGGACAGGCGCGAATTGCGTTCCTAGTGTTCACAGTCGATCGTTATGTTGTGGTGAGCGCGGGTGAACTGCCAAAGAGCGAACGAAAAAAAGCTTTACAGCCAGAGTGGCGCGGGGTGGACTGGGTGGGGTATCACACCGTATTTGTCCAGCAAGTTGCAGATCCTAGTGCCAATTATCAACTCATCATGAGTGCATTGGGCGGTGGGCGAGATTTGCAACACGTCGTGGAAAACTATCGACCGGTGGCTGAACACTTGGCCGATATCTTGCAAGTTGCCAAATCCATGGAATCACTGCGTTCACGCTTTCCCGAACAGGTTCAAGCGATCGATGCCGCCGTAGTGAAGTCTGCACGTGAGGAGCAAGGTTTGCTGTGGCTGCCAGTTCAGGCAGCTAGAGTGTTTTGGGTGGCGATCATCGACGCTCGAACTGCTCTACCCGTGGCATGGCTGAATATCGACTCTTTGTAGGAGGGTGACTTGCGTGACGCCGAGAAAAATCTATTGTTAGAAGCTACTACCACGTACGGCGTTTCAGTACTCATCGCCGCTGCAGTGCTAACCGTATGGCCGAGGCGGCCACGACGATGGCTCTTATCTATGGAACTGTTGGCCTCGGCGTGCGCGCTGGTATTTCTGGTCTGGGACTGGGTTAGCTGGCGGGTCATGCGTAAAGGAGAAATCACGGATAGCACCGTGCTGCGCTGGCTGGCGGTGCCTGTCGGCATGGTGGTCGTTCTGACAGTCCGATAGCACAGGATCTGTGGCTTTTGCAGTAGGCTAGAGCGAAATTAGAAGAAGAGCTTCACTCGGAATTGCTGTGGGGTGCGGGCCCCGCAGCTTGAAAAGCCAAGTCATATGTCTGGGTATATCTGGAAAGTCTTAAGCGCGCATATCTTGAACAAGAGCGCTTGCCGGGCGTTTCGCTCGGACTGGCGATATTGGAGCGTCCACATCTTTCATCTCGTGGCATTCGTACCGCTTCTTTCACCAATTGGACGGTGGCGGGCATGGTGACCAGCCAGTGCGGAATGCCCTTCCAGCCTTTTGTGAAGCAAGCTGACGGGCATCAACCGGGTGCATCTTGTTTCGGGGACCTACCCGCCGAACGTGGTTGTGGTTACGAACTGAGTTATATCGTAGCCTCCGATCTGGCGTTTTCAGGTAAAGGCCGTTTTTACCGTGATTATGGTTCGACAAGAGAAGTGATATTTCACGAACTCAAATGCGAAGCACCCCAGCATTTCAACTGGCGGTGTTTATGACGATGCTGTCCTTGCCAGGACGCAAGGCGAATTCGTTCGGTTGAAGCGGTCAGGTAAGCCGTTTGGATTGGTGCTTCTGACCAAGGCAACCCACCCGTCAGATGCTTATATCAAAACCGCCTACCCCGTGCGTCAGAAGTTCGACAATCGAATGCTGGCCGCCGCGCATTGCTCGGACGGCTAGGTGATGGAGCTTGTGCTGTGGCTGCAGGCGCGCGCCTGACGATTTGCTCATCTTCATTGGCTCCGATCATCTGCAGACGGCTGGATCTCCGCAAGATACTTGGCGGCAACCCGCCACCGGGGAAAACCCCTGATAGTGGGGCATGTCCAAGGAGCGATAAGCCGGCCGTCGACTATCTTTGTCAATGTCGCGCCCACCGTCGCGAGCATGCTAGAGTGTCGAGTGCGCATGCCATTCGACTGGCTGCAACTTAATGCTTGAAGAGCGGACGCTGGTGAAAAATACGGACGTGCATCGCTGGTATCGATGCTGCTCAATGGGAGTTGAGTTTGCGCAACGGAAGGCCGCTTTGCAACCGGAACTATAGGAGCCGTATCAAAGCACGGATTCTCCATTTCACATTACACATGCGCTCTGTAGAGCTGATGATTGATGAACGTTCGTGCGACTGACCGTTTTTGCCAGGGAAACCCAAGCGCAGTGCCTACCTTTAGCATTGTGCTCCCAGCGAAAAATGAGGCCAATGCCATTGCTCGTGTTGTGCGGGCCCTCGTGTCGGCGCATCCACAGGCAGAAGTCATCATCGTAGACGATGGTTCGAGCGACGACACGGCGGAGGTAGCCCGGAGCGCCGGCGCCTGCGTGATAAGTCACCCCTACAGCAAGGGTAACGGTGCCTCAATCAAAACAGGAGCCCGAGCGGTAACCGCAGAAGTAATTGTATTCATGGATGCAGATGGCCAGCACGATCCTGCGGACATTCCCCGTCTGCTGGAAAAAATGAACCAAGGCCACGATATGGTGGTCGGCGCAAGGCAAAAAGGCTCACAGGCGAGCATTGGGCGGGGCTTGGCAAATGGCCTCTATAACAGCCTTGCCAGTTGGATGACCGGGCATAGGGTGGAAGACTTGACTTCAGGCTTCCGCGCTGTGCGGGCAAGCAAGTTCAGAGAGTTTTTATATCTGCTTCCCAACGGATTCTCTTACCCCACTACCAGCACAATGGCCTTCTTTCGCGCTGGGTATTCAGTGGCTTATGTTCCTATTCATGCTTCTAAGCGCATCGGGAAGAGCCACGTGCGCCTGCTACGTGACGGAACCCGCTTTCTACTCATCATCTTCAAGATTGGATCGTTGTACTCTCCGTTGAAGCTTTTCGGACCCGTTGCACTGTTTCTATGGGCGCTGGCGACCGGTTGGTATGTTTATACATACAGCACGATGGGGCGGTTTACTAATATGAGTGCTCTTTTTTATACCGGCGGAGTGGTCACGTTCATGATGGGCTTGATTTCCGAACAGATCACAGCACTAATGTATCGAAAAGATGGATAGCGTCTTTCAGCAATCGCACGTGGAATGAATTTTTCTGGCCGAAATCCTGAAGAAAATGCAGAGCAATAGTCCGATACACGTTTGTCTTTTCGATTCATGGGGCGAAGTTTTGCGCGAAGGTGGAGGCTTTTGAAAACGTTGCTCGTTCTCGCATCCACGTACCCTCGGTGGAGGAACGATCCTGAGCCAGGATTCGTGCATGAGCTTTCCAGGCGCCTTACAGGGCAGTTTCGCGTGATTGTGCTTGGCCCCCATGCACCGGGAGCCGCGTCCCGCGAGGTGATGGACGGCGTGGAGGTCGTGCGTTATCGCTATGCGCCTGAGCGCTGGGAAACGCTTGTCAACGACGGCGGGATCGTCACCAACCTGCAACTGCGCCGATGGAAGCTGCTGTTGGTGCCTTCCTTCATCCTGATGCAAGCATGGCAGGCGTGGCGGCTGTGCGGGCGGGAGAGCGTTGATGTGATCCATGCGCACTGGTTGATTCCGCAAGGCTTGATGGCGGCTATGCTGCAGTTCTTGCCGGGGCGAAGTCCACCGTTCGTGGTGACATCGCACGGAGCGGATCTGTATGCGCTTAAGGGTAGCGTATTGGATGGCCTCAAACGGTATGTGCTCGACCGTGCTAGCGCGGCGACCGTAGTAAGCAGCGCCATGCGTGACTCGATGAGCGCCTTGAATGCTGATATGACGAGGGTGTCAGTGCAGCCGATGGGTGTGGACATGACGCATCGCTTTGTGCCAGATGATTCTGTGCTCCGCCATCCTTGCGAGTTGTTGTTTGTCGGGCGGCTGGTGGAGAAAAAGGGACTGCGTCACTTGCTGGCGGCCTTGCCTCTGGTGCATCGCTATTACCCAGAAACAAAGTTAACGGTGGCCGGGTTTGGGCCTGATGAGTCGGCGCTGAAGGCTGAAGTGATCCGTCTCGGACTGATTTCGCATGTCAGGTTTATAGGGCCCGTTATCCAATCCGACTTGCCCGCACTTTATCGACGCGCGACGCTTTTTGTTGCTCCATTCGTACGCGCCCGTTCGGGTGATGAAGAGGGTTTAGGTCTAGTGTTGGTGGAGGCGGCAGCTTGCGCCTGCCCGGTGCTGGCGGGCGATGTGCCCGCCCTGCGGCAGGTATGGGGCGATGGCTTCGATGAAATGAAGGTCGATCCTACAAACCCGGAAAGCATGGCCGACAAAATATGCGCTGTTTTGCGTGATCCTTCGGCGGCGCAAGTGCGCGCCATTACTTTGCGTCAGACACTATTGACCAAGCTGGACTGGGCTGAGGTGACAGTTGGATATGCCCGCGTGCTGGCTGACGTTGCTCAAGGCAGGAGCGGGCAAGATGCGTCTTGACGAACTGGGCATCTGGTTTCCTGCCGTGAAGGTGGGAACGGGCGTGGATGTGTTCACCGAGCAGTTGTGCGCTGGACTGAATGGCATAGGCATTCGCGCCGAAGTGAGTTGGCTGCCCGCGCGGGCCGAATACCTGCCTTGGTCGGTGAATGTGCCGCAGGCGCCTTCGTGGGCTAGCGCGGTCCACGTCAATACATGGCTACATCGTCGATTTGTTCCCCCCATTTGCCATTGGTGGCAACCATGCACCTGTGCGTGCACGACCCGGCGTACGCGCCTTACAAGAGTAGGGCGCAGGCCTTATATCACCGGTATTGGGTGCGCCCTGCGGAGGCCTGGATCTTGGAGCGCGCGTGCAAGGTAGTAGCCGTCAGCGAGTACACCGCTGAAAGAACACGGCGTGAATTTGGTGCTCAGAATATACAAACCATCATCAACGGTGTGCCTATCCCGGCGACAGACGTTCTTTTGCAGAAGCGCAGGCTGCAGAAACCTTTTCGCCTGCTTTATGTAGGCAACTGGTCTTCGCGTAAGGGCATCGACATGCTAGGTCCCATCATGCACCAGCTCGGGAACGAGTTTGAATTGAGATACACGGCTGACGCGCATGGAGCCCATCAGCGGGCGCAATTGCCTGCCAACTGCGTTTGCATTGGGCGGCTGTCGCAACAGCAAGTATCGCGGGCCTATCAGGAAGCGGATGCGTTGCTGTTTCCGTCCAGGCTCGAAGGCTTACCTCTTTCGGTGCTGGAGGCCATGGCGGCAGGCTTGCCGGCCATCGTGTCGGATCAATCTTCACTGCTGGAAGTGGTGACGAATGGAATCGATGGATATGTGTGCCCGGGCGATGACGTGTCGGCATTTGTAGCAGCTGCAAGGCACATGTCATCGGATGAGGCCGCTTTAGCGAACCTGAGTGCTGCCGCGCGCCGTACGGCACAGGACCGCTTTTCGGTGACCGCGATGGTGAGCGCTTACGCGAGTCTTTATCATGATGTGATTGCTCGGCGTTGATGCATTCTTGGCACTTTAGGGGCCAAGTGGCCGGCGATCCAGCCGTCCGAGCATACCGTCAGTGATGCCGTGTAGATAGGCTCTGGCCTGTTGAAGTCGATCAGGCATTTGGATCATGGTGAACGCGAAGCGCAGGAGTGTCACGCACAGCACCCCAAGCTGTGGCACTATGCCGTAGTGACGGCGGGCTACCCACAGGCGGTTGCGCACTTCAAAGTATCGCTTCCACGCTGGGATGCGTTGGAGCCAGATTCTTCGGTGTAGTAGGCCTATGGGTTGAAGCACTGGTAAAGGGTGCCGAAGAACGGCAGTCGGCTGGAGATACAGCGTGTAACCTGCTTTGCGAGCGCGCATTGTGAAGTCGATGTCGTCGCCTGATATGAAAAGGCGCGATTCGGGAAGACCAATGCAGTTGATAGCGGTCGAAGGCAGCAATAAACCAAGAAAAGGCAGCGACTTCACGGGCAATGGCGAGCTAGGCATGTCCGTCAGATGTCGAACAGTGCTCCCATCCTGTTTGGAAGCGGGCCAGCATAAGATATTGTGGTCGGGCGGGTGCCCCACGGCGGCGGGTCCGGCCATGATGTTCTCTTTGTCGTTGATCAGTTCGGTGAGTCGTTCCAGGCAAGATTCCGTCGGTTCGGCATCGTCGTCCATGACCCAGACCCAATGTCCGTCAGCAACGTCTATAGATTGCAGGCCCAGCGCGAATCCTCCGGCTCCGCCAAGGTTTGCATCCGAGCGCGTGACGGTCGTGGGCATTGAGGTTCGGCCTTGAAAGTGCTGGAGTACATCAGCGGTTTCGGGTCCGGAGCCGTTATCGATGACCAGCAATTGGGAGGGAGGAATGGTCTGCGCTTCGATCGCATCCAGAGCTCTCGCAAGTAAAGCGGGGCGATTGTAGGTTACAACAATAGCTGTTACGGAGATCATGAGGCCTTTCTGTTGGTAAGCTCAGGCTGCGATGATCCGCTGTGCGGCGTTCATTGCGGCTGCTACCACCTGATCCATGTTGTAGTAGCGATATTCGGCCAGTCGACCGACGAACGTAACGCCGGGTTCAGCTTCCGCGAGCGTCTGATAGCGCTTGTAAAGGGCTTCGGTATCTTCACTGGGAATAGGGTAGTAGGGATCTCCCTCGGCCTGCGGATACTCGCGCACGATGGATGTACCCGGATGCTGCTGACCCTTAAGGTGCTTGAATTCGGTAATGCGCGTGTATGCATGATCGTTCGGGTAGTTCACGGTGCCCACAGGTTGAAACTGCTCCACACCAGGAAAATGCTCATGCTCAAAGCGCAATGAGCGGTACGGCAGGGGACCAAAGCAGTGGCTGAAGTAGGCGTCAATCGGGCCCGTGTAGACCACATGGTCAAACCCGCTGCGTTGGCGCACATCGAAAAAATCTACACCCAGTTCCACGGTGATGTTGGGGTGATCGAGCATGCGCTCAAACATCTTCGTGTAGCCCTGCAGCGGCATGGCTTGGAAGGTGTCCGTAAAGTAGCGGTCATCTGTGTTGGTGCGTACCGGAATACGCGCTGCGACCCCTGCTTTCAGCTGAGAGGGCTCCATACCCCACTGTTTGCGGGTGTAGTTGAGGAAGAACTTGTCGTACAAATCCCGCCCCACGCTGTTGAGCACTACGTCTTCGCTGGTGCGAATGGGATCACGCGGCTCTCGTACCTGCTCGAAGTAGGCGGCAGCGCCAGCTTCATCCAGGTTTAGCCCGTAAAGCTGGTTGAGCGTGTCGCGGTTGATCGGGAATGGATAGAGCTTCCCGTTTACCACGCTACGCACACGATGTTCATAGGGGTGCCAATGGGTAAAGCGTGAGAGGTAATTCCACACCCGCTCGCTGTTGGTGTGAAATAGGTGCGGGCCGTAGCGATGAATCTGCACGCCTTGGGCATCAAACTCATCGAAGGCGTTGCCAGCGATGTGAGAGCGCTTGTCGATGACGTGAACTTTATGGCCAGCGTCAGCTAGTTCGCGGGAAACAACGCTACCGGCAAAGCCAGCACCGGCGATAAGAATGGTTGAAGTTGTCATCTAGCTCTCAAAACTTAATGTCCCACTTATCGTGCCGATTTCCCTTAAGCCCGAGCACACCATTGAAGAAGCTGCCGAAAAAAGCAGGACTGTGCCATCTTATTCGGTTCTGTCAGTAACGCAGTAAGAAACCGAACAAAAAGGGCCGGGGATGGTCTGCGTCAAGAACTTGATTTCAAAATGCTTGCGAGAAATGAGGAGACGGTTGTGGATGTCGTAGTATCTTTCCCAAGGGGGCGCCAAGCATGTCAAAGTTCTCCATAGGACCATCGCCATAAATGGGCGCGGCTTTGGGTGATCGACGCGGCCTAGCCCAACGATCATTAAGTCCGCACCGTCGCGATGCGCGCGGACGCAGCATTCAACATCATCTGCTGCTATGAAATAGTCCGCGTGGGGTAAACCGATTTGTTCTACCATTTTTTCAATGGGCAAGGAATTCAAGAAAAAGGAGCGACCGAACTCTGTCTCACCTCGCAATATCTTTGGAATTCTCCACATCGTCTAGTGGAAGGTAAAGCACAGTCGTCAACCAAGAAGCTTCATAAGCATGGACTGCCAGTGAATCATCTATCGTGGAAGGATCGGAGGTAAATTCCATAAGCTTCTCTAAGGCCTCGAGATGGGGCTCGGCGTCAGCATCGGTCATCCACTCTCAATCGGGTCCTGAATCGAGTGCATGCTGTAAACCGGCAGCGAAGCCGCCTGAGACTCCAGAGTCCGCAGGAAGTACCACCAACCCAAAAGCCTATGCGTCAAACAACTGTTGGGATCGAAGAGCCGCAACGGTTCCGTCAGCGGCCGCATTGGCATCGACGGAGACTTTGTGAGATTCGAGTGTGCGAGAAGTTAGTGCCAAAAGACGCCTTGAAAGCAAAACTGAACAATTGTGTCCAAGGAGAACCGCGGCTACAGAGTTCTGATGGTCCGAATAGCTCAGGGTACCTTACGAATATGGCTTCTAGCGAACAGGGATTCACGAAAGAGACGTACTGCATGGTTTGCTATGCGCTTAGGTGCAAGCATCCATTCAATAGCCAATGGCGGAAGAAAACTTAGTTTATCAAAAACGTCAAATTCTGGACGTGAGGAAGGGTCCAAGGTTAAAGCAATCTTTGCAAATCTAGACCAATATAAAGGGGAGAGGTAAAATCCTCCGTGGACGGTTTTCCATAATCCTTGCACGGTTGCCTTTTTTCGGCATGCGTTCATATGGCCAGCATTCGATACCGCATTATATGTCTTGAGAATGGAGTCTGCTTTATTCTTGAAGTAAGCGTTGTTTGCTCTATTGAATGAAAGTCTACCTCCTCTGTGTTGAAACCATACGCCGACAACATCCGATTTTGCGAGGTGCAAAACTTGATTTGAAGTGGCAATTGTTCGCATCCATTCTTCGTCTTCCGGAATCCTAAGAGGGCTACCCCAGCGCTTGTCAATAATTATTGCCCTCTTATAAACGACGGTGAAAGGGAGTGCCAAGAAATCTCCGCTCAGGGTCATTGCAACAAAGTCACTTTCGCTGGAGGGCGTTGCTATGCCGTGGCAGGTTCCTTTTTCATCCTCTATTCTAGCTCCATAAAGGCTTACATTGTAATTGGAATCGAGGAGCTCAATATATTGTTTCCTGGCCGTCTGTGGGATCAAGTAGTCGTCGTCATCAAGGAAGCGTATCAAATGGCCCCTGGCTTTAGATAAGCCTAGATTGCGTGCGGCATTAGGATCAGCGGGCTCAGATGGAATGATTCTTAAATTCTCTTTGCCGGACCACTTAGAAAGCGATTCTCCACAAGTGTAATCCCCACCGTTTGGTACAACGATAACCTCGACTTCTTCGTCAGACATTTCCTGAAAAGCACTCTCTACAGCACGACAAAGAAGCTCAGGTCTATTGTGCGTAGGGATAATGACGGTGACAATTGGTGAAGGCATGCGCATCTAGACCGATTTGGTATGTCTAGCAGTGGGTAAGAACCTGGTATGGAGGCTGATAAAGTATCGGGCGAGCTTCCTCGAAAGACGGCTCAAGGCTGCGTCGAGCATTGCAAAACGTGAGAGTTCTGGGATGTATTCCTTAACTAGCGATCGAGTGTAGGAAATCGGAACTCTTGCGCGGCCTGATATTTGAATTGCAAGTGAATAAAAAAACGTCGCTTGTCGAACGAATAAGCGCTCCTCGGCAGAAGAATGCGATTGCGTTGCTCTAAGCCACCACTGAGCAGTTAGGAGGTACCCAATCACATTGCGAACGCCTGCTGGGCTTGTCATGATAGAATTAGGTCGAACTCGTCTCCGGTAGTAGACGTGATGAGTAACGATTGTGGTGCCGCTTCTCATGAAAAGCGCCGGAGTAAAAGGCTCATCCTCATGGATTATGTTTTGAAAACGAAGAGGCTCTTTTGAATCTATAACTTTCCGTCTGAAAATATAAAGAAATGCGCAGACTGGAAAATTCTCTTGCTCTAGTGAACTAATTAAGCAGGATCTTCCATTTTTAAAAATTCCGCCATTCTTTCGTTGCAAGTACTCGCTACTAGGTAACTTGAGGCCTGTTTTGTGTTCGAAGTCTATAGCGGAGAAGGCGAAGAGATCTACGCCTGGGTGCCGCTCTAGTGCTTCTTTAAATGAACTGGTTAACCCAGGTAAAAGGATGTCATCGGCATCCATGAAATATATAAAATCTGACCCCGCAAGTTCGATTCCCGCGTTGCGAGCGGGCCCCAGGCCTTGGTTGTTCTGGTATTGGTAGCGGATTCGCGGATCTTTGAAGTTTCGTACTATCTCCCGAGTTCGATCTGATGAGCCGTCATCAACTACTATTATCCTAGAGACTGGAGGCTCCTGAGATAATGCGCTCTGAAGGGCGTCGCCGATATAATCTTCTACATTGTAAGCTGGGATGATAATCGATATGTCGATATTCACTTCCTAGGCTGCCTTAGTTATAGGGTTGAGGGGTTGTGGAGATGGGAGGATGGAATTCCTGTTCCTGGATGAGTAGGAGTAATGTTGACGCGGCAGGATGCTTACACGTGCTCGATGTATCGAGTGTAGCGAAATCTAAATCCACTCCAGCAAGCTCTTGCGACGGCAAACCTAAGTTTCCAGCTTTTCGTGTGCCGAATTGCTCTGGTAATTGTTCTTAAGCAGAAAAGAGAACCAGAGAGGAGGCTGTCCTTCTCAAAGTGATAGCTTGCTTCGTTCCTGATTCCGTAGGAAAATTTCCAAAGAGATTCTTGGGTCAATTGTCGAAAATCTAAGGCCGAAAAATTGCTGCTGGTTTCATGTGTTACGACACTGTCAGATACCAAGTAACAATACATTTCATTAGAGATTCGTCTGCTGAACTCCGAATCATCAAACCAGATAAAGAATTCTTTAACTGGGAGGCCGTGCTGTACGACCGCTTTCCGGCTGACTAGCATAGACACGAAAGAAGAGGCAGTTAGACGCGATAAGTTGCTGGAGTAAAAGTGCGGTTCAATCCATAAGCCATGAGGAACGGGAATATTCATCAAGCATGGACTTTTATCTTTCCAAATTACCCTGGATGCGAGAAATCCAATATTATCTCTTAGATTTGTAGGGAGTAACAACGGGGCTCGAAGAAGATTTTTGAGGCAATCTGGTTCGGGAATGCAGTCGTCATCCATTATCCATAACCACTCAGCACCCTCGCGAAAGGCAAGTCTCATGCCTACATGGAATCCACCTGCTCCACCGATATTTTTCTCAAGCGTAACTAATTCAACATTTGGCTGTAACAGCCATCCCGATTTTTCCAGGGTTTCAATAGTTCCATCTGTCGATGCGTTATCGATAATTAAGATTTTGTCTGCCTTTCGTGTCTGCCCTGCTACTGCTGAGAGACACGCCAGGAGTGGCGTGCGTCGATTGTAGGTGACTATAATCGCTACTGTATAAACCATGGCATGCTAAGCACTGAAGTTCATTGTTCGATAATATTTTTATAACTCATGGCAAGATCTGACTGATTGTTGTAATTATTTAATATGGATCTTGACATGCTCTCCCGGTTCATTGCTATTTTCTCGAGATGCTCTAGGATATCGGATATCTGATTATCGTTCGGGCATATAGGAAATTCTATTATTTCATCGTAACCAAGTAGTTTCTGTATTGATGATGTTTTATGGGAGTTTGAAGATAGGAATATACACGGTACACCTGAAGCGCTTGCGATGATTGACGGGTGGTATCTTCCTGTAATATACGCAATGCTTCCGCCGATGAGGCCTGCGGCAGCAAAAACCGATGTGTGCTTTGGAATAAATCTAGCGCCGCACTCGATTGCTACTTCTTTGAGGAATGTGTCTCCGTCGCAAGTCTCAATACAAAAGACGGGGTAGCCCAAATTTTGAATTGATGTCACAAGTTTCTTGAACTGTGGTTGGATAGAGTGTTCATATCGCCATGCGCTCGAACTTCCGGATATGCACACATAGGGGCGGTTGAATGAAATATTAGAAAATCCTTCATGGGTTGGGTAGGAAGATCCAATCTCCCACTCTTTTTGAAGAGCTCGATGGCAATTTCGAAAGCGGCTTCCCCACGTAAAAAGAGCATCAGGGATAAGTCGCAATTTTGAGTTTCCTATTTTGGAGGAAACATATTCATACGATTGATGCTCTCTAACGGCGATGGTTTGGCAGTACTCTAGTAGAGGTATTGCACTTTTAACTACCTCGGTGTCTTCGCCGCTGTAAGGGCAAGGCGCTATCATCGCATTTAAGAGGTAGACTGGCTTATTTATTTCTCTCGCAAGAGCGATTGCGAAAAGAATGTATAGCGCATCTCTGCTTGTTGATTTTCCGAAAATAAGCGTACCTTCGCCATTTATGATAAGTCCAGACGATCTTTCGAGTTGGTCGGAAAGTGATTTGATTCGTGGCGTGGTTTTTGAGAAAGTTTTGTATAGTTCTAGGCTTTCTATCGGATTACTGGTTATGTAATCGTGTTTTGCGCCAAATGATCGGTCAATTGCTTCAATGAGCCTCATTGCTCGAGGCATCAATAGTCTAGTTCGCCACGCACGGTTGTAGAATTTGTGCGTTAGAATTCCGCCAAGTTTCAGTGGGCCGCGGGCGTAAGCATCCCAACCTGAGTGATTAACGCTTTCCAATGCGTCTATCCTCAATATTTTATTGTTTACTTGGATAAGTTGCTCCAGCGCCAGGCCAGTAGTCCGACACCCAAAGTTAGGTAACTCCATTAGATTGTTAAGATAGAGATGCATGGTATGCGGATAACTTGATCAGGATTTCTATCTGCCGAATGTGGATGTCAAAGGGGTTGCTTGATGCTTTTATGTAAATGCGAATTGATTTTGATGGTTTTGTTTTGGTTGATGCTTTTTGGTGGTATGTATTGCTCAACCCGAACAGTATATTTAGCTGTGTAGTAGTATTGCAAGTTCTCATACTTATGAGTTCCTCTGCCCGATCTGGTGTTTAATTTTCGGGAACGTGTATTGGACTGTGTCACGGAAGCGGGCCTTGAAAAGACCAAGTTGGATGACTGCCGCCCCTCGGGGTGTTCCGCGTCTACTTCTCTATGTTTGCATTGGCGCATGGATATGACGACGCGGGGCAGAGGGCCTTGAGTGTCTGCGTATTTGGCAGCGCTTCGATGGTCGGTTTCAGCAAGATGTTTTTCACTTTCTTGTGGGCTAACGAACTGGTCAGACTGAAGTCGCTACAGTTACCAGCTCTTTCGATTACTGTGAGGATAAAACTCGGAACTACATCAATGTTGTGAGGGTGTTTTTTTGGAGATGAGCGACTATCTTCTTCGCGGTTCTTGTTTTATGGCTCGATTTTCCTCAGTAACGCTGGACCACACTAACTTGGCTAAACTGGAGTTTTGATCATCATTGCTAGAGCCCTTGAATCGCCATATATTGACTAGGTGGGAGGTGGGTTGAATGTTACGACCAAGTCGCATGCTTTGAGTGACGCCTCCCGGTGGGCGATGACCACTATAGTTTTTCTTCCCGATAAGCTACGAATCGCTACGTTTAGTGCTTCTTCGGTGTCAGCGTCCAGAGCGCTGGTCGCTTCATCCATAAAAAGGACAGCAGGGTCGCAGTAGAGCGCACGGGCAATTCCTATCCTCTGGCGCTGTCCGCCCGAAAGTCGAATTCCCCGGTCTCCCACCATTGAGTCGTACCCTTGAGGCAATTCTTCGGTCACGAACTTGTGAATTTGAGCGATTCGTGCGGCTCGTTCTACGGCATGCATATTGATCCGCTGCTTTGGCAGGCCGAAGGCGATGTTCTCCGCAACGCTGCCGTCTGCTATGTAGATATGTTGTGGCACGTAGCCAATAGCGCGCTGCCAAGCTACTGCGTTATTTTGTGTGATGGCTGTGCCATCTACGCTGAGTATTCCACGTTGGGGTTCGAGCAGGCCAAGCAGAATGTCCATGACCGTGCTTTTGCCGGCTCCACTCTTTCCCGCAATTCCGATGCAGGTGTTGGCTGGAATCACCAAATTGAAATTTTTTAGAACCGGCCTGTCTTGGCTTGCCGGGTATGCGTAGTGAATTCCTTGCAGGCGGATTTCTGTGCGAACCGGTAGCGCTTGCGGAGGGCAGGTTCTTAGCGGATGCTCGCGAAGAGCCATGCCCTGATGCAAGTGATCCAGTACAGCAGACGCAAACTGGAACCGGGTAAAGCCGCGGTACATGACCTGTGCCGCAGGGAGCATGCGGTACGCTGCAAATCCATAGAGTCCTAATGCAGGGAGGACTTGAGCAATGTCTCCTTTTTGAGCCAGTAGACTCAAAGCGATGATGATTAAGCCGGTATAGCCAATTGCTTCAACCAGATAGAGTGGAGTCTGGCTGAGCGTATCTGCGGCGGCCATGTGCCGAGCTTGCGTGCGGGAGGCCTGGGCATAGCGCTGCAGGTAGCTATTTTCAGCATGCATCACCTTGATCTCGCGAATGCCGTGCAGTGCTTCATTGCAGCTTTGATATCTCTCCTTGTTTACGGTTTGTAACTCGGTGCCCATGTGCCGGAGGCGCTGACGCACCAAGCCGTAGATCGCTCCGTAAAGTGTCCCCAAGACCAACACGATTGCGAGTGCCATCCAGGGGTTGTAGATAAATACCAGTGTCAACATGGCTAGCACTATGATCGATTGTGCGATCACTTGCGACATAGGCTGAATCAGGTTTCCCATCAGCATGTCTACTTCAGCGAGGATGCTCTTGGACAACTCTGCACTGTTCCGAGTCAAAAAAATTCATAGGGTTGACTCAAGTAGCGTGCCATAAGCCTGCTGCTGATGGAATGCCGCAGAAGATGAACGAATCGGTTGAGTAGGTGTTGCGTAACTGTTTTGAAAGCTGACGAGGCTATGACGAGTGCAATGGAGGTCAACCCGAGCACCGTGATAAAGCTGCGCGGCTCAGTAAACCCAAGGCGAATGTAGACCGCATACAGCCAAGGGGTTTCCTGAATAATGCTGGGTCTTGCTAGTACCGATAGGAAGGGCATTATCGACACAACGCCCACGGTTTCGGCTATAGCCATTAACAGCGCGAGCAGCAGCATCCAAACCGCTTTGCGCTGTTCGGAGGGCAAGAAAAGCGCCCAAACTTTCTTCAGCGTGTCAAACATGACGACTAAGAAACACAATAGTTGATCTCATAATGCGCATTACTCTTCCGCCACAATTTATTAAAAATGGCGAGCTATGTGGAGAATAAAAAAGTATAGATGCTCACTCGCACTTCAGGGATTTTTGGCGTGCTGACCTTCAATCTATAGTGATCTAGTTTAGTCACGGGGTGGCGAAAAAATGACGCCCTGCTTTCATTCATCCATTAGTGTTCTGTTATTTTGCGTTCGGCTCGGTGTGAGGCGCTTTATTCTTTATTAAGCTCAATCTCTGCTTGTACTCATTTTGCATGATATGCAAGGAATATGCCGCAAGTATGTCCGAGGACCTTGGCCAGTTTTGCTTTTCCGGCTGTTGTGCGCGTGCAGAGATGATGAACGATTTTGCACCCGGTGGTTGCGCTAACGCAGAAATGGATTCTGGCGCGGTTTCGGCAATAACGCGCAGCAATGCTCGATTCTCGTCACTTTGCACCTCGGCCACCGACTTCATCGAAGTAAACCAGATTTTCGGTTCGCTCGGTTTGGGCTTGTAGTCGCCGCGCGCAATGGCCAATACACGCTTGCGAATCTGGTCTTGGGGCATGATGCCAATCACAAAGGACTTCATGGCTTCCTCAACTCTCGTGACCGCAGATGCTGTGCTGCTGCCAGTGCCGCGCCCACCACTTGATCCATGTTGTAGTAGCGATACTCCGCCAACCGCCCCACGAAGGTGACACCGGCCTCAGCTTCCGCCAGCGCCTGGTAGCGCTGAAACAATGCCTCATTCTCGTCGCTAGGTATAGGGTAGTATGGGTCACCTTCAGCCTGCGGGTACTCGCGCACGATGGAAGTGCCTGAGTGCTGCTGGCCCTTCAGGTGTTTGAACTCCGTGATGCGTGTGTAAGCGTGATCGTTCGGGTAGTTCACGGTGCCCACTGGCTGAAACTGCTCCACACCCGGCAGATGCTCATGCTCAAAGCGTAGTGAGCGGTAGGGCAGTGGCCCGAAGCAATAACCAAAATAGGTGTCAATCGGGCCTGTGTAGACCACGTGGTCAAACCCGCCGCGCTGGCGCACATCAAAGAAATCTACGCCCAGTTCCACGTTGATGTTGGGGTGATCGAGCATTCGCTCGAACATCTTCGTGTAGCCTTGCAGCGGCATGGCCTGGAAGGTGTCTGTGAAATAGCGGTCGTCTGTGTTGGTGCGTACCGGAATGCGCGCGGCCACCCCGGCCTTGAGCTGCGACGGATCCATGCCCCATTGTTTGCGCGTGTAGTTGAGAAAGAACTTCTCGTAAAGGTCACGCCCCACGCTGTTGAGCACGACATCTTCACTAGTTCGCACGGGCTCTCGCGGCTCTCGTACTTGCTCGAAGTAGGCTGCTGCACCAGCTTCGTCCAGATTCAGTCCGTACAGCTGGGTGAGTGTGTCTCGGTTGATAGGGAATGGGTAGAGCTTGCCACCAACCACGCCGCGCACGCGATGTTCGTAGGAATGCCAGTCGGTAAAGCGTGAAAGGTAGTTCCAAACGCGCTCGCTGTTGGTGTGAAAAATGTGCGGTCCGTAGCGATGAACCTGTACGCCGTGCGCATCGTATTCGTCGTACGCGTTACCGGCGATGTGAGGGCGCCTGTCGATGACGTGGACTTTGTGGCCGGCGTCGGCCAGTTCGCGAGCTACAACGCTGCCGGCGAAGCCAGCACCGGCAATAAGAATGTTTGGAGTGTTCATTTGAGGCACAGGATTTCACACATCAGTTGGCGTGAAGCCTTCAGTTTCTGTTCCCGATGCTGAGATATTCCGGCTCTATTCTGGATCAACATACACGCTACTTTCGAGCCTTTCCCGCAGCGCTTTGGTGAGCGCCATGGCCGCAGCAGATAGGCGTGCAAAGGCGGCCTCCTAGACTACCCGGTCCTCGCGTTTGTCGACGGCCACGTTACCAACAAGTGGTCATCCTGCAAAGAGTACACCAGCCGGACGCCTCGCTGCCGTAACTTTATCTTGTAGCACCCTGCAAGGGGTCCGTGTAACGCGTGGAGTAGTGCTGCGACTTTTGGGGTGGCTTGGGGGTGACTGGTGTGCACACCTCGCGCCAGATGGTTGGCGGTCAGCTCGATACCCAGGGCTTTCATGACCGCCAGAGTCGTCTATAGAGTCGGGTTGCCGTTCTCGCTGAAAGAGCGGTAAAGCTGCTCGC
Organism: Ottowia caeni; assembly: GCF_050821495.1. Lineage (GTDB taxonomy): Bacteria > Pseudomonadota > Gammaproteobacteria > Burkholderiales > Burkholderiaceae_C > Ottowia > Ottowia caeni. Next base: position 252,379 of record NZ_CP151080.1, on the reverse strand, counting down.
GGGAAAGCCCGGTTTGCCCTTCAATCTGGACCATTCCCTTGGCACGCGCGACGGCCCCCAGCGCATGCGCGATATAGCCGGCGTCATTCGTCTGGAACGCTTCCGCCATGAAGATCGCAATGGCTTCGTCAGAAGTCAGGTCCACGTCGGGATCATAGGTAGTCAGTTTTTCAGCCAATTCATTCGCTCCATGCTTCAGCCAGGCGCTTTGCAGCCTTGATGTCCTTCGCTAGCGTGCTTTTGTCACCGCCGCACAGCAGGACGATGATCGTGCATCCTCTCTTCAGGAAGTAGATCCATGATTTCCACGGCAGGCGATTGGTGCGTATTGTCGATGTCGGGTCGGATGCCCCAACCCACCGCGGACTGCAGGTCGCCAGGCAGACTGTTGCTATTGGTGGTCACGATACTTGCCTCCCTGTGTTTGCTAAGCGCAGGCCCGCAGCCGTTAAGCGGTAGCGCTGCAAGCGGCTCTGTGGTTTTTCAGGAATGGTCATCTCGATGATTCCGGCATCCAGCAGTCTTCGAGTTTGCCTGTGTAGTGCGCCCGACACCGAAACATGTCCCAGGGCTTTGGCCAGTTCTGCCTTTCCGGCGGTCATTTGCGTGCCGAGGTGCTGAACGATCTTGGCGGCCAGCCCCGACTCTAGCCCCGACTCTAGCCCCGACTCTAGCCCCGACTCTAGCCCCGACTCTAGCCCCGACTCTAGCCCCGACTCTAGCCCCGACTCTAGCCCCGACTCTAGCCCCGACTCTAGCCCCGTTCCATATGATGAGATAGTTCGGCTCTATTCTCGATCAATACACAAGCTACTTTGTGAGCTTGTTCCGCAGCGCTTTGGTGAGAGCAGCGGCCGCAGCAGATAGGCGTGCAATGGCGGACTCGTAGACTACCCCGTCTTCGCGTTTGTCGACGGCCACCACGGTTACCAACAAGTAGTCGTCCTCCACAGAGTACACCAGCCGGACGCCTTGCTGCCGTAACTTTATCTTGTAGCACCCTGCAAGGGGTCCGTGTAGTTCTCCGCCGGGAACGCGAGGGTTGTCGAGTCTTTTGGCAAGAAGCTTCTTGAGATTGGCCTGAACAGAGCCGTCCAAATTACGCCATTCTTCAAGGGCCTCGGGCATGAAGCGAAGCTTGTATTTGTGCTTCTGCTTCTGCTTTCCTTCAGAGGTCGTCAATGTCCACCTCGATAGCCCGTGCCTTCTCTGCCAGGCGACTGGCCGCCTTGCGATACAGGTCCTGGTCAGCGAGTTCCTCCAGCATGGCCTCGAAGAGGTGCGGCTCGACCATGTAGAAGGCGGCTCGATTGTGGTTGAGCACTGCGACAGGTCGGTTGTTGGCTTCCCTTAGTACGGCAGCCGGGTTCTTTTTGAACTCGGACATGCTCACCACGACGTCAGTAAGGATGGTTTCCATAATTGGCTCCATATTTAGAGCTCAATATAGCTACAGACCGCTCTTTGGTCAAGCTAAGTTCTAGCGTCTGGCAATGCCTGCCCGAAGCCAAACAATCTGAGTCGCGAACGGGGGCGATATTTTCCGTAGCGTTCGAGGATGCGCTACGTAAATTCCCGCGGTCGGTGGCAACACGAATTCGGGTGATCGGCTGCGTTGCCTTTCTTGTCAATAGCTGGGCTATTGGCTGCAAAAAGACGCCTTGTTCCTAGCATTACTTTATGCGGCAACAATCCGAAACTCGGTCGCCTTTGCAATGGGTCGTACGAGGTTGCGCTCACGTTTCAAGTCGACTATGCCGTAGTTGGACATGGTCTTGAGCGTGCGTGAAAGATTGCCCGGTTTGCGCCCGGTGGTATGCGCTAGCGCAGAAATGGATTCTGGCGCAGTCTCGGCAATAACGCGCAGCAATGCTCGATTCTCGTCACTTAGCACCTCGGCCAGCGACTTCATCGAAGTAAACCAGATTTTCGGTTCGCTCGGTTTGGGCTTGTAGTCGCCGCGCGCAATGGCCAATACACGCTTGCGAATCTGGTCTTGGGGCATGATGCCAATCACAAAGGATTTCATGGCTTCCTCAACTCCAGTAAAACGCGGTCTACGTCCGCGAAAAAATCTTCCAGCAATTGCTGGGCGTCCTTGAACTCGTAAGGCACGCCCTTGTCGATCGCATGTCGATGCTTGTGATCGAACGCCACTATGTGACCCGCGTACTTGAACTTCTTAGGAGGCTTGACTGAGTGAGCATTGTCATAACCCAAGATGCGGCGCCCATAAGGCTCATGAAGCGTAAGCGAATATCGAACGCCATGCGGAATTTGATCAGTTGCGACAACTTTCCATGCCTCCAGCTTGATCCAGTAACCATTTCCTTGGTCAAGAATTGACCCGTTCAGATCAAGCAGGGTGTCAAGGGCAGCGTCACGCGTCATGCCGAATTGTATGATCTGATGATACCAAGTTTCGGTCGATGTGTGTTTTTATCCTGCTAACAGACGCTGCACATCCGCCAGCGCTGTGTCAGGGAGCCACACTACCGACCACCTATTGCCTGCTTCTTGCTGCGCGTGTGGGAGGGTAGCGACTTGGGGGGGTAGCTTGAGGGGTAGCTTGAGGGGTAGCTTGAGGGGCCGATCAGGCCGCCACGGTATTGCCACCCGCCTTGAATCGCCCTCTTGTGTCCACAATCAGCGCCGCGTGGCTTTGCAGCATCGCATAGTCAAACCCGTCATGATCGGTGGCCAGTACCACGCAGTCATAGCGGCCGAGCGTATCTGCATTTAGCGGCTCAGACTTAAGATCAAAATGGTAGTCGCGCTTGCGCGGAAACACGGGCACATGCGGATCGCTGTAGGCAATGTGGGCGCCCTTGGCTTGCAGCAGATCCATGATTTCCACGGCGGGGCTTTCGCGCGTGTCGTCTATGTTCTTTTTATAGGCCAGGCCCAGCACCAGTATGCGGCTGCCTTTGATGGGCTTGCCCCGGTCGTTCAGGGCATCGGCTATTTTGCCGACCACCCAGTGGGGCATGTGATGATTGATTTCGCCGGCCAGCTCTATGAAGCGCGTGTTGACTCCATATTCGCGGGCCTTCCAGGTTAAATAGAACGGGTCGATGGGGATGCAGTGGCCGCCCAGGCCGGGGCCGGGTTTGTACGGCACAAAACCGAAGGGTTTGGTGGCGGCGGCTTCTATGACCTCGTGGATGTTGATTCCCATTTTGTCGGCCACGATTTTCATTTCGTTGACCAGGCCTATGTTCACACTGCGGTGAATGTTTTCCAGCAGCTTGGTCATTTCTGCGGCGCGGGTGCTGCTGACGGGCACCATGGTTTGTATGGCGTGCTGGTACAGGGCGGTGCCCAGCGCCAGGCAGCTTGGCGTGCTGCCGCCGATGACCTTCGGAATATTCTTGGTGCCATAGTGCGGGTTGCCGGGGTCTTCACGCTCGGGCGAGAAGACGAGCGCGCAGTTTTCACCGGGGTTCAGGCCCTGCGCGCGCAGGCGGGGGGCTAATATTTCTTCTGTGGTGCCGGGCCAGGTGGTGCTTTCCAGGCTTACAAGCTGGCCTGTGCGCATGTGGGGCAGGGCGGCTTCAATGGTGTTGATGATGAAGCTCAGGTCCGGCTCGCGGTGGGCGTTGAGCGGTGTGGGCACGCAGATGATGAGGGCATCTACCTCACGGGTGCGGGTGAAGTCGCCGGTGGCCTCAAAGCCGCGGCTTCTAGCGGCTTGTATGAGTTCGGGTGTCAGGCGCTCTATGTAGCTTTGGCTGGAGTTGAGAAGCTCCACCTTTTTGGGGTCTATGTCAAAGCCGATGACTTTCAGGCCGACTTCGGCAAAGCGCAGGGCCAGTGGTAGGCCTACGTAGCCAAGGCCGTAGATGCCCACAATGGCCTGCTGGTTGGCTATGCGTTCTTGCAGGGAGGCAAGGGGTTCATTCACGTGGGTGGAGGCAGGCATGTGGCGGCAATGCTTTTTGGTATGGGGGTTGTTGCTATCTTTGTAGGAGCGGCTTTAGAGGCTGTCGTTAAAGTGGTTGGTGCAGCAGTGGCGATTGCCCCCTCTCCTTTCGGGAGAGGGTTGGGGTGAGGGAGCGCGTCCAAAGACAGTCTCAGATCATGCGCCGCTGCCCTCACCCTGGCCCTCTCCCGGAGGGAGAGGGAAGAAGAACGAGGCCGTTTTGCGACACCCTCTTTAGCCGCGAATGGTGACCTTTTCAGCAACGAAGCCCTTCGCGGCTAAAGCCGCTCCTACACCAGAGGGAAGCGTGCCTCGCTTGATTGAACTGTGTTGGATACATGGCGACACGCTTGGTTTGTGGGCACAAGAAGGATCATGCAAGTATCTCGCACGCCGGTGAAGCTACTCACTGGCGTAGCCTTTTGGGTTGGCCGCTTGCCAGCGCCAGGTGTCGGCGCACATGTCGTGCAGGGTGCGCTTGGCCTTCCAGTGCAGCAGCTCTTGGGCCTGAGTGGAGTCGGCGTAATAGGCCGGCACATCGCCGGGCCGGCGGGCGACGATTTGGTACGGCACCGTCTGGCCGCTGGCGGCTTCAAAGGCTTTAACCACGTCCAGTACAGAGCAGCCTTGGCCAGTGCCCAGGTTCAGCGTGAGCAGGTCGCCATTTGGGCGGTTTGCCAGGTACTTGAGTGTGGCTACATGGCCTTCAGCCAAGTCCATGACATGAATGTAGTCGCGCACGCCAGTGCCATCATGCGTGGGGTAGTCTCCGCCAAAAATCGAGAGCATGGGCCGGGTGCCGCAGGCTACCTGGCTGATGAATGGCATCAGGTTGTTGGGTGTGCCGCTGGGGTTTTCGCCAATGCGGCCGCTGGGGTGGGCACCCACGGGGTTGAAATAGCGCAGGCGGGCGATGCGCCACTGCGGTTGCGCCGTGTGCAGGTCTGCCAGGCAGCGCTCAACCATCCATTTGCTGGTGGCGTAGGGGCTGTGGGTGATGCCAGTCGGAGACGTTTCTTCTAAAGGCAGGTCTTCGGGGGCGGGGTCTCCGTAGACCGTGGCTGATGATGAAAACACCACGGTGGAAACTTTGGCGCGCTGCATGGCTTGCAGCAGGTTAAAGGTGCCTGCCACGTTGTTGTCGTAATACAGCATAGGCTCGGCGACGGATTCGCCTACGGCCTTTAGCCCCGCAAAATGGATGACGGCATCAATGCGTGGGCCGGCAAACGCTGCGTCTAGCGTGGCGGCGTCCCGCACATCTCCCTTGATCAAGGTCAGGCTGCGGCCTGCCAAGGCCTGAACGCGTCGCAAGGCCTCGGGGGAGCTGTTGCAAAAATTGTCTATAACCGTGACGCTGAAGCCTTCTTCCAGAAGGCATAGGCAGGTGTGAGACCCAATGTAGCCAGCTCCGCCGGTGACGAGCACATGCATTTTGGTTTTCCTTGATGGTCCGGAGTGGTGGTGCGCATGAAGCGGGTTGTGGAATTCCTGCACTCTACGCCCTGGGGCCAATGGGGCAGTCACGCATATTTCATTCCGGCTTGCCAGACAGTTTGCATTTTTTCCCGTAGGTCGGCGGAAATGCGCTCGTCGGTGCGGCTTGACTGCAGAGTTTCGGACATGGCTTGTGCGATGCGGTCAAAGATCTGGTTTGGTTGCGCCACTTGGCAGACATCGCGTCCGAAGCGAATCAGCTCTTCGGGCAGTGGGTAAGTTTTTGAGCGTTGGGATTTGCCAGAGAGCAGGCGCAGGGCCATGGTGTGGTCTTCCAGTTCAGGGCCGCCGGGCGAGCGCTGGTAGCGGTAGATTCGCGTGGTAACCACGTCGAACATGGGCGAAAGACGTATGTTGTCGGCCACGCCTTCATACAGAACGCCGAAATTCTTCAGGTGGGCATCGCCATTGCCCACCATCACTGAGAATGCCAACTGTTCAAAAAAACGATGCAGGTCTTGTTGCGACCCCGTAATAAGACCCAATAGTTCAGCCACTTTCTGGTAGCTGCCGTGGTACTTGCGTTCGGACAAAGTGTCTCGTACGCGCAGCCCCATCAAGGACGCTACATCTTCAAAGCCGTACCGCTCACCGTTCGCGGTTAGATCGAACCTGTCCACCAGCAGCATCTGGCCGTCGTGGCTCAAGTCAACGTGGGCGGTGTCAATGCCTGCGCGCTTGGCCGCGGTCATGCACAGATATTCGTTGGCGGCAAGCCCAGGGTGAGCGGAACTGGCGGTTTTGACGATCAGGTTGGGGATTGGCACCGTAGCTCGGTCGGGCACCATGATCTTGGGCTGCATGCCTGCTACGCCGCTGCCCGTGGATAGGTAGGCGGTGATGAGGTCGTCGAAGACTTTATCGGAGAAGGGGGTGCCGAGGAGCGTTTCGCGAGAAATGGGGACGGCTGCAGGAGGCTGTGGGGCGTCTACTGTCAAGAATCCGAGCCGACCAATGCCATTTCTGCCGATCAGTGCGAGCAGGCGCATGGCGGTCATGGCTTGTTTGGGGAAGCGCTCGCGCAGCCGGTTGAACAGATCTCCTTCCGGCAAGTTCTGGTCTATGACCGGAAAGAGGTCGCCGTCTGTCCAGGTGAGTTTCGTAGGCGGCATGAGCAATCCGGCCACAGGTTGCTCATCGTCGGCCGAGAGGTAGCGGAATTCGTAGCCGGATTGCTGCAGCAACTGCCCGGCGAGCGCGCCAGCGACTTCTACATGAAGGAGTTTTATTTTTTCGGTCATGGAGTCATTCGTCGTCTTCGGCGAATCGCTGGCGCATTTCATCCAGTGTTGGAAGCCCAAGCCTTTCGAGACGAATGGTGTAACCCATGGCACGCAGCACGTCGATCAATGCGCTTGTGGTGACGTCCTTGCCAGTTTCGAGCCGATGCAGCAAGTCTCTACTGCGTTCGGCCTTTCGAGCGACCTGGGTAGCTTGTAGCCCAGCTGCCTGACGGGCGGCACGGACGGATTGGCCGAGATCGGCGAGGGTGCGGATGGGGAGGGCAGAAGACATAATTGTCCTGAATTCAAGACGAATTTTGCATTTTTAATCAAAAATGTCTTTTATTCAAGACGATATGGGGCGCCTGTGCGATATGGCTCAACTTTTCGGGAAGTTCTTTCTCGCCCTCTCGGGACCGCCAAGCTCCAGCTTGGCCTTCCTGATTCCGGCGAGCGCTGCTGTTGCCAAGCTGGAGCTTGGCGATCCCAAGGTGGACATCGGCTCTTTCTGAAGAAAACGGGGTAGTTCTAATAGTTGGTCTGGTTTCCCGGAATCCCGGCGGTGACGGGGCGAGGAAGCGCGAGTTGTCTGACGCTAATCGCAGTTTGACATTCTTGTATCCAATCGAATACAACATCGCTTCGGCGAAGGCACTTGCAGCCACATTGGAGGATTGAAGTTATGAATGCACAGAAATCCATCAAAATTTCTTCGCTTCCTCGTTTCGACGCGGCGGAACATCTTCAAGATGAGGGGGATATTGCCGCTTATCTGACGGTGGTACTGGAAGAAAATAACCCTGGCGCACTGGCGCACTGGCGCACTGGCTCAGGCGCTGGGCACGATTGCCAGAGCGCGAGGCATGAATGACATTGCCAAGGCGTCAGGCATTGGGCGAGAGTCACTCTACAAGGCGCTGCGGCCTGGCGCACACCCCAGGTTTGAAACAGTGGCTCGCGTGTGTGCCGCACTCGGCGTGAAACTGGTGGCGATCCCGTCGGGTGGCGGGTAAGTTTCTGACACGTCAGATTTGCCGGACAGATAGATCGTGCTGCAAATCAGTTGCTTGCCCTCCTGGGACCGCCAAGCTCCAGCTTGGCCTTCTGGCCCCCGGAGAGCGCTGCTGTTGCCAAGCTGGAGCTTGGCGATCCCAAGGGAACTCCATGGGGGCAGGTTCCGCCGTGGGGAAATCAGGGTCAGATCACAATGGAAATCAGGGTCAGATCACAATAATTCATCAATTCTCAGCGGCTTTCGCCCATCGCCGAATCGTTGCGCGCAATGTGCGCTGCATAGCGTTGTCGATAGGCATGGTTGGTACTAGTTCTAGCAGTGATGCGGGGGCGACGTAGCCGTGCTCAATCAGCCCTATGCAGAATTCACGATCCTTCTCCGGTCATAAGGACTAGCTGAGTTGGTTGCTGATGGAGACCCCACTTTTCAGGTCGCTCACCTGCTGCAAAATGCGTTGGCGAATTTCATCTGGAAGAATGGTGACGAGAGGCGATGCTTGGCGTAATTGTTGGGCATGACGAGTGGGCCCCAGCACCTTGCGCCAGTGGCCTGCCTGGAGAATGTCCACCCATTCGTGCCATAAGGCCGCGGAGCGGGAGTTGCCCTCCGAGAGCCAGCGCTGAAGAGTGTCTTGGGCCTCGCCCACTAAGGCAGGGTTTGCCTTGGCAAGCCGCACGGCTTCTTCGTGCAGTGCCAGGCTCTGCAAATCCTGAAGCTGGTGCTTGGCTTGATCCGCAGAGACATGAACTTGCACAATTGGTGCCGCGCGGCGAGATCGTGCTGCGGCAGAGCCTGCCGGTGCTGGCTGGAATGTGTCGCTAGCCAGCAGCGCCAAATCCCCGCTGATGCCCAGGACTGACATGACGCGCAAATAATTGCCGATGGAGGGTGCCGGGTCCCCCGTTTCAATGGCGCGCAAGGTGTTGCGGGTTATGCCGGCACGCGCGGCTACCTCGACCGTTCCCAATTGTTGTGCTTTACGCAGAACCCTTAGCCGATCACCCAGTTGCAGCAGGAGCTGGCGCTCCAGAACGCGATTGAGGCTTGTGTCGATCATATGAGCATTTATTTGACCAAAATATAATAATTTGGTCAATATACTGATCAAATAAGCGATTAAAGTTACCGTCAATCAGTCCCTCCCCGGCTGCGCCGGAGGTAGGGGTTCGGGAATGGTCTCCGCCTATTTAACCTTGATCCGGCAGTTGACCGCTTGCAATCTCCAAAAAAGCCGCGTGGACACTCAATTTCGATGCTCCTATAACGCTCACCTGTTTGGGCGGCCGGCTGCGGCTGAGAGCGCTACGCACCCGATCAGGTCGCCCTCGGGCACGCTGGCGGCGTTGCTCGTTCTTGCAGGCTCGAGCCTGCCGCGTCCTCACGTCTTGCCAGCGCACCCGATGACGACCTGCTCGGGCGCGTCCAACTGCCGGATCCAGGTTAAAGCCTTATGGAAGTTGCTGGATGGTGGGCGCGGGACTTGAACACGGTCAGCCAACGCTTATGCGCCGCTGCGCCTCCTGGGAGCGCATCTACCCGTCCATCCAGCGGGAAAGAGTTTGACCAATGATTGCCATTGAAGTCAAATGAAACCAGCGTCAACTCCAGTGCCTGATCTCTGGGACCGCCAAGCTCCAGCTTGGCCTTCTTGTCCTCGGCGAGCGCTGCTGTTGCCAAGTTGGAGCTTGGCGATCCTAAGGGAACTCCATGGGGGCAGGTTCTGCCGGATTTCAGTCTGGGGTCAGGGTGCCTCCATCAGCGCTTCAATCTCATCCGCATCCACAGGCACTCCGCGGGTGATCAACTCGCAGCCGGTTTCGGTCACGATGGCGTCGTCCTCGATCCGGATGCCGATGTTCCAAAACTCCTCGGGCACGCCTTCGCCCGGTCGAACGTAGATGCCGGGCTCGATGGTCAAGACCATGCCAGGGCGCAGGATGCGGCTGGGGCGGTCTTTGATGACTTCTCCCGAGAGGGGGTCGATTCGCTCGCTGACTTGCCCGATTTCGGTGGGCTCCACGTAGCTGCCGCAGTCGTGCACGTCCATGCCCAGCCAGTGGCTGGTACGGTGCATGTAGTGAATGAAATGGTGGCGGCCGGCGATGGCGTCGTCCACGGTGCCATGCTTGTTTTTGTCGAGCAGGCCGAGGTCGAGCATGCCCTGTGTGAGCACCCTGACGGTGGCTTCATGCGGGTCGTTGAAGCGAGCGCCTGGGCGGGTGGCCGCAATCGCAGCCTCTTGGCTGGCCAGCACCAGGTCGTAAAGCGCGCGCTGCGGTCCGCTGAATTTTCCGTTGGCGGGGAAGGTGCGGGTAATGTCGCTGGCGTAACCGTCGAGCTCGCAGCCCGCGTCGATCAGCACCAGTTCGCCGTCGCGAATGGGGGCGGCGTCGGCGCGGTAGTGCAGGATGCAGGCATTGGCGCCGGCGGCCACGATGCTGCCGTAGGCGGGGTACTGTGAGCCGTGCTGCCTGAATTCGTGCAGCAGTTCGGCGTCGAGGTGATATTCACGCACGTCCTGGCCGGCGCGGAGCATGGTGGCAGAACGCTGCATGGCGCGAATGTGCGCGCCAGCGCTGATGCTGGCCGCGCGGCGCATGATGTCCTGCTCGTGTGCGTCTTTAATCAGGCGCATTTCGTCGAGGATTGCGCACGCATCTCTTTGTGTCTCAGGCGCCAGTGCACCGTAGCGGACCCGGGTGCGCACCTTCTGCAGCCAGCCGTCGATGCGCCCTTCAAGCCCCGGGTGGGTGGCAAAGGGGTACCAGACAGTGGCTTTGTTTTCCAGGAGCTTGGGCAGACGTTCGCTGAGTTCGTTGACCGAATGCGCTTCATAAACACCCAGAGCGGCGGGTGCTGCTTCAGGACCTAGGCGAATGCCGTCCCAGATCTCGCGCTCCAGGTCTTTGGGCTGGCAGAAAAGTGTGCTGCGGCCGTCGCCCGTGAGCACCAGCCATGCATCAGGCTCCGTGAAGCCGGTGAGGTAATAGAAGTAGCTGTCGTGGCGATAGAGGAAATCGCTGTCGCGGTTGCGCGGGTGAACTGTTGCCGTGGGAATGATGGCGACCGAATCAGCGCCGCCGAGTCGGGTCATTTCGGCAGCCAGGCGGGCGCGACGAGTGGCGTAGGGGGAGGTTGTCATGTTTGGTGCTTCAAGCGTGCTGGATGATGGAGATTCTCGCCTTTTCGGATCTTTCGTCGCGCCTTTGTTTCGTGCAGGGGCTTTGGGCTGAGAGGTGCCTTGCCTGGGACCGCCAAGCTCCAGCTTGGCAATAGCGGCGTTCGTCGAGGGCAAGAGGGCCAAGCTGGAGCTTGGCGGTCCCAGGGGGCGCCTGAAAGATTGGCGCGTTATCTGCCAGCTGCGTTGAGCTCTGCCAGTCGCTGGGGCGTGCCGACATCTGTCCAGGGGCCTTGGTAGAGCTCTGCGCTGACCAGGCTCGCGTTAATCGCTTTGCGCAGCAACGGCGCCAGTGGCGCAGCGGTGCCTTGCGGGTTGCCGGGAAGTATGGTGCACCAGGGCTGCTCAAAAAGCTGCCGGCGATAGAGGGCGATGGCGCTGAAGGTGTGCTTTTGTCCGCCGGCAGGGGCTTCGTTCAACGCCAAGCCGTCGTTGCCAATGGCGAAATCTCCACCCGGGTTGTGGGGCGGGTTCGGTACCAGCCATAGATGGGCCAGTTTGCCGCTGGCGGCAAAGCGCAGCGCGCGCTCGCGGGTATACGAAAAATCGGGGGCGAAGATGTCTGCTGCGGCTACCCAGAAAACGTCTTCCTCGCGCGGCGTGAGCATGGGGAGGGCGCGGGCAATGCCGCCTGCGGTTTCCAGTGCATAACCGAAGTCGCGCTCCTCTGAGGAAAACCGGATCCCGGCGCACTCGCCCGGGGCTGCCTTCGGAGTGTTCGCTGTTGCAGGCAAGGTGTCAAAGCGTTGCTCAATCTGCTCGCCCAGCCATGCGGTGTTGATGACGATGTCGCAAATACCGCCTCGCAACAGGGCTTCCAGCGGCCACTGCAGCAGCGGCTTGCCTCGCACTTCCAGCAGCGGCTTGGGTGTGTGGTCGGTCAGCGGACGCATGCGCTCGCCACGCCCAGCGGCCAGAATCATGGCGCGCACGGCAGGGGCGGGCGACGTAGGAGGGGTGTTGAGTCTCATGGGTTTGCCCCGGTCACTCTGAATGGCAGAGCACAGGTATAGAGGTATTCTGCACAACTCCCTGCGGTCTGTGGCAGCGCGGCCTCGGGCGATCCGCACTACCACCAACTTGCGAGGGTTATGCAGAGTATCTCTTGCAAGACTTTATTACGGATTTGCGCTGGCAGGTCATCCCTGGCGAGAAGGTTCCGAGCTTGTTCTCAAGCTCAGATCGCACAGGTCCTCTGTTAGGCGCTCGGTGCGTTTTTCTGCCGGGTTTGGCCGCGGCCGGTAAAATCGGCGGTTTGCGTTCGCATAACGCGGGCGCAGCACTGCTTATTTTTTCGCTATTCCCCGGAGTTTATTCGCATGGCAAATGCATCTCTCATGGCCAACGCCATCCGCGCCCTGGCCATGGACGCCGTTCAACAAGCTAACTCCGGCCATCCCGGTGCTCCTATGGGAATGGCCGATATGGCTGTTGCTCTCTGGGGCAGGCACCTCAGGCACAACCCGGCCAACCCGCAATGGGCAGACCGCGACCGTTTCGTGCTCTCCAACGGCCACGCGTCGATGTTGCTGTACTCGTTGCTGCACCTCACGGGCTATGAACTGCCGCTGCAGGAGCTGAAGGATTTTCGGCAACTGCACAGCAAGACGGCCGGTCACCCCGAGCATGGCATAACGCCCGGCGTGGAAACCACTACCGGCCCGCTGGGGCAGGGTATTGCCAACGCGGTGGGCATGGCCCTGGCAGAAAAGCTCCTGGCGGCTGAGTTCAACCGGCCCGGTCACGCGCTGGTAGACCACAACACCTATGCTTTCCTGGGCGACGGTTGCCTGATGGAGGGCATTAGCCATGAAGCCTGTGCTCTGGCTGGCGCCTGGAAGCTGAACAAGCTGATCGCGCTGTATGACGACAACGGTATCAGCATCGACGGCCAGGTGACCCCCTGGTTCGTGGACAACACCGCCGAGCGCTTCAGTGCGTATCAGTGGAATGTGATCGGCCCGATCGACGGCCACAATGTCGACGCCGTGGACGCTGCCATTGCCGAAGCCAAGAATAGCGCTGATCGGCCCACGCTGATCATTTGCAAGACTTCGATTGGCAAGGGCTCGCCCAACCGCCAGGACACCGCGAAGGCCCACGGCGAACCGCTGGGCGCAAGCGAAATTACCCTGACGCGTGAAGCGTTGGACTGGCCCCATGGCCCGTTCGAGATTCCTGAGGCTGTGTACGCCGACTGGGACGCCAAGGCTGCCGGCACCAAGGTGCAGGCTGAATGGGAAGAGCGCCTGGCCGAATACGCCAAGGCCTACCCCCGCCTGGCAGAAGACTTCAAGCGCCGCATGGCCGGCGAGTTGCCCAAGAACTTTGCCCAGGTGGCCGTGGATGCCGCCGTTGAGGCGCACAAGAAAGCGGAAACTGTGGCCAGCCGCAAGGCCAGCCAGTTGGCGCTGGAAGCGTTCACTGCCGCACTGCCTGAGTTGATTGGCGGCAGCGCCGATTTGACGGGCTCCAACCTGACCAACACGTCCTCTACCGCACCATTGCGCTTTGCCGATGATGGCAGCGTGGTTCTGCCTGAAGCCCCCGCGGCTGAAACCGAGGGCGCAGACGCGGCGCCGGCCATCAGTGCGCGCTTCCATATCAACTATGGCGTGCGCGAGTTCGGTATGGCCGCGATCATGAATGGCCTGGCCTTGCATGGCGGCTACATTCCCTACGGCGGCACTTTCCTGACTTTCAGCGACTACAGCCGTAACGCCATTCGGATGGCGGCACTGATGAAGCAGCGCGTGGTGCATGTGTTCACGCACGACAGCATCGGTTTGGGTGAAGATGGCCCTACGCACCAGAGTATTGAGCACGCCGCTAGCCTGCGCCTGATTCCGGGGCTGGACGTTTGGCGCCCCGCTGATACAGCTGAAACGACGATCGCCTGGGCCGTGGCGCTGAATAATCGCGAGCGCCCCACTGCGCTGCTGTTGAGCCGCCAGAATCTGCCTTATCTGCCCAAGCGCGACCTGGGTGAGATCAGCCGCGGCGCCTATGTGCTGAGTGAACCATCTGACGTGGGCCTGAAGAAGAGGCCCCAGGCCGTCATCATGGCCACGGGCTCCGAGGTGCAACTGGCCCTGAAGGCGCAAGCCTTGCTGGCGGAGCGGAAAATTGCGGTGCGTGTGGTTTCAGTGCCGAGCACGCAAGCCTTTGATCGACAAACGCTGGCGTACAAGAAGTCGGTTCTGCCTGCCAGTTTGCCGCGTGTTGCGGTAGAGATGGGCGTCACCGACGGCTGGTGGAAGTATGGCTGCGCGGCGGTGGTGGGCATTGATCGCTACGGCGAGTCGGCGCCCGCAGCCAAGCTGTTTGATTTCTTCGGCTTCACGCCGGAGAACGTGGCTGACACGGTGAGAGCTGTGCTGCGTCGCTGAGAGAGAGTTGACGATTTCGACGCTGCTCTGAAATTCTCCCCCTCTCGCTCGCGGGAGAGGGTGGGAAAGGGAAGTGGTGTGCTCAAGGATGCGCTGCTTGCCCTCACCCCAACCCTCTCCCAGGGGGAGAGGGAGTAAGACAGGTGCCTCTCCAGTGAGGGAGAGGGGGTAAGGCATGTGCCTCCCTGGTAAGGGAGAGGGGTAAGACAGGGGCCTCTCCCATGAAGGGGAGGGTTTAGGACACGATTTTCAGTTTATTAGTAAAGGGGAAAGCAATGACCATCAAAATCGGCATTAACGGCTTCGGTCGCATCGGTCGCATGGTGTTTCGCGCCGCGGTGAAGAACTTTTCTGACATCGAGGTCGTGGGTATCAATGACCTGCTCGAGCCGGACTATCTTGCCTACATGCTCCAATATGACAGCGTGCACGGTCGTTTTGACGGTGATGTGAAAGTTGAAGGCAACACGCTGGTCGTCAATGGCAAGAAAATTCGCCTGACTGCCGAGCGGGACCCAGCAAACTTGAAGTGGAACGAAGTTGGCGCCGATATCGTCATTGAATCCACTGGCCTCTTCCTGACCAAGGAAACCGCGCAAAAGCACATTGATGCGGGCGCCAAGAAGGTGATCATGTCGGCCCCCTCGAAGGACGACACCCCCATGTTTGTGCATGGCGTGAACTGCGCGAAGTACGCGGGCGAACCCATTATCAGCAACGCCAGCTGCACCACCAACTGCCTGGCGCCCATTGCCAAGGTGCTGAATGACAAGTGGGGCATCAAGCGCGGCCTGATGACCACTGTGCACGCTGCCACTGCCACACAAAAAACCGTGGACGGACCCAGCAACAAAGACTGGCGCGGCGGCCGCGGCATTCTGGAAAACATTATTCCATCCAGCACCGGCGCTGCCAAGGCGGTGGGCGTGGTGTTGCCCGACTTGAAGGGCAAGCTCACGGGCATGTCTTTCCGCGTGCCGACTTCCGACGTTTCCGTGGTCGACCTGACCGTGGAACTGGAAAAGCCCGCCACCTACGCCGAGATCTGCGCCGAAATGAAGGCGCAGAGCGAGGGCAAGATGAAGGGCATTCTGGGCTACACCGAAGATAAGGTCGTGGCGACCGATTTCCGTGGCGACACACGCAGCTCCATTTTTGATATGGAAGCCGGTATTGCACTGGACTCCACCTTCGTCAAGCTGGTGAGCTGGTACGACAACGAGTGGGGCTACTCCAACCGTTGCCTCGACATGGTGCGCGTGGTCAGCCAGAAATAAGCTGCGGCATATTTCTTTACCCTCTCCCTCTGGGAGAGGGTGGGGTGAGGGCTTTCACGGCGTGAGCAGGCACCTCTGTCCGATCGGTCAAGAAGATCAGCATGCAAGCGGTTCACATTGCCGACCTCGAAACCGCCATTAATTTTTGGCGGGCGCGGGAGCCTGCGCGGGCCGGTATGGCACTGGCCCCTGAAGTGTCGGCCCTGTCAGAGGTTTACGCTTTGATGGTGTTCCATGGTCAGGACGAGGTGGAAGCCAGCCGCATGCCCGAGGCGGCGCGCGCTGCCTGGTTGTACTGGTATGCCAGCATGCCAGATACACCCTGCATTGCCATTTGCTCCACCAGCCAGGGCGATGCTATTTGCAAGGGGTGTGGCCGTACTGAGCACGAAGTTCAGGATTGGCTGGCCCTAAGCCCTTACGAAAAGCGAGCTGTCTGGCGGCGGATCACGCAGCAGGGAACAGCGTTGCGCTTCAACCGCTATGCGGAGCGGGCTCTGAGGGGGTGTTAGTAATAACCCCAGGTTGCCAGTTCTTTCGCGCAATGTTTTAATCGCCGGTTATCCGAAGGGGAGTAGCTCCCCGCCGTGTGGCTTCCATGAAAGTGCGCACGGCACTGCCGGGTCGTCATCACGAAGCGTAGGAAATTTTTCGCGCTTCCGGCCCGTCGGGTAGCTCACCGCACCATGTGCGAAGGGCTGCCGAGCAAGACCTTCGATCAAGTTCGCCTGCGCAGGCGAGGCCTTTGGTCGAAGTCGGTTCTGTTGCCTCGGCGGCGCGCGAATGTTCTCTCGCGCAATCTCCAGGGTCCAGAATTATTTCTTCAGGTTTGTCTTGCGTGGGTGAAAATCGCACTCGAGTTTGTTTTTTGGAGCTTTAAGTTCATGGAGTTTCTCTCTGCCCCCTGGTGGTCCGCGCTGCTGGCCATTATTTTGATCGACTTGGTTCTCGCTGGCGACAACGCCATTGTGATCGCACTGGCTGCGCGCAGCCTTCCAAAGCACCTACAGAAAAAGGCCATTATTTGGGGCACGGTTGGTGCCATTGCCGTGCGTACGCTCATGACGCTGGTGGTTGTCTGGCTGCTCAAGATCCCGGGCTTGATGCTCGTGGGGGGCATAGGTCTGCTGTGGATCGCCTACAAGCTGGTCGCCGATCAGGGCGGCGACGAAGACGAGCATGGCCCCGTGGCCAGCACGTTCTGGGGCGCCATGAAAACCATCATCATTGCCGATGCGCTGATGGGCATCGACAACGTGCTGGGCGTGGCGGGTGCTGCGCACGGTGCCATGGATCTGGTGGTGATTGGCTTGCTCATCAGCGTGCCGATCGTGGTCTTTGGCTCCACCATGGTGCTCAAGCTGGTTGATCGCTTCCCCGTCATCATCTACGTGGGTGCGGGTGTGTTGGCCTATACAGCCGGTACGATGATTGTGAATGAAACGCTTCTGTCGAACTGGTTCGGCACCAAGGAAGCGCCGATTGCTGTGGCGCGCTGGGGCGTGGCCATTGCCTGTGTGGTCGGGGTGCTGGGTCTCTCCTGGCTGGCTTCGCGTCGCCAGCAAAAGGTGGCTGAGTAACCTCATTAGCGGATGGTGCGGGTGTAATGCCCGCATTCCGCCCTGATCACCGTAGGTTATGCTGCAGGTATGAAACTGGTTCTTAAATGGGTTCTCAGCGCTGCCGCCTTACTGGTGGTGGCCTACCTGTACGGCGGCGTGGTGGTGAACAATTTCACCTCTGCGCTAATTGCGGCCGCAGTCATCGGCTTGCTGAACATGGTTGTGCGGCCGATTCTGGTGGTGCTGACCTTGCCAGCCACGGTGCTAACTTTGGGGCTTTTCCTGTTCGTCATCAACGCGTTGATGTTCTGGGCTGCCTCGGGCATGCTGAACGGCTTCCACGTGGCGGGCTTCTGGGCCGCGCTGCTCGGCTCCCTGATCTACTCGGCGCTGGGCTTGCTCATTGATGCGCTGGTGGAGCGGGTCTAGTGGGCGTGAGCTTGCATGGCCTCCTTTCTCTCGCTCAGGCCGTCGGCCGGGATGTGCGCCCGGCAGCGCAGTTACTTTTTTTGCTCCGCCAAAATAAGTAACCAAAAAAGGCGGACCCCACTGGACGTGTCCCTGCGCTTCGCTTCGGGCAACCTGCGGTACTCACGCGAGGGGAGGTGCTACAGAACTCACTTCGTTCACTGCGTTCTCTCCGTTCAAACAACTGTAGCAAGCTAGTTCACGAAGCAAGGGCATCTTGCAGTGCCCTTGCCCTCCCCTCGCGCTCCGTTCCTCGGCACTTCCAGAGGGGCAGGGAAACCTGAATCGGGCCATTGCTTCGCTCGGCTTGGGGCTAGAAGCGGGCAATCGCTTCACACGGCACCGTGCCCCAACACTCCCGTCATCCCCCGCAGCCGGAGCCAATGCAGCTTACTCAGCGCTGTTTGAATGGCGGAATTCTGACCAGCGTTTCAGCGCAGCTTGGCCTCATCCAGCCGTTGCTGCGCCAAGGCCGCCTGTGACTCCCTGAGTCGGGTGTCAATGATGCTGGCTTCGATCAAATCGGCTGTGCTGCCAGGATTTTTGCGCGAATAGTCCTGCGCCGCACGAAAACGGTCTACCGCACCGGCCAGTTCTCTATGGGCCAATTGGGCCTCTCCTTCTGCACGCAGCGAGCGCAGCACCTGCCCCTGGGCGGCATGGGCCGCTGCCAGTGCTTGCCAGGCGCCGGCATCGCGCGGCCGGTCGCTCACCCAGATTTGCAGCAGCGAGGCTGCTTCGACGGGCTGGCCGGTTTTTGTGAGGGCCTGCGCACGCAGCAGTAATTCGGGCCGGCCAGCCTGTCCTTGGCCATCTTGAGAGCGAGGTGACGCGCCTGTAGGCAGCAGTGTCAGCACGCGATCGGGCTGCCCCGCCTGCAGGGCCAATTCGGCTTGCAGCAGGCGGGCCTGGCGTGCGGCGCGCATATCTCCGGCTACAAGGAGCGCCAGCTGGGTGGCAAGTGCCTGTGCGCGAGGCAGGTCGCGCAACTGCGCATGCGCCAGGGCGGCGGCATAGAGTGCGCCCGCGCGGCGTGCCAGCGGCTGGCTCGAAAAGCCTGCACCGTTAGGTTCACTGGCCCAGGCTCGCAGCACATCGACTCCCTGGCGACTCAGCACGCGCGCCCTGCCCGCAACGAGCAGCGCCTCCAGATCGGCGGGCGGTGCCGCGCTTGGGTTGAGGCCTTCACTGCGTTGGCGCTGCTGCATGTCGGCGATGCGCTGCGTGGTCAGCGGGTGGCTGCGTAGGTAGGGCCAGTCACCGTTGTCTGAAAGGCGCGAGGCGTTCTGTAGCTTTTCGAACATGCCGGTAAATCCGCGCCCAGCATAGCCCGCTTGTTCAAGCACGCCGTAGCCAATGCGGTCGGCCTCCCGCTCCATGTCGCGAGAGTAGTTGAGCTGCTGCTGGATGAGGGCGGCCTGCCCGCCCACCGCCAAGGCGGTGCCGGCCTGCGGGTTCTTGCTGGCGGCAATCATGCCGATCACCATGGCTGCCATCATCAGCGGCGCTTGCCGGGACTGTTGACTGAGCATGCGGGGAATATGCCGCTGCGTGATGTGGCTCATTTCGTGTGCAAGCACCGAGGCCAGTTCGTCTCGCGTGGTGACCACACCGACCAGACCCAGGTGAAGCCCGAAGTAACCCCCTGGCAGCGCGAAGGCATTGATGGCGCGGTCACGACCCAGCAACACCTCCCAGGCGTAGCGCTCTTCGAGTTCAGGCGTGAGTTCACCCCGCGCACGCGCCCCGGCCAGCAGCGCACGCCATAGGCCGTCTACATACTCGCCGATTACCGGGTCGTCGATATAGTCCGGGTCTCGGTAGAGCTCACGAATGATGGAGTCGCCCAGTTTGCGTTCTTCCAGGGTCGTCATCAGACCGGCATCGCCCAAAGATGGCAGGCCGCGTGAAGGGGCTGGAGGGGCCGTGCCGGGTGTCTGAGCGCTCACGACCGAGGGTGCCAGCGTGGTGGCCAGCCATAAGGCCAGAAAAGTGGCAGTTACCGATGAGTTCTTACGTTTCACGCTACCTCGATAAGGGTCAGGTCCACTTATGATGCCGTATCTGCGTTCATGTTCCCCGCCTGTGACCCATCCTACGACACCTCTTACGCATTTTGACGCTCAAGGCCAGGCCCATATGGTCGATGTGGGTGCCAAGCCCTCTACCCACCGCGTGGCCGTGGCAGGCGGGCGCATTGAAATGCTGCCGGCCACGCTGGCACTGATTGAAGCGGGCACGGCCAAGAAAGGCGATGTGCTGGGCATAGCCCGTATAGCGGGGATCATGGCGGCCAAGCGCACGAGCGAGCTGATTCCGCTTTGCCACCCGCTGGCGCTCAGCCGTGTGGCTATCGACTTTGAATACATCCGAGCTGAAGAGGGTGGTACTGGCGCCGTGGCTTGCACGGCCACAGCGGAAACCACCGGCCCCACCGGGGTGGAGATGGAAGCCCTGACAGCGGTGCAGATTGCCCTGCTGACCATCTACGACATGTGCAAGGCCGCTGATCGTGGCATGGTGATTGCCGGCGTGCGCCTCTTGGAGAAGCGCGGTGGCAAGTCGGGAAGCTATGTGGCGGCAGAAAAATAGCCTTCCTGCGTGGCGGTGGCCAGGTTTTCCTTGTAACGAGACTTGGCCTGGCAGTGCGACCTGACAGTGGAGGGTTGATCGGTGACCAGTGAGGTCTGTGCATCGGGAAGGACGCGTTCTGCATCCAGGATAAGTTTCTGGAGCATCAGGTCGATGGTGTTGAAGCCTTGAGCGAGCATGTCAAATTTCTATGCCAACTGAATGTGAATGGTTCTTGCGAAAGAACTTCAGTAACAAGATACATGCCAACGTTCCGGAAGTTGCAATTCCTTACCGATGCGCGCGATGGCCAAGTGACAGCAGCAATGACTCTTTTCCTATGCCGTCGAGTGCAGGTCGCCCGGATTGACGGAGGTCTTTGGCCCACTCTTGGTACTCGACCGGAAAGGCCGCGCGAAACCGGGCCATGTGAGCCAGCGCCAAGTCGTTTTTGCCCAGTAAGGCTGCGCTTTCAATGACTTTGATGGCCGTGCGTGACTCAGGCGAGAAATGCAGCGCGGCGAGGGCGGCGGGCAGTAGCCATTCGGCGGTTTCCGGGGTGACCGGGGTGGTGGTGACTTTTGCAAAGCGCACAACGTCGGCAAACAGCCAGGAGCGCTGGGCATGAGCCTGGGCATCAAAGCGGTAGAGGCTGGAGCGCTCCTCATAGGGAAGAAAAAGCTGGCTGATGCGGTGGTAGTCCCACCCGGTGTAGGCCACGGCGGCCAGCAAGGCTGCAGCAACGGCTTGTCTGACGGGAAAGCGGACGGTGATGCCGACCGAGACCGAGGGCCGCCAGAGCAACCATATGCTCAGGATGGCTGCGATCTGAAATGGGCCGTACCACAGCGGATACTCCACCATGCTATGAATCCCGATGGCGGCCAGCACGCCCCAGGCCAGTTGCCGTTCAGCGTCTTGCTCAGACCAAGGCTTGCCTCGCCAGAGGAGCCACGCCACCAGCGCGCATGCCATCACGGCGATTGGCGCGCCCAGTTCCACCGCCAGGTGCAGCGGGAGGTTGTGTGCGTTGTCCAATATGTGGCAAAAGCGCGGCCCGTCGTATAGGGTAATGTAGTGCGCGTAGTCGAGCTCGCCCCAGCCCCAGCCAAACCATGGCTTGAGGGAAATCAGATGCAGCACGTTGCTCCAGAGGGTGATCCGGCTCCCGCAGGTGGATTCGGCGGTGCGCAGGCGTTCGATGACGTCACGCCCTGCTATGCCCTGGGTGTTCTCGATGAGCGCGGGCAGTATGAGCGCCGCTGCCAGGTAAATGACCAACGCCGCGCCCGCTACCGCGAGGCGCCTGCGCTGGTTTGGGAGCCCTCGCGCCCACCACAGCGCCACGGCGCCCAGTACCAGCAATTCCACCAGCCCTACGCGCGAGGCGGTGGCAGCCAGGGCCGTGAGCAGCAGGGCGGCTATCCAGCTGGCGTGTGGCGCAGTGATGCGCCGGCATTGCAGCAACCAGCGCAAGGCCAGCAGGCCGATGATCAGCAGGGAGGCCAATTGATTGGGCTGGCGCAGGTTGCCGAAGGCCTGGCCCGGCTGTGCAATGCTGATCCAGGGGTGAAAAGGTGCTTCTAAGTTGAAATACTGCAGGAGTGCGATCAGGCTGCTTGCGACCGCCGCCGCCAGCCAGCCTGAGGCGATCATGACGGCGCCATGCTGCCGCTCAGCGGTTGGCCACAGGGCGAGCAGCAGCGCGCCGATGCCTATGGAAGCGAGGTAGGGGACGGTGGCAGCTGAGGGGCCTGCGGTCAGGGACCAGAGCCAGGGGAGGGCAACCACGAAGGAATACAGCGATCGGAGGGGCATCGGGGGATTGTGCCAAGCGATGCTGGGGAATTACTTTTCCCCTTTGGCCCCTGTCTCTGTGTCATTTGGGTGGTGGTGGCTTTTGCTCTTTGGCAGAGGTCGTCGGCCGGGATGTGCGCCCGGCAGCGCAGTTACTTTTTTTGCTCCGCCAAACAAAGTAACCAAAAAAAGGCGGACCCCACTTGACGTGTCCCTGCGCTTCGCTTCGGGCAGCCTGCGGTACTCACGCGAGGGGAGGCACTGCGGAACTCACTTCGTTCACTGCGTTCTCTACGTTCAAACAACCGCAGTGAGTCAGTTTACGAAGCAAGGGCATCTTGCAGTGCCCTTGCCCTCCCCTCGCGTTCCGTTCCTCGGCACGTCAAGAGGGGCAGGGAGACCTGATTCGGGCCTTTGCTTCGCTCGGCCTGGGGTGGTTTTATGGCGAGCGCTTTTTCCTCTTCTTCCCACTTTCCCTCGGGTCCGCCTCAATACCTTTACTCAGGCTTTCGGACGGCCATGAATGCTTGAACGATCAGGGCCATCGCGGCGCCGGATAGTGCTCCGGTCAGGTGGGCGGCGAAGACGATGTTGAAGCCCCAGCTGTTCTCGAAGCCGACCGGGGTGTCCCAGCCTCGTTCCAGCGCCAGTTTGATGAGCAGCCCGATTCCGAGCCACTGTCCTATGCGGTAGCTGGCGGGGGAGCTGAGCGCGCTTATGGCCAAAATGGCTGCGGCTGCGTGCGCCAGGCTGGCGAGACCGTAGTACCCGCCCACCTGAGGCCAGAGGAGGAGCGCCAGGGTGGAAAGCGGCCAGGCCAGCATCAGGGCGAGTGCATCGCGAGGTCTTACGGGCAACAATGTGCCCAACGCGCCGAGCGCGGCCAGAGCCAGCATGTTGGCCAGGGCATGTGGCAGCAAGAAATGCACGAGGGGCGCGGTCCAGAGCGTCCAGGGGGCAGCGGTCCAGTCTTCTGCGCGCCAAGCCAGATGCTCGGGCGCTACCAGGCCCGCGACGGATGCAAGCCATACTGCGCCGCTAAGGGCGATCAGCAGCGCGCAGGCGAGTGCCCAGGTGCGGGCAGTGGATGGTGCGGGGCTGGTCAAGGCGCTGCGTGCCTTTTGCCGCGCAGCAGGCGTCCGAGCCATTGTGCAAGGTCGTCGATCCAGACGAACACCGCAGGGATCACCAGCAGGCTGAGGAAGGTGGAGGTGATCAACCCGCCGATCACGGACACCGCCATGGGTGAACGGAAGCTTGGGTCGGCCGCGCCCCAGCCAATGGCTACGGGCAGCATGCCGGCCCCCATGGCGAGGGTGGTCATGATGATGGGCCGCGCGCGCTTGTGGCAGGCGTCCATCAGTGCGTCAAACCGGCTCATGGGTGGAACGGCAGGCTGATTTCCCTGGGCTGGGTGCCCGCGCCTGGCCATGATGGCGTATTCGACCAGCAGGATCGAGTTTTTGGTGGCAATGCCCATCAACATGATCAGGCCGATCAGGGAGGGCATGGACAAGCCTTTATGCGTGAGCAGCAACGCCACGAAGGCACCACCCAACGATAGCGGCAGCGCCGCCAGGATCGTGATGGGGTGCAGCACATGGTGGAACAGCAGCACCAGCACAATGTAGATGCACAGCAGCCCGGTGAGCATGGCCAGGCCGAAGCCTACGAACAGCTCTCCCATGACCTCAGCGTCTCCCACCTCCACCACGCGCACGCCGGGCGGCAGGTTTTTCACGGAGGGCAGTTCCTTGGCTTTGGCGGCGACGTCGCCCAGCGGCTGCCCGGAAAGTTCGATTTCCATGTTGACGTTGCGCGCCCGGTCATAGCGGTTAATGATGGCCGGGCCGCCGCTGTAGCTCAGCGTGGCGACTTGCCCCAGGGGCACAGGGCCTTTGGCACCAGGGACGGCCAGGCGGGAGAGCAGATCGAGGTCCTTGCGTGCGGCATCCTCGAGTTTGACCACGATGGGGATCTGGCGCTGCGCCAGGTTGAGCTTGGGTAGCTGTGCGTCATAGTCGCCGAGCGTGGCCACGCGCAGGGTGTCGGCCATGGCAGCGCTGGTCACGCCCAGGTCAGCGGCACGGGCGAAGTCAGGGTGTACGGCAATTTCGGGTCTGACCAGGCTGGCGGTGCTGGTGATGCTGCCCAAACCTGGCAGGCCACGTAGATCGCGCTCGACGGCACGGGCCGCTGCAAGCAGGGCCTGGGGCTCGTCACCTTGCAGCATAAGGATGTATTTTTCGCCAGAACCGCCCAGTCCGACCTTGCTGCGGACGCCGGCCAGGGTGGCCATGTCTCGGCGTACCTCCTGCTCGATCACCTGCTTGCGTGGGCGCTCTCCACGAGCGCTCAACTGGATGGTGAGGGTGGCCTTGCGTACCTCGGCGCTGCTTTGCGCGAAGGGGTCGCCCCCGGCAGACCCTCCGCCTATGGTGGTGTACACGCTCTTGACGCGCGGGTTGCCCATCAGCAACTGACGTGCTTGCTCGGCGACTTGTTCGGTTTGTGCCAGGGTGCTGCCGGGCGGCAGCTCCAGGTAGACCTGCGTCTGGGAGTTGTCGTCCGCAGGGATGAAGCCGGTGGGTAGCAGCGGGATCAGGGCCACGGAGCCCAGGAAGAAGGCGCCCGCGCCGAGCATGGTCAGGATGCGGTGTCGCACACACCAGTTGGCCCAGCGGCCATATACGATGAGCCAGCCCGGATCTTTCTCGGGGGTGACGATCGGTTTGAGCAAATAGGCGGCCATCATTGGCGTGAGCATGCGCGCCACCACGAGGCTGGCGAACACCGCCAGCGAGGCCGTCCAGCCGAACTGCTTGAAGAACTTGCCGACAATGCCGCTCATGAAGGCAGTGGGCAAGAACACGGCAATCAGCGTGAAGGTGGTCGCGACGACCGCCAGTCCGATTTCGTCGGCCGCTTCCATGGCTGCCTGGTAGGGGCTCTTGCCCATGCGCAGGTGGCGGACAATGTTCTCCACCTCGACGATGGCGTCGTCCACCAGAATACCCACCACGAGCGAAAGCGCCAGCAAGGTGACGACGTTGATCGTGAAGCCCAGGAAGTACATGCCGATGAGGGCCGGCAAAATCGACATGGGCAGCGCCACCGCTGAGACGAACGTGGCACGTGCGTCGCGCAGGAAAAGCCACACCACCAGCACCGCCAGCAGCGCGCCTTCTCCCAGCATTTGCAGTGACGCGTGGTACTCTTCCTCCACAGGGGTGACAAAGTCGAACGCCTCGGTGATGCGCATGCCTGGGTGGGCGGCTTCCATCTCCTTGAGCGCCTTGCGCACGCCCGCACCCACTTCAACCTCGCTGGCGCCTCGGCTGCGCGCGATCTCGAAGCCGACCACCGGCTCCCCATTCAGCAGAGCGGCCGCGCGCCGCTGGGCAATGGTGTCTGAAATAGTGGCTACCTGATCGAGCCGCAGGCTGCGGCCGTCCTGCAATGCGATGGGTATGGCGCGGAGTTCGTCGGCCGAACGCACGGTGGCCAGGGTGCGAACCGGCTGTTCCCCCGAGCCCAGGTCAATGCGCCCGCCGGCACTTTCGAGCTGTACCCGCCGCAGTTGCTGCGATACCTCGGCCGCCGTGATGCCCAGCGCCTGCAGCCGCAGCGGATCGAGCGCCACATGAACCTGCCGCTCGACCCCGCCCACCCGGTTGACTGCACCGACTCCTGGCACCGCGAGCAGGCGCTTGGCTATGTTGTTGTCGACGAACCAGGAGAGATCGGCGTCGTTCATGCGCGGCGAGGCGACGCTGTAGGCCAACACCGGCTGGCCCGCCAGATCGAGCTTGCTGACGATGGGGTCGCGCAGGTCGCTGGGCAGGTCGGCGCGGACGCGAGAGATGGCTGAACGGATGTCGTCTACCGCCTCTTGTACGGGCTTTTCCAGGCGGAACTCGACCATCAGCGAGACCGAGCCGTCCTGGATGGTGGTGTAGATGTGCTTGAGGCCCTGAATGGTGGCAATGCTGTTTTCGATCTTGCGAGCCACCTCGTTTTCCAGCTGGCCCGGCGTGGCACCCGGCAGCGCCGCCACCACGTTCACGGTGGGCAGGTCGAGGTCCGGAAAGTTCTGCACCTTCATCGAGTGGAAGGCGAACAGGCCACCCAGCGTGAGCAGCACAAACAGCATCAGGGCCGGTACCGGGTTGCGGATCGACCAGGCGGAGACGTTCATGAGGCGGGACTCTTCTTATCGGGTGACGCTGGCGGATGCACTGGCGGGACTCGCCGAGCTGGCCGTGGGAGCCGGTGCGCTGGACACCTGGACCAGATCTCCATCGTTCAGGAATCCGGCACCGCGCACGGCTACGGCGTGACTGGCATCCAGACCCTCCTTGATCTCTATGCGGCCGAGTTCGATGCGGCCGGTTTGCACGCGCACCAATTGGACGCGCTGGTCGTCGCCCACGCGCAGGACGTGGGCAAAGCCGTCGCGCATGACCACGGCCTCCTGGGGCACGGTGAGTGCTTCGCCCTGAGACAGTTCGAAGTGGCCGCGGGCGAACATGCCGGCGCGTGCCACGGAGCTGCCCGGCAGATCGACATAGACCAGACCATAGCGTGTCTTGGCGTCTATCGTGGGCGCGAGTTGGCGCACTTTGCCGGTGACCTGGTTACCTCCGGGTAGCTCGATGGCCACGGTTTGACCGGCGCGCACGCGTGTCAGGTCTTCGGACGAGACTTCGGCCCGCCACTCCAGCCGGCCACGTCGCACCAGGCGGAACAGCTCGGTGCCGGAGCCAGCCACTTGCCCCACGGTGGCAGGGCGGGCCGAGATGACGCCGTCATCCGGCGCGAGCACCTGGGTGTTGCGCAAACGCAAGCTCTGGCTGGCAACCGCCGCACGGGCTGCGTCGGCGCGGGCGCGCGCCGCTTTCTCTGCGGTGAGGTATTGAGTGACCTGCTGCTGGCTCAAGGCGCCGCTGGAGGCCAGGGCGCGGGCGCGTTCAGCATTTCCGCTGGCCTCGGCGACAGCGGCTTCAGCTTCAGCGAGGCTGGCACGGGCCTGCGCCTGATCCTGCTGCACAGTCGCCGTGTCAAACGTGGCCAGTACTTGCCCCTTCTTGACGTTATCGCCCACATTGACCCGCAATTCCGCCAGACGCAGGCCGGGCACGTCGGCGCCGATGCTTGCTTCCTGCCAGGCGGCGATATCGCCGTTAGCGGCGAGCGTGTCGGCCATGGGGGTACGCTGGGGTTTTTCCGCGGTGATGGTGAGTACCGGACGCGCCGCGCTGGCCGCGGCCTGCGGTGCACCGGTGGATTTTTCGGCGCCACAAGCGGCCAGCAGGGCGGAAAGGACGAGCGCGCAAAGCAACTTTGGGGATGGCATGGGGTGGCTATACGTGTGAAGCGCAAGATGGTGGCCAGTCTGGCGACCATCCAGGAAGCGAAAGAGCATAGGGGCGCGTCGTTCACAACACAAGTGTTGTGAACGAAAGTGTTGCGGCGAGATGAGCAAAGCCTAACCGAAGACCACTTCCCAAAGCTTCTTGATGGCTGCGCTTTCCGTGGCGACGCTCTCCGGCGGAACCTGGGTGGGTTCTTCGTTGAGCCGCGCCTGGTGTTGCACGCGGCGCAGTTGCCGGTACGCATCACCAGCGGCGGACCCCACGCCCTTCGGCAGCAAGCCGGCATTTTCCGCGCGCTGCAGCAGGGCGATGTTGCCCAGGTTCGGCTCCAGTTCGGGGTGGGAGGCTGTGTGGGCAAGCAGCAGGTACTGCATGGCGAATTCGGCGTCGACCATGCCCCCGGGACTGTGCTTGACGTCGAAAAACCCCTCCTGCACGGGCCGCGCATGTCGCATTTTTTCGCGCATGGCGACGATCTCGGCCTTCAGAGCTTCGGCATCGCGTGGGGCGGTGATCACCGCATGGCGTACCGCATCGAAGCGCTCGGCCATGCTCTTTTCGCCGCAGACAAAGCGGGCGCGGGTCATGGCCTGGTGTTCCCAGGTCCAGGCGGTGTTGCTGCCGCGCTGCTGCTGGTAGTCCGCATAGCCCTCAAAGCTGGTGATCAGCAGGCCGGAATTGCCATTGGGACGCAGCGCAGTGTCGATCTCGAAAAGATCGCCTTCGCCCGTCTTCACGGTGAGCCAGCTGATGAGCTTGCGCACGAAAATGGAATAGATTTCTGGCGCGGATTCGTCTTCATCGTCGAATACGAACACGATATCCAGGTCGCTGCCGTAGCCTAGTTCCTTGCCGCCCAGTTTGCCGTAGCCGATGATGCCGAAACGAGGCTCCTCGCGATGGCGCTGTTTCAGGCGTGACCAGCACCAGCTGGCAGTGAGGCGCAAGATGGCGTCGGCCAGGGCGGAGAGGTCGTCGGCCACTTGCTCGACAGTGATGCGGCCTTCCACATCACGCACCAGCGTACGGAAGACTTCCGCGTGGTGGGCACGGCGCAGCAGATTCAGCAGATTTTCCTCATCGTCCTCGCCGCCGCGGGCCAGGGCGATGCGCCGCTCTTGCAATTCGCGCTCGAAGATGGCGGGGTCGAATCGGCTGCTGAGCAGCGCCGGGCCGGCCAGCTCGTCGATCACGCCGGGGTGTTGCAACAGGTACCGCGCCGGCCAGCGCGCGGCGCCCAGCATGCGCAGCAGGCGCTCATGCACAGCGGGGCGCTCCAGCAGCAGCGCGAGGTAGCTCTCGCGCCGCAGCAGGGGCTCGACCCAGTCGGCCAGGCGAATGACCGCGTCGCTGGAGACTTGCCCCTCGCGCAGCCACTCTGCCGTGCGCTGCAGCAGGCGCAGCAGACGCTGCCGGGCTCCCTCCCGCAGTGCCAGCACGCGTGGATGCTCGCGCCATTGGGCCAGCCGTTCACGCACGACCGCGGGGAAGAGCTCCAGCACGGCGTCGAAATCTGCAGCGGGGACGGATCCGCTCGCTTTTTGACCGTTGCGGGAAGGCTGGCAGTTCTTGCAAGGGGTGTCTCCCCCCAGCAGGCGGTCGAACTCCTGGGCCACGAACTCGCGGTGGGCGTCGAGTTCGGTAAGAAAGGCGCAGCAGCCTGAATAACCCATGCTTTGGGCGATCCAGTCGAGGTCGGCGTCTTCGGTAGGCAGGATATGGGTCTGTTGATCGTCCAGGTACTGGATGCGGTGCTCCACGCGACGCAAGAAGATGTAGGCGCGCGCCAGCGCATCTGCCGTGTCCTGGGGCATCAGGCCGGCGCGGGACACGCGCCGCAGGGCTTCCTGCGTGGGGCGGGTGCGCAATTCTGGAAACTGTCCGCCGCGTACCACTTGCAGCAGCTGTACCGTGAACTCGATCTCGCGTATGCCGCCGCGCGAGAGCTTGACGTCGTTGGCGCGTTCCGGCCGCCCGGCGCTGCGCTTGGAAGCATGATTGCGGATTTGCTGGTGCAGCGCGCGCAAGGACTCGAACACGCTGTAATCGAGGTACTTGCGAAACACGAAAGGCAGCACCACACCGCGCAGGTCATGGGCCGAGCCGCTGTTGATGGCGCTCTGTGGCGCCACGACACGGCTTTTCAGCCAGGCGAAGCGCTCCCACTCGCGGCCCTGCACCAGCATGTATTCCTCCAGAGCGTCGAGTGAACACACCGTGGGGCCGGAATTGCCGTTGGGGCGTAGCGCCAGGTCGACGCGGAAAACGAACCCGTGTTCGGTGGTGTCGCCGATCAGGCCGTAAATCAGCTTGACGGCCCGTGTGAAATACTCGTGAACCGAAATACGCCCGCGTCCCTCGGGTGTGCCGGCCGTTTCGCCGTCTTCGTCGTAGACGTAGATCAGGTCGATGTCGCTGGAAACGTTCAGCTCCCGCGCGCCCAGCTTGCCCATGCCGATGATCCACATTTGCGCGCGCTGCCCGGCCGCAGTCATGGGGGCTCCGTGGCGCTCGTCGAGCTGGGCGTAAGCTTCGTTGCAGGCGGCTTCGAGCGCTATTTCGGACAACTCGGTCACGGCCTGGGTGATTGTTTCCAGCGGCGCGTCCTGCTCGCAATCGATCACGACGAGGCGTTCCATGACCAACTGGCGCAGAATACGCAGCGCGCTACCGATGTCATGACCGCGCGCGGTCAACTTTGCCAGACCATCCAGCATGCTTGCGCGCGTGGGAGACCCTGGTAAAAGAATGGTTAATTCTTCCTCATAACGCCTGCGAAGGCGCTGTACCAGCCGCGAATGCGCGGCGAGGCCGGGGTCATTTGTTGCTGCCGTTAACAAAGATTCACGGTTGTGGAAAGAACCTTGCACGTCGGTGCGGGTCATAATTTCTTTCTATTCCTAGAGTCCGGTGTCCGTAGGGGACTGCCCTTTGATTGGGTTTGCACTGCGGTACATTGGGCTCGTCATCGCCCCAGTTGAAGCCGTTGGTCCAGTCTTACATCAAAGCCGCCGCCATTTCCATTCGCTGGGTATTGCGCGGCGCCTGCGTGGTGCTGATCCTTTTGCTCATTGCCTGGGGTGCGCTCCATTGGTTCATTGTGCCGCGAATCGACGAATTCCGCCCTCGGCTGGAGCGAATCGCCTCGCGCATGGCGGATGCTCCCGTGAGCATCGGTGTCGTTAAGGCCCAGTCGAACGGTTTTGTGCCCACGGTTTCCTTTCACGACGTGCGTGTGCACGACCCATCGGGGCGTCCCGGCCTGGTGGTGCCGCACATGTTGGCAGCGTTCTCGGTGTTGTCTCTGGGCAAGGGAGAGCTGGAGCAACTGGTGATCGACGGCGTCGAAGTAGAGTTGCGCCACACGCAAGACGGACGCCTCTTGGTCGGAGGCATCGATTCCACGGGCGATTCGTCTAGCGACGAAGCTGTGGCTGACTGGGTTTTTTCGCAGCCTGAAGTTCTGGTGCAGAACGGTCGCGTGCGCTGGGTGGACGAGCGTCGCTCAGTTCCGCCGGTGGTGCTCTCAGGTGTGCAGTTCGTGGTTCGCAACGGCTTCGGCCGCCATCAACTGCGCCTGGATGCCACGCCAGAGTCATCCTGGGGAGACCGTTTCACGCTCATTGGCCAATTTCGCCAGTCCGTGTTCGCGTTCCACCCTGGTCGCTGGAGAGACTGGGGTGGGCAGGTGTTTGCCGACCTTGGCCGCGCCAACGTGTCGCAACTCCGCCAATACCTGGACCTGAAGGACGATTGGGGTCTGGATATTCAGGCCGGCGAGGGTGCGCTCCGATTTTGGGCGGATGTGGAAAAAGGGCGAGTCACTGGCGCCACTGCCGATGTGGCATTGAGAACCGTCTCGGCGACCTTTGGGCCGAATCTGGCGCCGCTCGCGTTTGCTTCGCTCACCGGACGTATCGGTTGGCGTAGCCCAGGTGCCGGGGCGGGCATGGAGTTGAGCACACGAGATCTCCAGTTCGTCGACGCGGACGGCCTCAGCTGGCCTGGCGGCAACGTACAACTGCACTATCGCGATGGCACTGGAAGCGAGCCGGCGGGGGGTGAGTTCACGGGCGACCGGCTCGATCTGGCCGCGCTGGCCAAGATCGCTCAGCGCCTGCCCTTGCCGCCCGCAGTGAGCCAAAGGCTGGCTGAACACCCGGTGCAGGGTCTGGTTGAACGCATTGAGGCCCGCTGGGACGGCCAGCCGGATGCTCCGAAGGACTGGCGCCTGCAGACGAAGGTGAGGGCCTTGCCGTGGGCGCCCTGCCGGCAGCGCCGCGCCAGGATGGTGTGCCCGTAGAGGGCGTTCCCGGCATTGATGGCGCCGATCTCGAATTGCAGGCAACGCCCGCTGGCGGCACCCTTTCGCTGCAGGTCAAGAACGGCGCACTCGAGTTTCCCGGCGTGTTCGCTGAGCCGCGCATTCCGCTGACGGAGTTCAAGGCCGTTTCGCGTTGGCAGGTGAAGAACGGGCAGATCGCGATCGACCTCGACCAACTGGCGCTGCGTAACCAGGATCTCACGGGCACCTTTCGTGGCCGCTGGACGACCTTGGCTGGCAAGACGGAGGCCGATCGTTACCCGGGCGTGCTTGACCTGACCGGCACTTTTAGCCGTGCCAATGGCGCCCGCGTGCATCGCTACTTGCCGCTGGGCATTCCGGCTGAAGCGCGCGAGTATGTGCGACACGCCATTCAGAAGGGTGAAGCGCGGAATGTGGCGGTGCGCGTCAAGGGAGACCTGAATCAGGTCGGCAACAAGATCCCGGAGCCCGGTAGCCTGTTCCGGTTTGCGGGTCAGGTGCGCGGTGTGACCATGGCCTACGTGCCTCGCCATCTGCAGCCTGAAGGTCAGGCGCCTTGGCCGGCCTTGGAAGATCTGTCGGGCGAGCTGATCTTCGATCACAACACCATGCAGGTCAAGAATGCGAGCGGTGGCGTGCAGGGGCACCCGGGCTGGCGTTTCACGCGCGTGCAGGCTGGCATTGCCGACCTGGGCCATACCCGTGTGCTCGTGGAAGCCGAGGGGAGGGGTGCGCTGACGTCGGCACTGGGCATCGTGAATGCTTCGCCGGTGGGGGGCTTCATACAGCATGCGCTCGATCGGGCGACCGCCAGCGGAGATGCGGGCTTGCTCCTAAAACTGGATCTGCCGGTGGAAAACATCGACAACGCCAAGGTCGAAGGCAGCGTGAGCCTGATGGGCAATGATCTCAGCATCACGCCTGAAGTGCCGCGACTCGCGCAGGCACACGGAGCGGTGGTTTTCAGTGAAGCCGGCTTTGCCGTCCGGGATGCGCGCGCTGGCGTGCTGGGCGGTGAGGTGCGCCTGTCGGGAGGCACGCAAACCGGCGAGCGAGCCGGCTATACGGTGCTGAACGCCACGGGCACCGCCAGTGCGCAAGCTCTGCGCGAGATGACGGATTGGGCGCCGCTGCCTGGAGTGGCCGCCTCTGCAACGGGTAGCGCGGGTTATGAGGCGCGCATCGAGTTTCACGCGGGGGAGCCGCAGGTGCTGGTTACCAGCGATCTGCGAGGCATGGCCTTCGATCTGCCCGCGCCGCTCGATAAACCGGCAGGCGCCGCCTGGCCACTGCGCTATGCAAGCGGCCCTGCTGCGGGTGCCGAGGGGCGCACAAGACTTGAATTGACGGTGGCGGACCGGTTGGCGGTGGAGTACGAGCGCGAAGCTCAATCGGGCCAGGTGTTGCGCGGTGCCATTCGTGTGGGTTCGCAGGCCGCACAGAAACAGGAGTTGCCGGGCAGTGGCGTGGCCGCGCACGTGAAGCTGCCGCGTCTGGACGCCAGTGCCTGGGACACAGCACTCGCCCGCATGTTCTCCAGCGAATCAGCCACGCCAAGTGGCAATACAGCTGACAAGCCGAGCCAGCCGAAGTCCCTGGCCGAAAGTGGCTTCATTCCCCGTGTCTGGACGCTGAATACTGGAGCGCTGCTGCTGGATGAACGCACGGTGCATGACGTGTCTGTGAACGGCACGCGTGATGGCAGCACCTGGCACGCTGATGTGCAGGCGCGCGAGCTGGCCGGCCGCCTTTCCTACACAGAGGGCGCTGATGGTCGCGCGGGCAAACTGGTGGCGCGGCTGTCTCGCCTGTCCATTCCCGCAGGCGCAGAGGATCAGACCGTGCTGTCACAGCCCCCGGCGCACATGCCTGCGCTCGATATCGTCGCTGAAAACTTCGAGCTGCGCGGCAAGAAATTGGGGCGGCTGGAGGTTAACGCCGTCAACCACGACGTGGCGCCCGCCCGGCAGGCGGGAGCGCTGCAGGCATGGGAGCTGACTCGCTTGGCGCTGCATGTACCGGAAGCCGTTTTTATGGCTACTGGCCGTTGGGATGTTCTGGCTCGTGCGCCCGCACTGCCGCTTGACCCTCGTGCACCACGCGCGCCGGAAGACCCGCGCCGTACCAGGCTCGAATTCAAACTCGACATTCGCGACGCCGGCGCCTTGCTGACACGTTTCGATATGCCGGGTGTGTTGGCGCGGGGTGAAGGGGAACTGCGAGGCGATCTGAGCTGGCGGGGGGCGCCCATGTCCCCGCACTATCCCAGTATGGGCGGTCAGTTGCATCTGGACGTGGGGGCCGGGCAATTCCTCAAGGCCGATCCAGGTGCGGCCAAGCTGTTGGGGGTGCTGAGTTTGCAAGCCCTGCCGCGCAGGCTGACGCTGGATTTCCGTGATCTTTTTTCAACCGGCTTTGCCTTCGATTTCGTGCGCGGCGATGTCACAGTCGCCCAAGGCGTGGCACACACCAACAACCTTCAGATGAAAGGTGTCAATGCTGCTGTGCTGATGGACGGTCGCGCAGACATCGACAAAGAAACGCAGGATCTGCGGGTGGTGGTGGTGCCCGAGATTGATACGGGGACCGCCGCGCTTGTGGCCACTGCCATTAACCCGGCTGTCGGACTGGGGGCTTTCCTGGCGCAGTTGGTGCTTAAACGGCCGCTGATCAAGGCCAATACGCAGGAATTCCACGTTGACGGAAGCTGGGACAATCCAGCCGTGCACAAACTCGACTCATCCGCGCAGAGGGGGGCATCCCCGGGTAAGGACAAACCATGAAATCCGTTGCGGCCCAGAACCCGGAGGGCAAGGTGTGAGGACACGCGACGCATCGCGATTCACCGGGGTGCTGCATGAACGGTGGATCCTTCCACGGCTGGGTTGGTGGCGGCAGAAGTCGTCTGCGTGGCGCAAAGGTGTGCGTGACTTGACGCGGCGGCTCTGGCGTGCCGACACTCGCTGGCTGTTGTGGTTGCTGCTGGTGGCCCTGGTGGTCTTGGCGCTGGGTATCTTGGTGTGGCTGGCGCGCGGGCATGAGATGGACCAGGTCCAGCGTGAACTGGATCGCGACAACACGGATGCCCTGATGGACATCCGTGCCGGTCTGGTGCGAAATCTGCAAAACTTGCATGGCTTGAATGCCGCGGCGGCAACACCCGAAGCATGGGCCCGTCATGCCCATGATCAACTGCTCGAGCACCGTGAATGGCTGCGGCTGGAGTGGCGCAGCCCTTCCCTGCAGTTGCTTGCAGAAGCTGACAGCCCCTACTTCGCACCGCTGTCCGAAAATGTGATCGATACGGAAAGCGACTTGGCGCACGTCTGCGCCATTGCGTCTCGTCTGGACAGCGGGGCTTATTCGGGGAGTCGTTTCGTCTCCTTGTCTGCCGGGAGAGGCCTGGAGATCATGAACCTGTGCATGCCCGTCCGTTCTGGCACCCGACGGATAGGCTACGTGGTGGCGACTTACTCACTTAGCGGCATTCTGAGCAGCATGCTTGGCGAGGCGTACACGCGCCGGCAGCAGGTCTCATTCGCGGAGCTGGACGGTACACGGCTGGCCACCTTTGGCGCATCACGGCGGGGCAGCCGCATTTTCACTTCGGAGCAATTGCTCGATCTTCCCGGTGTGACGATGGTGCTGCGCATGGACGGCTGGCGTTCAGCGCCGGACATGCTGCCTAACGTACTGACGGCCTTGGTGACTACGCTAACCATCGCACTGATGACGGTGCTGATTTTGCTTTCTCGCGATTTTCGGCGCCGGCAAAAGGCTGAGAATGCGCTTGCTGAAGCGTTGGCCTTTCGCAAGGCGATGGAAGACTCTTTGGTCACTGGCCTGCGCGCACGCGACCTGGAAGGGCGCATCACCTATGTCAACCCGGCCTTTTGCGACATGGTTGGTTATACCGCCGAGGAATTGGTGGGCCGTGAGGCGCCGGCCCCGTACTGGCCACCCAACATGGTGCGGGAGTATGGCCAGCGCCAAGCTGTGCGGCTAGTGTCGGGGCACACGCCTCCACGCGAAGGGCTTGAGAGCGTGTTTCAGCACAAGTCTGGCAGGCGGTTTCCTGTACTCATTATTGAGGCGCCGCTGATCAACGCCCTCGGCAAGCACGCTGGCTGGATGAGCGCCGTGCTGGACATGAGCGAACAGCGCCGCATAGAGGAGTTGCAGCGCGCCAGCCGGCAACGTCTGCAAGCCACCGCGCGCTTGTCTGCGGTGGGTGAAATGGCCTCCCTGCTGAGCCACGAGCTCAACCAGCCGCTGGCGGCGATCTCAAGCTACGCCACGGGCAGCCTGAATTTGCTGGCCGGCCAAGACGCCGCGCAGGGCAGCGAGAGCCATACCATGCAAGACGTGCATGTGGCGCTCAGCCGTATTGCAGAACAGGCAAACCGGGCAGGGCGCGTGATCAACAGCGTGCACGATTTTGTGCGCCGAGGTGGTCATGCACGTGAGGCTATCGCGCCCGGGGAGATCATCGAGGCGGCGCTGCCGCTGATGCAGATGCACGCACGCAAATTGGGTATTGATGTACAGGTGGCCTGCGAAGACGGGCTGCCAGACATCTGGTGCGACCGCACATTGATCGAGCAGGTGCTGTTCAACCTGGCTCGCAACGGCATGCAGGCGATGTCCGAGGAGACTGGGGACGAGCGAAAACTTACACTGTCTGCGCGGTACCAGGCGGCTGGCGCACCTAAACGCGGCTGGATCGAGTTCTCGGTGGCGGACCAAGGCGCAGGCATCAGCGACGAGGTGGCGCGCCAACTGTTCACACCGTTCTTTACCACGAAGGCCGAAGGCATGGGCATTGGGCTTTCAATGTGCCGCACGGTGGTCGAGCAGCACGGTGGCGCACTCGACTACGCACCAAATCAGCCACGAGGCACCGTGTTTCGGTTTACCCTGCCCGCAATGGCCGCTGGCACTGCAACCCTTCCCAAGCGCGGGAGTGAAACGGACTGAAGCCTCGGCTGCGTCCAATGACGGAAGGGGCAAGTGACGCGAACAATGTGTTGTCCGCGCGTCTTAGTGCGTGGACTCGGGTGGTTAACGGACGAGCAGCACCGGCACGCCGCAATTGGCCAGCACTTTGGTGGCTACCGAACCCATGACCAGGTTACCCAGAGCGCCGTGGCCGTGTGAACCCATGATCAGAAGATCATATTTGCCGGCATCGGCGAATTTGGCAATGGTTTCGCCGGCAGGGCCGATTTTGGAGCTGCCTTTGACTTTCAACTCGTGGCGGGCCAGGTACTTGATAACGGGATCAAGCACTTTGGTCGCTTCTTCGGCGTAGTAGGCATCTACAGCCTCGCGGCCCACGGCTGCGCGCGCGCGGTGGCAACGCTGCCTGCACCGTCAGTGCGGTGAACTGGTGCTCCCCGCTGGCGAACATTTCCAGGTGCGTGGTCAGGTAGGCCAGCATTTTTTTTGTGTACGGGCTGCCGTCAACGGCCAAAAGAATCTTCACGTTTTTTCTCCTTGATTGGTATGGAATCGACTGTGTGAGTCTACGGCCTGTGCCGGGTTCCCGAAAAAAACTCAGAAACGCGCTCAACTAACCGTGATCAGGCACTTGGACTGGAACGCCTCCTGTTCGCCCTTGCCGGCGTAGCCCAGCGGGTTGGCGACGACACGGCAGCGGCCTTCGCGATAGTCCAGGGCGCAGTGTAAGTGACCGTGCAGCCATAGGTCCGCCATGGGCAGCAATTCGTCCAGTGCGTTGCAGAAGCCGGCCGTACCGGGGGTCAGGCCGTAGCGCGGGTCGGCACTGCGCAAACTGGGGGCGAAGTGCGTGACAGCGACGGTCGGGCCGTCGAAAGATTCGGCTAAGGCAGAACGTAGCCAGGCTTGGCACTTGATCGCGTGGGCGCGCATCTGCTCGGATAGGAACAGTTCGCCGTCGCGCATGGTGGCGGCTTGCCGCAAATAGTAGTCTGCGGCGCGAAAGGCCTTTTCACGGGCCCGCAATTGTTCGCTCAGGGTGGCCGAGGGGCCGCGTGGCACGAGCGCGTCGAAATCGCTCCAGAGGGTGGTGCCTACAAAGCGAACGCCATTGAACACCAGGCTTTCACGTTCCAGCCAGATGAGTCCGAGGCGCTCGCACGTGGCGCGCAAACGGACGTGGGTTTCATCGAAATCGAGGTTGTCGTATTCGTGGTTGCCGGGCAAGTAGATGACGGGTGTCGGCCAGCCCCCGTACTGAGGCAAGGGTGAAAAGCGCGCCAGGCCGAAGTCGGTGTCGCCCAGTGCGGGCAGGGCGGAACCTCGCTGGTAAGAGCCGATGTCTCCCGCGAGCACCAGGACGTCTGCGCCGGACGCGGGCTCGAGTTTGAAGTGGGGTTGTGTTTCCAGGTGGAGGTCGGAGAGGAGCTGGATTTTCACGGGTCTCTTGGGGTTTGGTTTGGGTTAGTTTCCCATGAATCCTTTGTGTGGGGTTTTAGACTGCTTTGGGGTACCTTTGGGGTGCTAATTACCTTCTGTTTTTGTGTTTAGGTCGTATGCCGGGATGTGCGCCCGGCAGCGCAGTTACTTTTTTTGCTCCGCCAAAGAAAGTAACCAAAAAAAGGCGGACCCCACTGGACGTGTCCCTGCGCTTCGCTTCGGGCAACCTGCGGTACTCACGCGAGGGGAGGCACTGCGGAACTCACTTCGCTC
The DNA here is from genome assembly GCF_050821495.1 of Ottowia caeni. Taxonomy (GTDB): domain Bacteria; phylum Pseudomonadota; class Gammaproteobacteria; order Burkholderiales; family Burkholderiaceae_C; genus Ottowia; species Ottowia caeni. Next base: position 214,127 of record NZ_CP151080.1, on the reverse strand, counting down.
ACTGCGTTCTCTACGTTCAAACAACCGCAGTGAGTCAGTTCACGAAGCAAGGGCATCTTGCAGTGCCCTTTCCCTTCCCTCGCGCTCCGTTCCTCGGCACGTCCAGAGGGGCAGGGGACCTGATTCGGGCCATTGCTTCGCTCGGCCTGGTTTTGCCCCTTCCCCTCCTGGGGGAAGGTTGGGATGGGGGCACGCGCGGCGCTGAAATGTCCCTATAACAGCCGCTTCAAATACCGTCCGGTATAGCTTGCCTCGTTGGCCGCCAACTGCTCGGGCGTTCCTACGCCCACGACTGTTCCACCGCCGGCACCACCCTCGGGCCCCATGTCGATCAGCCAGTCGGCTGTCTTGATCACGTCCAGGTTGTGCTCGATCACCACAATGGTGTTGCCAGCGTCGCGCAGTTGATGCAACACCTTGAGCAGCAGGTCGATGTCGGCAAAATGCAGGCCGGTGGTGGGTTCGTCCAGGATGTAGAGGGTGCGGCCTGTGTCTCGCTTGCTAAGTTCAAGGGCGAGCTTCACCCGCTGGGCTTCACCGCCTGAAAGCGTGGTGGCACTCTGGCCTAGCGTGATGTAGCTCAAACCTACGTCAAGCAGCGTCTGCAGTTTGCGTGCAATGTTGGGCTGGTCCTTGAAGTAGGCGTGCGCTGCTTCTACGGTCATGTTCAGGATCTGGGCAATGTTCTTGCCTTTCCACTGAACTTCAAGGGTCTCGCGGTTGTAGCGGTGGCCGTGGCAGACGTCGCAAGGTACATAGACGTCCGGCAGAAAGTGCATTTCCACCTTTACCACGCCGTCGCCCTGGCAGGATTCACAGCGTCCGCCTCCGCTGGATTGAGGCACGTTGAAGGAGAACCGTCCGGGGCCGTAACCGCGCTCCTTGGCGGTGTTGGTCTCGGCCATCAATTCCCGAATAGGGGTGAAGAGGCCCGTGTAAGTGGCGGGGTTGCTGCGCGGCGTGCGTCCAATGGGGGATTGGTCTACGGCAATGACTTTGTCGAATTGCTCCAGGCCTTCAATGCCTTCGTTGGGCGCCGGCTCGTCATGCGCGCGATGGATCTGGTGCGATGCCGCCTTGTGCAAAGTGTCGTTCACGAGCGTGGATTTGCCTGAACCGGAAACGCCTGTCACGCAGGTCAGAAGACCAACGGGAAAATCTACCGTAACGTGCTTGAGGTTGTTGCCGCTGGCCCGCACGATGCGCAGCACGCCCTCGGGGGCATGCGCGTTGTCCTCCGCTTCGTGAGGACGCATCAGGGTGGCAGGTGGCTCGCGGCGCTTGGGGACTGCAATGCTGCGAACACCGCTCAGGTATTGCCCGGTCACTGAATCTGCAGTGGCCGCCACTTCTTCGAACGTTCCCTGGGCCATGACGCGGCCGCCGTGTACGCCCGCACCAGGGCCCATGTCGATCACATGGTCGGCGGCGCGGATCATGTCTTCGTCATGCTCGACCACGAGCACGCTGTTGCCAATGTCTCGCAGATGCTGGAGTGTGCCAATCAGTCGGTCGTTGTCCCGCTGGTGGAGGCCGATGCTGGGTTCGTCCAGAACGTACATGACGCCCGTCAGGCCGCTGCCAATCTGACTGGCCAAGCGAATGCGCTGTGCCTCGCCACCACTCAGGGTTTCGGCGCTGCGGTCGAGGCTGAGGTAATTCAGCCCCACATCGTTCAGGAATTTCAAACGGTTGCCGATTTCGCGAACCACCTTGTCGGCAATTTCGGCGCGGGCCCCGCTCAGGTGCAATTCGTCGAAATAAGCCTTTGCTTCGCCCAGCGTGACGTGGCTGATCTCGTAAATGGCACGGCGCTGGGTGCCTTCGCCCAGCTTGACGCTGCGCGCCTCGCGCCGCAGCCGCGTGCCGCCGCAGGATGTGCAGGGCTGGTGGCTGCGATAGCGGGACAGTTCTTCGCGCACCACCTGTGAGTCGGTTTCACGGTAGCGCCGTGACATGTTCGGCAGGATGCCTTCGAAAGGATGCTTTTTGTTCACCTTCTTGCCAGCAGACAGGCCGGAATCGAAGGTGTAGCTGAACTTGATCTCTTCCTCGCCCGAGCCATGCAATATCACGTGGCGCACGGCCTCAGGCAGTTCTTCGAAAGGTGCTTCCGCGTTGAATTTATAGTGCTTGGCCAAGCTCTCGATCAGCGCAAAATAATAGCCATTGCGCCGGTCCCAGCCCTTGATGGCGCCGCTGGCCAGGCTGAGCGTGGGAAACGCCACCACGCGATCCGGATCGAAGAACTCCATGGTGCCGATGCCGTCGCAGGTGGTGCACGCACCCACGGGTGAGTTGAATGAGAAGAGTCGGGGCTCCAGCTCGGCAATGGAGTAACCGCACGCCGGGCAGGCGAAGCGAGCGTTGAAAAGATGCTCGCGGCCGGTGTCCATTTCGAGCGCAATGGCGCGGCCATCTGCCAGGCGCAGCGCGGCCTCGAAGCTGTCGGCTAGGCGCGAGGTCATGTCTGGCCGCACCTTGATCCTGTCGATCACCACGTCAATGTCGTGCTTTTCGGTTTTTTTGAGTAGGGGCAGATTCTCGGTCTCGAAGGTCTGGCCGTCTACGCGAAAGCGAACGTAGCCCTGCACCTGCATCTGCTCGAACAGCTCGACGAATTCACCTTTTTTCTCGCGCGCCACCGGCGCGAGGATCATCAGACGAGTGCCTTCGGGCAGCGCCAGGGCAGAGTCCACCATTTGGCTCACACTTTGCATGCTCAGAGCCAGATCGTGCTCCGGGCAGTAGGGCGTGCCGGCGCGGGCGAACAGCAGGCGCAGGTAGTCATGAATCTCGGTGACCGTGCCTACCGTGGAGCGCGGGTTGTGGCTGGTGGCCTTCTGCTCGATGCTGATAGCCGGGGAAAGTCCCTCGATCAGATCGACGTCGGGCTTGTCCATCAGTTGCAGGAACTGCCGCGCGTAGGCCGAGAGGCTTTCGACATAGCGGCGCTGCCCCTCGGCATAGAGCGTGTCAAACGCCAGCGAAGATTTGCCCGACCCGCTGAGCCCGGTGATCACCACCAGCTGATTGCGCGGAATATCGAGGTCGATGTTCTTCAGGTTGTGCGTTCGGGCCCCGCGCACGCTGATGCGTTGGGCACGCAAGGCGGCGCCAAGGTGCTTTGAGTCATCGGCCTCGGGGGCAGGAGTCTTCGGCGTAGGGGGAATGCGGGCGTTCAAGATGGAATGAGGCTAACCAGGACAACATTCCATTATCGACGGGACTGGGTTTTTGTGCAGGAAGTTAGGGCGATTTCGGTGACGGCCTAGGCCAGCCAGCGAGCTAACGAGTGGCACCCGCTCAAATGAGTTTTACTACACCGAGCGGTAGACCTTGAGTTTGCCGACTATGCAGTTTGAAGATTGACCCATCAAGATGAGGGGCAAACGTGCAGACCCGACAAACATTTGGCACTCGACTAGGTGGCCACGTCTCAGCCTGCAACAGCCGGTGCCGGTGTAGCACCACCTGACCCCATGGTGGCAGCTTTCTCTATGCCACCCAACCGGGCAATCATTTCCGCCTGATCGTGCTTCGCTTGCGAATCCACGGCCTCTGGATCACAGATTTTGCGAAGTACAGACTCCATCTCCCTGAGCTGTGTCGCGTATTCGGTTTTTCCAGCCAAGTTTTCTAGCTCTTCAGGGTCGTTCTGAAGATCGAACAGTTCAGGCTCAAATCGTACGTAATAGTGATACTTCCACCGGCCTTTACGTACCATGAACGCCGCTGTATTACTGCCAGCAGCGTGGTACTCGCTGAACATAACGCGCTCAGTTTCGGCGGGCAATTTCGCAAGTTCCAATAAGGAGCGACCAGGTCGATCAGACATGTGCGGCGTAGGGTTAACACCCGCCGCGTCCAAAATCGTTGGAAAGAGATCCAGCAGGTCGACAGGCGTTTCGCAAACACCGGGTTCGATGCTGGGGCCGCTCACGATCATAGGAACGCAAACGCTCTCTTGGTAGAGCGTTGATTTTCCCCACACCCCGCGTGCACCCAAATTGTCGCCGTGATCAGAGGTATAGATCACAGAGGTTTGGTCAGCCAAACCAACCTCTTCCAACGTCTGGATGATCTGCCCCACACTGTTATCCAAGAAGCTGACCAAGCCGTAATAAGCCGCGAAGGCCTGCAAGCGCTCTTCAGGGCTCTTGAAAAGTTCTTCGTTCGGCATGAAATCGGCATAAGCCTGTACCCAAGGGTGGCGTTGATAGCCCGTCGACGGATGCTGCTTCACTTCTGGGATCTGGTCCAGTGGATAAAGTTTATAAAACTCTTCTGGACAAGTTAAAGGGAAATGTGGGGCAACCAAACCGATATATAGGACAAAAGGAACTCCCTGTCTTTCAGAAGCACCCTTCAGCCACTCAATGGCGCTGCGAGTCACCGCACGATCGTAGCTTGTGTAGGGCGATTCGCCAGGCCCGATGTTTTCGCCCAGCATGCGCTTACCACCGGGGGCTTGCGTAATATAAGGGTCGCGTATGGAAGCCCATACCATGCCATGGCCGCCGACGACGTGCATCGGTATGTGCTCTTTGTCAAAACCGGCGCGATCTTCTTCGTTGCGGTAATGCAGCTTACCAATGCTCTCTACGCTTACACGCTGCTCTTGAAGCAGGTGGCCCCAGCCTTGAGTAGCGCCCGTGTAGGGCATCGCGTTGTCCCACAGCGCGAGCTGATGCACGCGCATGCCGGTCGCAAATGCCGCACGGGCAGGAACGCAAATCGGGCTGGGGGTGTATGCGTTTGGAAAACGCACGCCACTTGCTGCGAGGGCGTCTAGGTTGGGGGTCTTAACGAACGGGTGACCAGAGCATCCCATGACGCGTGGGTCATGCTCGTCGGACATGATGATGACGGCGTTGCGTGATGTCATTTGAACCTTAGAAATCGGCGAAGTCACTAATTAGTCAAGTTTGAAGTTCAGACGTTTGACGGCCGCTGCGTTGTAGGCTGCCTCGTCGATCATGACTTTGCCCATCTGAGCGCTGTTTAAAGCCACCACATCTAACCCCGCCTTCGAAAGGGAGGCTTTAACTTCTACGTCATTTAAAACCTTAAGCACTTCCGTTTCCAGCCTTTTATGAATGTTGGCCGGAACACCGGAGGGCAGCGCTAGCGAGAACCATGACGGCGCCTCTAAGTCGTCGACACCAGTTGCCTCTTTTAGTGTCGGTACATCTGGCAACTGCGCAGAGCGCTCGTTCTGAAGGACAACCAGCGCGCGCAATTTCCCTGAACGGATGTGAGGCACTACCGGCGGCGCGTTAATTACAGCCGACTCGATCTGACCCGCGACGACGTCTGCCGTGGCGGGGCCGCCGCCCTTATAGGGCACATGAATCAGGTTGGTGCCGTGCTTGTAATTCATGAGGTCGAACGCCAAGTGCATGGGGGTTCCACGACCGGGCGTGCCGTACACGATGCCTCGCGTACTGCGTGATCGCTCAAAATATTCTGCCGCCGTGCGGATGGAGCTAGAGGCAGGAACCACCAGCACTGCAGGCACGCGAGCAGCTAGCACCAAAGGCGCCAAATCTTTCAGTGGGTTGTAGGGCAGTTTAGGATTGACCGCCTGCACGAACGTCAACTCTGGGTTACCTCCGACTAGAATCGTGTAACCGTCTGCAGGACTCTTAGCGACCGCGTCTGCGCCGATGATTCCACTGGCACCTGGCCGATTTTCCACAACGAATGATTGGCCCATTTGCCGGGTGAGTCGATCTGCCAGTACACGGGCCATCATGTCCACGCCACCGCCCGCTGCGAATGACACGATGAGGCGTACAGGTTTCGACGGGTAGGGCTGAGCCAAAACTGGGCCAGTCAAGCATAGGCCTGCGGCAGCGCCTATCACTTGGCGACGAGAGATGTTTTTGAGATTCATAAACGAAAATTTCCTAGCGTAAAAAATGTACAGGCATTGATTACAAATCGACGCCGGTTTCAGAAAAACCCGCCAAGCGATATGCACCCTCTGGATGAGATGCATCTCCTGCCATCCCACGACGCGCAATTTCGGTTATATAAATCTCGTCCCATTCAATATTGGCTAGGTTGACGTTGGTGCCTAGCGTCTTAACTAACCAGCTGGTGATTTTATGTTTGAACTCACGGTGAACACCAGGGAGAATGACTACAGGTAGTTCGTAAATAATTTTTTCAGCCGGAAAAGTTTTCTGAATGCGTTCAATCAGGCCAGTTCGCGTTTCGCCTTGTGCGAAAAGTTCATAAGCTTCGAGGTAAACACCAGAAGCCCCAGCATCTATGCAGTCTGCGATATCTGCCACGAAAGCGTCATCATCGAGCGCCCCCTCTTTGCGGCCAACTTCACCATAGGCTTTTAAGCCAGCATTTGCGCAGGCTTTAATAAGGCGAGCCTTTTCACCGGCTGGAAAGGTAATCAGGTTATCTGACACTTCCAGTGCGCCAAACCCCACCTCTAAAGCGTCGGCGAACAACTTGTCTGCGTTGCCCTGCATATAGGCCAACTCAGTAAACAGCCCACCAATCATGGGGTTAATACCATGCTCTCGGTACAGCGCTAGTTTGCGTTGCAGTACATCACGCGGCATCACGCGTGGGATGGTCGCAGCTATTTTCGCGTTATCGATATAAAGTCCGGCGCTTTCGAGCGTATCGGCTTGGCGGGAAATACCCATGCCCCAGTCGATCATCATGTTCATGCCTCCTGTGCGAGGCTTGGATTGACGTTCGGGAACGGGGATGGATGCGAATGCAAAATCAGTCATGGGTTTCTTGTCGCCAAAAATAATAATTAATAAGTTCCGTTTTTAGTCCGCTTGTCCTGGCGGCGTATGAGGATGCATCTGCACGCTTTGATTGAATTCACGCACCATGCGCAACATAGGCCCCATCACCCACGTGTTGTGCACTAAGACATCGGTCTCCTCTTTCGGATCCCGCGTCAGGTTGAATAAATAGGGGGACTCAAGTTTGCCCTGCCCCTGATTGACTGCTGGCTCCCAGTAGTAATGCATTTTCCAATCACGCCACTTAAGTGCTCGCAGCTCGTTTTTGATGTGATACAAGAAGCCTTCGCGCTTCGATTTTTCAGCGTTGTCAATCAAGAATTCAGTCTGATCTACGCCGTCAATAGGACGGTCATCGGGGACGTCGGATCCTCCAAGGCGCGCCAAAGTCGTGAACAGGTCGGTCACATGAACGACTTCGTTACTCACCCTTCCCGGCCTAATGTGCCCCGGCCAACGAGCGACGAATGGGACCCTCAGGCTGCCTTCCATCGCTGTGTGATACGTGCCGCTCCAAGGTCCAGCTGTACCGCGATAAGGTGCCCTGAATTCCGGGCCGTTGTCACTGCAAAAAATTATCAGTGTGTCGTCGGCCAAATTCAAATCATCTATAGCCTTGATGATCTGTCCGACCCGGTGATCCATCTCAACCATTGAGTCGGCAAAGTCTCCACACCCTGTTCGGCCCGCGAAATCTGGATGCGGTAGCGTTGGGAAGTGCAAATGGACGAGCGGCAGATATAGGAAGAACGGAGTTCCTGCCTTTGCATGTCGAGCCATAAATTCGACCGAACGATCTACCAGTTCGGCATCGATACCGCGACGTGAATCCAAATCATAGACTTTGATCTCACGCGAGGCTTCACCCGCCCGACCTTCCATGATGTAAGGAAGATCAACCACTGAAGGGTCAAACCCAACGGTAGAAGTGAATTGGCTTTTCATCGGTGGTACGGGGAATACCGTACCACTCATCGAAGCCGCGATCAGAAGGAAAACGTCCCTGGATATCACCAAGATGCCACTTGCCGTAGTGAGCCGTGGAGTAACCCGCCTCGGAAAGCAATTGAGCTAGGGTGATCTCACTGCGCTTAAGGCCCTGTGGCAATCCGGGTGGCACAGACTGAAGGCACCCCGTGCGAATGGGATGCCGTCCACTCATGAGTGCCGAACGGGTCGGAACGCAGTCGCTTTCCACGTTGAAGTTCTGAAGCAGGACGCCTTGGGCTGCCAAGCCGTCGATATGAGGCGTTGGTGCACCCCGCAAGGCGCCCCCACCGTAGCACCCCAACTCACCCCACCCGAGGTTGTCAGCAAGGATCAGAACAATATTGGGCTTCTTGGCAGATGTCATCGCTTCATTTTTCAGTGGCTGAACGTGCAATTTACGCCCACCCTCCCCAATTTTTCATTCCAAAAAGTAGAGAAAACCATAAAATGTAGGAATGTCACTCTCAATCCGCGATGTTGAGTATGTGCTCGCCATTGCCTCGGCAGGTCAAATCTCTGCCGCCGCGGCGAGTTTGGGTGTCACGCAGCCCGCCCTGAGCAAAGCCGTACAGCGAGTGGAAGAGACCCTTGGCGTTAGCATCTTCGAGCGGGCCGCCCGAGGTGTGGTGCTTACATCAACCGGGCTGCGTGTCTTGGAACAGCTCCAAGCATTGCAAAGTGCCTACACCGATACAGTCCACTTGGTTGATGAACTCAGGGCGAATTCAGCTGGTTTGCTTCGAGTGGGCGTGACTGATAACTCTGCTAAAAATCAAATCGTACCGGCCCTCAGTTCCTTAATCGCGCAACGGCCGGGTCTGAGAGTAAAACTAAGCATCGACCGCTCAGACGGACTCGCTGCACAAGTGGCACGAGGCGATCTTGATTTGGCGCTTGTACCCATCTATGAGGGTCAGGTCGTCGAGGCTAAACAAACCAAAATCCTGATCGATGTGATGGTACCCCTCGTCAGGGCATCACACCCATTGGCCGGACGACCTTCTCTTAGCGTGCGCGACCTCCTACCCTTCGGCTGGCTCATGAGCGCTCCGCATTCAGCCGCTCACACGGCCTTGACCGCCGCGCTCGCCAGAGAGGGCTTCAGCCCACCAAACGTCGTGATGGAGGTGCCCTATTCTTCGGAGCTCAATCTGGCCATCTTGTCTCAAACTGATTTAGTGACGATGGCACCCCGTTCAGTCCTGTCGTCGAGCGGTGGTACAGGATTCGTCGAACTAGGCATCCCAGCGTTGAGAATGCCGAGAACTGTAGTTCTATTGTCTCGACTGGAAGGGTTCTGGTCCCCACTCATGGAGGCTATTCGCGAACGTTTGATGGCCCGCCACGTTACATGAAGCGGATGGAGCTTTAAGCACACGTGATTGACGTACCCGGTTGCAGTATCCACTCCTAAAAGCGACAGGACGAGTGACTACGGACGATCGAACTTCAGACTAGGCAAACTGAAGGCAGCGCATGCTGATCGTGCCGCTGTGGAATTCTTCGAAAACGTGCGTAGGCGCGGTGTCTCCCGCAGCGCCCAATGCGTAAATCAGGGGCCAGTAGTGATCCGGGGTCGGCACGGCCATTTTTGCCGACTCATCCAGCGCCAGGTAAGCCTGCAGGGCCTTGTCTTCGCGCTGATCAAGTGCGGCTTTCACACTGGCGTCAAAGGCTTGCGCCCATGGCCTAGAGGCGCTCTTGCTGTCGGGCGTGCCGCGGTCGGTGGCACGCAGGTTGTGCACGATGTTGCCGCTTCCGATGATCAATACCCCTTGATCTCGCAGGGCTTGCAGCTCACGGCCCACTGCATAGTGGAAGGCCCCAGGCTTGTCGTAGTCGATGGACACCTGGAAGACGGGTACATTGGCATCGGGAAACAGGTGATGAAGCACAGTCCAGGTGCCGTGGTCGAGGCCCCATTGCGTGGTCGGCACGCTCGGGTTACTCTTGATGAGCTTGGCGGCAGCCAGGGCCAACTCAGGATGTCCTTTTGCCGGATACCGCATTTCATGCAACTGGCGCGGAAAACCGCTGAAGTCGTGAATGGTAGGCGGCTGCTCGTTGGCCGTGATGCCGGTGGCACCTCGCGTCAGCCAGTGAGCCGAAACAACCAGTATGGCGGTGGGTGCCTGGAGCCGCTTGCCCCAGTTTGAAAGTGCACTGGTGAATGCGTTGGTCCTGATGGCGTTCATCGGGCTGCCATGCCCAATAAACAGCACCGGCTGACGTGTGCGCTTCGGGCTGGCCGCCTGGGCTTGGAGCGCCGACGTGAGAGCAAGAAGGGCGGCTGAAACCCCGCTGATGGCGGTGGTTTCGAGAAACAGGCGGCGTGAAGTCATTTTCGGGATCGTAAATTCGCTTCTACAGAGACCGCCCGGTCCGGGTTTGGTTCCATTTGCCGAGGCATGTTCTGGGTGTTCCAGCTCCCCGGTCTCAGGATGATTGACAATACGCTTTTGCCGAGACTTTCGGCGGGTGCCCCTTAGCACACATGTCTTCAACTGCTGTTTCCGCCCCTGAAAATTCCTCTTCCAGCCACCGCATGACGCCCACAGAGCGCCGAGCCAGCTTTTCGCTGGCGGCGATTTTTGCGTTGCGCATGCTTGGGCTGTTTCTTGTGCTGCCTGTGTTCGCGCTGGAAGCAGCGGGTCTGCCTGGCGGCGATGATCCGGCGCTCATCGGGCTCGCCATGGGTGTGTACGGCTTGACGCAGGCTGTGATGCAGGTGCCATTTGGGCTGGCGTCCGATCGCTTCGGTCGCAAGCGGATCATAGTGCTGGGGCTGCTGGTGTTCGCGTTGGGCAGCATGCTGGCGGCCGTTGCGGACAGCGTACAGATGCTGGCCGTGGGCCGGGGTATCCAGGGGGCAGGCGCAGTCTCCGCGGCCGTGACCGCCTTGCTGGCGGACCTCACGCGCGACGAAGTGCGCACCAAGGGCATGGCGCTGGTGGGCGCCAGCATCGGCCTGACCTTTGCCATTTCACTCATGGCAGCCCCCGTGTTGGCAGGGTGGATCGGCCTCTCGGGGCTTTTTGCCCTGACCGCCGTGTTGGCGGTGCTGGGCATAGCGGTGATTTTGGGGTGGACGCCACCCGAGCCCACCCGGCACGCCGACCAGCCGCGCGGACGCCTGGGCGACGTCTGGCTTCATCCTGACCTGTGGAGGCTCGATCTCGGTGTGTTTGTGCTGCACACGGTGCAGATGTCAATGTGGGTGGTGGTGCCGGGTCTTCTGGTGCAGGCGGGGCTTCAGAAAGACCTGCACTGGCACGTTTACCTGCCTGCGGTGATGGCCTCTTTCCTGTTGCTGGGCGGTCTGTTCGCTATGGAGCGCCGTGGCCACTTGCGGGCGGTGCTTCGTGGCGCCGTTGCGCTGCTCTTTGTGGTGCAGGTGGCGTTCTGGCTGCTCGCACCGCAGGCGCAAAGCGTATGGGCATGGGGCATCGTGCTGTTCTTCTTTTTCGTGGCCTTCAATATTCTGGAGGCCAGCCAGCCGAGCCTGATCTCTCGTCTGGCACCGGCCCATGCGCGGGGTGCCGCGCTAGGGGTGTACAACACCTTGCAGTCGCTTGGGTTGTTCGCCGGGGGCGCGCTGGGGGGCTTGTTGCTCAAGGCTGGCGGTGCGACGACGGTGTTTGCGGTAACGACGGCGCTGGCTCTGCTGTGGCTTCTGCTGGGCTGGAAGCAGAGGGTGCCGGCGGTCTCTTCGAAATGAGGCGCTCGACGATCTGCTCGGCCATCGTGCTGTAGAGCGGGCGGCTGACCATGCGGGACACCAGGCTTGCCACCATCGCGCAGGACATCAGCCCCAGCACCATGGCGTAGCCATCAACCATTTCCATCACGATGATCATGGCCGTGATCGGCGTCTGCGTCAGGGCTGCTAGAAATCCAGCCATGCCGAGCGCGATCAGCACCACTTCGTAGTCTGGGGCCATCATGACCGCGACATCGTGCCCGAGGCTTGCGCCCATTGAAAGCGCTGGAGAAAACAGGCCGGCGGGCACTCCTGACCAGGACGTTAGCCAGGTGGCGATGAATTTCAGCAGGGTCCATAGGAAGGGGATGCCGTTTTCGTCGCCCGCCAGAAGATGCCTTGTGTGGTCATGGCCACCCCCCACGGCGCTGCCATTGGTCAAGATGCCGATCACAGCCACGGCCAACCCGCAGCATGCGGCAAATCGGATCGGCCATTTTCGGCGGTAGGCACAAAAGCGGTCTGGCAGACCGCGGGTCGATGCGATGATCAGGCGCGCGAACAGGCCGCCAGCCAGCCCGCAGCCCAGCGCCAGCAGCATGCCTGGCATGAAAACGCCCCAGCCCACGCGTTCGATGCGAATACGGCCAAAATAAGACAGATTACCGAATGCGGCCACCGCCACCAGGCCGGCCATCACGATCGCGCCAAGCATGAGGCCAGACGATCGGGTCTCCAGCTTGCGCGAAAGCTCCTCAATGGCGAACACGACGCCGCCTAGCGGCGTGTTGAAAGCCGCCGCGATACCGGCGGCCCCTCCGGCGACGACCAGTTCACGTGCCGTGATGCCCGACCGGGCCGAGAGAAAGTGCCGGGCGGAGTACATGACCCCGGCGGCGATCTGTACAGAAGGCCCTTGCCTGCCTGCCGACAATCCCGCGAGCAGCCCGCCCGAGACGGCCAGCATTTTGGCAGCGGAGTTCTTGAGGGAAATGAATGCTGAGCGGCCTTGTGCTTCGAGATGGGTGTCGAGCGCGGCCACCACCTGCGGTGGACCAGAGCCCCCTGCGCCCGGAGCCCAGCGCAGTGCCCAGACGATGAGTGCCGTTAGAGCCGGTGTCCAGAGCAGCGGCCACCACCAGACGCTGGTTGACATGGCCATGAAAATTTGGGAGGCAGCGTCTGCCAGCAGCGTGAAGAGTACGACAGCCAACCCCGCCAGCAAGGCGAAGACGCCGATCACGAATCGATCAAGCCACACACGTGCATCGGTCATCTCGTCGCGCACGCGGCGCAGGAAATCCGGTTCGCCTTTCATGGGCTTGATTTTGGCACGGCGATGGCTGGCTTCCCCGCAGGTCGTTGCCCGGTCGGAGAATTCGGGCGAATTTCGAAACTCTTGAATCCCGATACCGGGTTTGAAGTGGCGCGCAGAACCTCTTGTTTCGTGTTGCCCACCAAGGGGCGACTACGCGGCTCTCTGAGCGTCGAACGCCAGCGAAGCTGCCGCCAGGTCTTCAAGCGCAGTGCCCACGGCCTTGAACAGAGTGATTTCTTCCCGGGTTTTCCGTCCTGGGTGTTGGCCTCGGCAAAGCGAAGTCAAGTCGCATGCGATTGAGCTTTGATCGAACGCACCATTGGCTACAGGAATGAGAATGTCTCCGGACTTCTTCGGCGCTTCGTCGGTGTCCACGAACACGGTTGAGACGCGGAAACATTCATCGTCGCTCTCGCGCATGGCGGGCGTAAAACTACCAATCAGATCCAGGTGGGTTCCAGGACGAAGCCAACCGCCCTGGATCAGGGGTTGGTTTGACAAAGTGGCACAACTGATGATGTCTGCCTCAGCAGCTGCAGCTTCAAGGTCTGGTACCACTTGCGCACGCAATCCAGTCCGACGAAGGTGATCGACCAGGGAGGCCGCCAGAGTGGGGTTGATATCCCACACGTTGACTTCCTCGATGGGCCTCACTTCACGATAGGCTTCGGGCACCAGGCTGGCTACCCTGCCAGCGCCCACCACGAGGAGCGAGCGCGAGTCGGGGCGACTCAAGTACTTGGCTGCAAGTGCCGATGCCGCAGCTGTTCGCCTGGAGGTGATGACGTTCCCATCGAGAAGCGCGAGAGGCACGCCTGTGCAGGCGTCATAGAGAATGAAAACTGAGTGCAGGCCGGGCAAGCCGCGCTTCTGGTTGTCTGGGTAGATGGAGACTGTCTTGACCCCGAGGCGCCCTCCTTCTTGCCAGGCTGGCATGAGAAGCAAGGTTCCTTGCCCGCTTTCCTCGGTGCCTACAACGTGCGAATGTCGCAGCGGGACGCAGCATCCCGAAGCAAACATGGCTTCGAGCGCCGGGATCAGCTGGACGAAGGGCAGCCCTTGTGCTGTGCGTTCTTCGTTGACGATTTTCATGGTATTTTGAGCTTCCGATGGGATGATGTTTCTGTGTTGCGATGGTCGGCAGATCTTGAAGCTGTTCCGCTCCTGAAGTGGCACAGGAAATCCGGCCATTCAGACTCGCCAGGAGCTAAGTCGATCTTGACGCAGCGCTTGCTGGCACAATTGGGGGCCTTTTTTCGTTTCTTCTCGCGCAGGAATTCAAGTCATGGCCTCCGTCAATAAAGTCATTCTCGTCGGCAACCTCGGGCGCGATCCCGAGATGCGTAGCTTCCCCAGCGGCGACCAAGTGGCCAACGTGACTCTGGCCACCACCGACAAGTGGAAGGACAAGCAAAGCGGTGAGCAGCGTGAACACACCGAGTGGCACCGCCTGGTGTTCAATGGTCGGTTGGCCGAGATCGTTGGTCAGTATCTGCGCAAGGGTTCGCAGATCTATGTTGAAGGCAGCATCCGCACCCGCAAGTGGCAAGATCCGCAATCCGGCCAGGATCGCTACAGCACGGAAGTCCGTGTAGACCAGATGCAAATGCTCGGCAGCCGCCAGGGCATGGGCGGCCCTGGTGGAGATGAGAGTGGTTACGGAGGCGCAAGTGGAGGCGGAGGCGGAGGCGGATACGGCGGCGGCAGCGATGCCCCCTACGACGCACCTCGCCGCCCTGCACCAGCGGCGGCCCCGCGCGCGGCTCCCGCACCGCGCGCACCGGCACCTGTGGCCCGGCCGGACAACGGTTTCGGCGACATGGACGACGATATTCCGTTCTAGCGTCAACTTTTTTCGGATGTAAACAAAGAGCCCCAAGTGATTGTCACTAGGGGCTTTTTTCATTATTTACCATTTTTTCGACCTGATGTAACATGTTGCTTATCGATCACTTTTCGAAAACGTCAACATGTCGAGTCGCTATCAGATCAGGACGATCAAGTTCGCGTCCGGTGAGCGCTTCCCGCTCCTGATCGAGCGCGCCTCCGGCAAGCCACTCTTCAATCCCACCGCTTTCCTCACGACCCAGATGCGGTCGGTGAGCTTGGCTACGTCAACGATGGCGCAGGCGGCCAGGGCCATCATGGCTGGGCTTCAAATCCTCGAGCATCAAGGCGTCGATTTCTCGGCTCGGCTTCGCGAAGGCCGCATGCTTGAGTTAGGCGAGATAACAGAGCTCACTGAAAAGATGTATCTGCCTCAGGAGCAGATCGACGCTCTTATTCCCGCTACTTCACCAGAGCGCGCCGCCTCCAAAGTCACACCCATCAAGCGCTCGCATAAGCGGCCCCCAAAGACTCCCACAGCGAAATTGCTCCAACGGGGATCTGTGGGCATACGGTTGCTTTACTTCCGCGACTATCTCTCATGGTTGACCAAGCGATACATCCTCTCGCAGACCGCCAATAGCTCTTCTGCGGAAAGGCTACTTCTATAGATAAGGCCCAATAAAGTCTGAACTTTTTCTGATTCTCGTGGTCAGAGATACATGGAAAAAGAAAGCGCAAGAAGTCAAACACTGGAGCAACTTCACGAACGCCGAAAGCAAGTCGTGAGGCTGTACAGACAAGGCACCAAGATCATGCAGATCGTCACGATGACGGGGTTGAGTTACCCGACAGTACGAACGGCTATCGATCTGTTTGACGCTGGCGGTTGGGGTGCGATACGCCCCGCTGTTCGTGGACGAGCCAGAGGCGATGGGCGGGTGCTCAGTGTGGTCCAGGAGGAGGCCATCCAGCGCCTGATCATCGACAAACGCCCCGAGCAACTCAAGATGGATTTCAGCCTGTGGAGCCGGGCCGCAGTGGGCCAGCTCATCGAACAGGAATTTGGCATCAAGCTGCAAGTACGCAGCATCGGCAAGTACCTCGCCCGCTGGGGCTTCACACCGCAAAAGCCCATCAAGCGCGCTTACGAGCAAAGCCCTGCTGCCGTGCAGGCTTGGTTGGAGGGCGAGTACCCCGGCATCGAGCAACGCGCCAGGGCCGAGGGCGCTGAGATTCACTGGGGCGATGAGACGGCTTTGGTCAACACCGATGTACGCGGCAGAAGCTTTGCACCAGCGGGCAAAACACCGGTGGCCATGGCCGTGGGCGGTACCCGTCAAAAGCTTTCTATGATTGCCACGGTGACCAACCAGGGCAAGACGCGTTGGATGATCATTGACGAAGCTTTTGATGCTGAGAAGCTGATCGAATTTCTGCAAGCTTTGATCAAAGACGCGAGCAAAAAAGTCTTTCTGATTCTGGACAACCTGCGGGTTCACCACAGCAAGCTGGTCAAGGCGTGGGTGGCTGAGCGCCAAGACCAGATTGAGCTGTTTTACCTGCCCAGCTACAGCCCGCAACTCAATCCAGAGGAGCGGCTCAACGCGGACTTGAAACAAGAGATGGGCAAGCGCGTTCCAGTGCGAACCAAGGCCAAGTTACGCGATGCGGCCAATGATCACATGGCGATGTTGGAGCACAACCCCGAGCGTGTCATGAGCTACTTCCAGGACCGCCACGTCCGTTATGTCCAGTCAGCTCCCCCTTTGCTCTGATCAACCTGCCAAGCAAGGCATGCAACGCTCCTTGTTGCTGGATCTGCGCATAGTTGCGATCTCGGCATAGGCAGCGCTATGTAAAGCTCGCCATAGCGCTGCGGAACGGCCGTTCATAGAGCCGTGGTCACCGTGCTGAACTTGGTGTGCATGGCCGCCGAATTGCGCACCGTATACAAAGGCTGCCGGATGCCCAAGGCGGCCGTCGACGAATCCGTCGTGCTCCACCAGTGATCGTGCCATCCGCGCAGGCGACCCAACTCGCGTAGTAAGAGCTGCCAGCTGGAACCTTCGGTGCTGCCTCACCGTTTCAGGTCTGAGCTATGAAAGTGCCTGGCGAAGTAGTCGATCACCTGATCTGCCTGCGTTCCAGCGCGAAATTTCCGCTGAGCTTCGAAGTCGATGGATGGGATGAGATGAATGAACTGATCGGGCCCATAGGCTTCCAGCACAGCGTTGCCATCGATCCCAGCTTCACGTAGTCCCGTGACCATCTTGGCTGCCTCTATGGTCGCGCCAATCATGACATCTGCGATCTGCACCGCCGGACTGGACACTGAATCGACCTGCGTCACGGACTGCAGCTTGAGTGGGAACTTGATTCGGGCGATTTCCGACTGCTGAAACTCTGCTGCTTGGTCGTGGTCGATGTAGCGCTGAAGTAGGTCGTGGTACGTCAGCAGGTTCTTCGAGCGGTCATGCTCAACACAATACGGTCCACTAGCCAATTCTTCCATGCGCGAGATGAGGGACTGGAGGACAACAAGCGCCGCATCCGTAGTCACGCCGGGCGTTGCGATTGCACTCAAGCAGTCCGGGTCCGCATATAGCGCCAGGGGTCCAAGAGCCTCCGGAAGCTCCTGCCAGTTTGTCTTGCGTGCTGCATTGACCAGGTCTTGGAGGCTTGCTGGCGTCTTCTCCTTCATGGCCCGCTGGAAAGAGGCCAGCAGGCCTTCGAAGGCATTTCGCCCCAGCACCTTCGGACCGACGTAGTACAGAAGAGATGCAAGACCGTAGTTCTGCCCATCCTCGTAGAAGTTCTGACCACGCTCGTAGTAGAACGGCTCGACCCCGTAGTCCAGCAGCATGAGAAGCAGCAGATAGCGCTTGTCGCAGACATACGAGACACACTTGTATCCAGAAAGCACATCACGTTGGAGTGCGAGGATCCGCGGGTGATTGCTCGAGCGACGTGTCAGAGAGCTGTACTTGAGCTCATCCGCTTGGAGACGGGGGAAGTGCTCCTTAATTAGTCCGGCAGCGTCATCGTCGCTGATGGCGATCGCGGTAGCCCCTTGGAAGGGCTGATCGGCGTTCAGCAGATCGAATCCCGTATAACCGCTCTCGTCGATGCGGAAGCATTCCATGTTGGCCTCTAGACGGTATGGTCGGTGGTCAGGACTACCAAATTTTCTTACGCAGTATGAATCAACTCGCCAAGCCCAAGTGCCTCTATGTGATCGGAAATGGATTTGATCTGTGGCACGACATTCCTTCCAGGTTTGGTGACTTCAAAAATTATGTCTCAGAAAACGCACCTCAGATATTTGAAGAGGTTGAGACCTACCTACCCGCGGGCGACGAATGGAATCAACTTGAGCAAGCGCTCGCAGAGATGGATGTCGATGCCCTGATCGACAATCTCGGGCATTTCATGGGCTCATATGGTGCTGACGACTGGAGCGATTCGGGACACCATGATTTTCAATATGAGGTAGAAAATTGTGTGGAGCGTCTGTCTTCAGGTCTAAAGCATCAGTTCGCAAACTGGGTCAGAGGTCTGCCAATGCCCAGCCATCTTGAGGATAATCGACGGCTGAAGACGCTTAATCCTGAAGCGCACTATCTGACCTTCAACTACACCCCGACCTTGAAGTCGGTTTATGGCATCGACTCTCGTAGGGTGTGCTTCATTCACGGCAATGCCGCCGTCCAAGATGAAGAGCTGATTCTTGGTCACGCATGGAGCCCAACCGTCCGGCCATCACTCAACAGTCACGAAGACGTCGAGGAAATGGATGTGCGTATGTATGAGGCCAATGAGATCATTGACAGCTATTTTTCGAGCACCTTCAAGCGCTCTGCTGAACTCATTCAGAAGCATGCCCACTTCTTCGACCAGCTTTTTGATATTGAACAGGTGGTAATCCTTGGGCATTCTCTTTCTGACGTCGATTCCGAATACTTTGCGGCCTTGCTAAAAGTCCCATCATTGACGACCGCTCGCTGGATGGTTGCGTGCCGAGGTCTCTCGGCATGGCCCGATAAGCTGATTGACCTGAATCGTCTTGGAATCCCTACGCAGAAAGCAACCGCTGTCATGTGGGACAGCCTTTAATGCGGGTCTCGAACCTATTGCTCTGACAACCTGGATTGCTTCTCATAATCCATATCGTAGGTCGCAGACTCGTCAAATATCGATACATCACTCCAGTCATATCGCACTCGAGCTACGCCAACCGCTCGACTTGACCCAGCGACCCAATCAGCGTGAGCAGGATTGAAGGCAACTAGTGTGCCGTTCCATTAATAACTTTACAAAGTCGTTCCAACTTCTCGAAGATTGAGTCGGCTGTTGCCGTCCAGCGGAAGGGGCGCGGGTGTTGGTTGTAGTGCTCGACGAAGGCGTTGATCTTGCGCTTGAGGTCAGGCACCGAATCGAATGAGCCACGCCGGATGGCCTGATTGGTGATCAAGGCGAACCAGCGCTCGACCTGGTTGAGCCATGAACTGTAGGTCGGTGTGAAGTGCAGATGAAAGCGGGGCCGGCGTGCCAGCCATGCGCGAACCCGAGGATGTTTGTGGGTGGCGTAGTTGTCGCAAATGAGGTGCACGTCCAGCGTGCTGGGCACCTGTGCCTCGACATGGCGCAAGAAAGCGAGAAATTCCTGGTGCCGGTGCTTGGGTTTGCATTGCGTGATCACAGTGCCATTGGCGATATCGAGCGCGGCAAACAGCGTTGTGGTGCCGTGGCGCACGTAGTCGTGGGTAACTCCCTCGACATACCCCAGACCCATCGGCAGCATGGGCTGCGTGCGCTGCAGAGCCTGCACTTGGCTTTTCTCGTCCACGCACAGCACCAATGCGTGCTCGGGCGGGTTGAGATACAGCCCGACGATGTCGCGCACCTTTTCGATGAAGAAGGGATCGTTGGAGAGCTTGAAGCTCTTGCTGCGGTGCGGCTGCAAGCCAAACAACGTCATATAGCGGTGCACGGTCGTCGTCGACAGACCCGTCTCATCGGCCAATGAACGCCGCGACCAATGAGTGCGGCCCTTGGGCTGGCTGCCAAGCGCCTTGTTGATCATCAGCGCAATCTGCTCGTCCGTTGCCTGGCGGGGACGCCCCGGCTTGAGTTCGTTGTGCAGCCCCGCAATGCCTCGCTCCCGGTAGCGAGTGCGCCACAGCGTCACAGTTGGGCGACTGTAGCCAAAGCGCTGCGCTACGGAGCTGTTGGTCTCCCCGTCAGCCATGCAAAGAATCATCTGGGCGCGGCGAGCTAACGCCGCAGGCAGGCTTTGCGAGCGTGCCATCGACTCAAGCTGCACGCGTTCGCTCGGCGCAACTACCAGTGGTTTTGCAGGACGTCCCATCGTTGTGCTCCACTACCAAGGATAGCTCTTGGAGTACACAAATAATGTAAAGTTTCATATGAAACGGCACACTAGCAGGCTGCTGAAATACCCTCCACCTTCACTCCTCGGTTGACGCCTTGCCACGACAATCAAGGCACCCCTACCGACCAGACAGACGAGCCATCCATGCGCGGAGCCGACACCTTCACCGAGAGCCTGTTCACCATGCGCCACCTCGATGACTTTGTGCCCGCCGATCACCCCTTGCGCGTGATCCGTGTGATGGTCAATAAAGCCCTGGCCAACATGGACGAGCTGTTTGCCCGGATGTATGCGGCCGACATCAAAGGCGGGCGCCCCAGCATTGCTCCCGAGAAGCTGCTGCGCGCCATGCTCATCCAGGTGCTCTACAGCGTGCGCTCGGAGCGCCAGCTGATGGAGCAGACTCAATACAACCTTCTGTTTCGCTGGTTCATCGGCCTGGCCATGGACGACGCAGTCTGGGTGCCCACTGTCTTCAGCAAGAACCGCGAACGCCTGATCGAGCACGATGCGGTCATCGAGTTCTTCAATCAGATCGTGCAACAAGCCCAGGAGCAGGAACTGCTCTCGGGCGAGCACTTCAGCGTAGATGGCACCCTGATCCAGGCCTGGGCGGGCCACAAGAGTTTTGTGCGCAAAGACCGCCCAGAGAGCGATGACCCGGATGCGGGTAACTTCAAAGACCAAAAGCGCAGCAACGACACCCACGAGTCCACCACGGACGCAGACGCAAGGCTGTACCGCAAGGGCAAGACGGCCAGCGAGTTGCGCTTCATGGGCCACACACTCACCGACAACCGCCATGGGCTGGTGGTCAGCGCCGTGGTCACCCAGGCAGACGGATATGCTGAACGTGAAGCGGCCAAGGCCATGATCAACGATGCGCGACAGGCACTGCCCGGTGATGACCCCATCACGATCACGCTGGGCGCAGACAAGGGTTACGACGCCAAGGAGTTCATCGACGCGCTGCAAGAGATGAACGTGCTGCCCCATGTGGCGCAGAACAAGTCAGGGCGCCAATCTGCGGTGCCCGATGTGATCGCAGACAGCGAAGGATACGCCATCTCGCAGCGAAAGAGAAAGCTGATCGAACAAGGCTTTGGCTGGGCCAAGACGGTGGGGCACATGCGTCAGGTGCTGGTGCGCGGGATCAAGAAGGTTGATCAGATGTTTGTGCTGACGATGGCGGGCTACAACCTCACGCGACTGCGCAACTTGGGGCAAATCCGTCTGCAGGGGCAGATGTGAAGGCCAAAAGAGCAGAAAACCGTGGTTTGCGGCTGAAAACACCTGGTTTTACGGGCTGACTTTCAGAATACGGAAACTGCTGCGACAAACGCACTTGCAGCCGCTGAGCAGGTTCGGCCGTAGGGGTAGTATTTCAGCAGCCTGCTAAGGGCCGGACATGAGCGATTGACGCCCCCATCACGCAGCGTCATTACAACCCGCAGATCCTGCGCATCCGTTCTAGGACCACGCCTTTGCGGTCTGCCTCGCCTCCCAGCAACCAAATCAATCGATCATCGAATGACTGATTGACTAGTAGAGCGTCGAACTCGTCTCGAATGTAGTCACAGACCTCCGCAGATGCGGCCTGCACTTCATAGACGAGGCTAGGCCGACCGTCGAGTAAGTTGACAATGTCCTCTAGGTCATGGTGTAAATAATCGCCATTGCCTCGTGATGCAAAGGACTCAAGCTTTGTCGCCACGAATACCGCGGCCTGAATTAGCTTGATGACTTTGCCACTAGGTAATTGATGGTTTTGCGCGGTTCTGGCAGCCTCGGCGTACCAGCTGTTTGTGAAATTGAGTACGTTCTCTTCTGTGGGCATGACATCAATCTTTAACCCCTTGAGCTGCCAACGACAGATCACCTCATCGTTTTCCTTGAATCCCTTCTCACGCAGGCGCTCACATAGCGCGTAGTAATTGCTTAGCGGCGCCACTTCGGTGAGCAAGTCGACGTCCACGGTCTGACGAATGGGCGGGCGCGCGCCATCGGTGACTAGCAGGCCAACAGCGCACCCGCCGACCAGAACCAATTCGTCCATGAGATCGCCGAGTGCTACAGCGGCCAACTCCACTGAGGCAACGTTAGGGTCCTGGCTCATAGAAACTGCTTGGCTAGATGCGACATTGCCAATTCTCGCTCTCGAGCAGCGCCAGCTCGGAGCGCATCAACCAGTGCGAGCATTTGATGGAGGCGGGGGTCCCTGAGGCACGCAAGTGGCACAGATGGGTAGAGCGGGCACAGCGACATTCCGCGGATGTCGCCTGTGCTGTGCGGCCATATAACAGGTAGCAAATCATCTCCTTGCTCGAAATGCTCAGCAAGCGGCGAGGTGAAGATGCTCGTCGGTACACCCCGAGCTATCGGCCCGAAAACGGCTGGGAATACGTACCGCACACCATGCACGAGCAGCTCCATCAAGGCAGCTCGATTCACTGTTAGCTCTCCGAACTCTCGTCCGAGCAGTGTTGCGGTGGTAGCCCGCTGAACAGCGGCATGCACTTCGGACGCTGACATAAAGAGCTCAGCGGCAAGGCCCGCGAAGGTCAAAGTTGCGCGGTCTTCCGAGACAGCGACTTTGGCGGTCACGACGATGTCTTGTGCCTTCAGGGCAGGTTGCTTCAGACTGTGAGCATTTTTCATAGAATTCGCTATTTGCGAATTGAGATTCGTAGATTATGCACCTAAGAACGATCCCGCGTTCAAGCTTGTCTAGGCGTTCATCTTAGAGACACAGTGCTGGCCAAGTCCCCAGGTCACTCATATCCCCTCTTAGATGAGTTCGCTAATCGCGAATGCAGAATGCTTGGGGAATGCGGTGCAAAGAGCTTCCATTAGATCATGTTAGATCAATGACTTAGACTAGTAACATGGCTATTCTTCGTATAAAGTTACCGTATACGATTGCCGTCAACGAAATTCGTCTGGTAGACTCTTTCACGTACGAAGCTGAGGTAATCCATGTCAACAGCCCCCGCAAGAAAGAAGAGCCCTCGCGCGCCATCCATTGCACTTGATGAAGCGTTGGACCGTGCTCTCAGGGCATATGAAAAGGAACGCCTCCATCCTGCTCCGACGGAGGTGGTTGCACAGAACCTAGGCTACAAGACGGCGAACAGCGGTAGCGCGCTTAGCGCTATTGCAAGTCTGCGCTACTACGGACTGATTGAGCGTCCGAAGGACGGATTCCTGGCGGTCACCAAGAACGTCGAGTCATACCGCTACACGCCGAACGAAAGTCACAAGCGCGAGTTGCTCATTGATTTTCTGAAGGCGCCTCAGCTGTTCGCTGAATTGCTTGAGCAATACAGCAGTGGCTTGCCTTCTGATGCCAACATTCGCTACGAGCTCATCCAACGCGGATTTCTGCCCTCGGGCGCGGAAAGTGCAGTGGCGATCTTTCGGCGCTCAGTTGACTTCGCAGGATATTTTTCCCATGCCAATGAGCCAGCACGCGACGATCGCACGCTAAGTGAACCACCGGCTGCAGAGGCGATAGATGCGTATGACCCTACCGCGGCGCAACTGCAGGGGGCAGAGTCGGCTCCTACTTCAGTTGCGCGTAATGTGACCTCAAGCGCGCCTTCGGTTCCTATGGGCTTCAGTGATGAAGGAGATCAAATCCCCGTTCGATTGCCGGGCGGGCGGCGCGCATGGCTGATCATTCCTACCCCTTCTTTGACGGCGACAAAGCGCGTCTCAAGGCTCAGATTGATTTGCTGCTGACCGAGGATGAAGAGGACGGCGCGTAGTGTGAGATTGCTGAAAGCGGCTTGCTGCCACAGGGGCCCAGCCGGGCCCATCTCGTGTCGTCCCGGCCACCTGTGCTCACGCGGATGTAAACAGTCGCACCCCAGAATGGCATTATGTTTACACATCAGTGCTCTCTGGCCCGCGTCTTGATGCGCATCTTTTCAATGAAGTGGGCTAAATGTTTACATTTTTAGGTATACATAACCGTTTTGATTCGATATCGGGCGACTCTACGTGCAGGCAGCGCGGGAACGAGTCCGATGACGAACGGTTGGTAGCGTGTCCAATTCCCGCATCTGGGAAATATAGGCCTTGAGACGCGTGCTTCAGTGCATGGGTGTCGAATGCGGGGCTATCATGGTCTTTACTCAAATCGTGACCCAACTCCCATGCAGATCTTGTCCCGCCGATCGAGCCGCTTAACGTATTGGTGCGCGCTGGCGGCCGTGTCGGCGAGCTTGGTGGCCTGCGGTGGCGGTGGTGATGCCGCGCCGCCAGCGCCAGGGCCTGAACCGAGTCCGGCGCCCGCACCAGCACCAGCACCAGCGCCTGCCCCCTCTCCAACACCCAGCCCGGCACCGGCTCCTGAGTCAGATCCAGAACCGCCGCCGATTCCAGCCCCTGGCGAGCGGGGAGGCTTGCAGTCCGTGCGCCTGGTGAACACCCTTTCGGCGCAGCAGGTGAGTGCGGCTTTGGCAGAAAGTCGGCTGGGTCCTGACTCCACTCTGGCTCCTCGCTACGACGTAAGCAACTATCGCATCACCTACATCACCACAGACAAGAACGGTCAGCGGGTCTCGGCGTCTGGGCTTGTCAGCGTGCCCGTCAAGCCCGCCAGCGCGCCCAGTCCGGTGCTGAGCTACCAGCATGCCACGACGTTCCGCAATGACGAGGCGCCCAGCATCAAGGTTGAACCCGGTGAGCCGCCCATTGTGATGTCGTCACTGGGCTATATCGTGGTTTCGCCAGACTACGTGGGCTTTGGCAGCACGCAGGGGCTGGATCACCCGTACCTCACTGCCGAGCCTACTGCCCATTCGGTGGTGGATTTGCTCGTTGCAGCCCGAACCTGGCGCTGGGAGCAAGGCGTGCAAGACAACGGCCAGCTCTTTCTGGCGGGTTATTCAGAAGGTGGCTATGCCACCATGGCGGCGCACCGGGCCTTGCAGCAGGCGGGTGGGCTTCTCGGGCAGCAGCTCTTGGCCTCGGCACCCGGCGCGGGTCCCTATGACGTTCAGATGACCCTGGATGAATTGCGCTCAGACCTGCCTCGTTGGCTGCGCGAGCTGTTCAGCCCCGGCAATCTGCGGAATGCGCCCGAATCCGTACGCAATGAGGTTCGCCGTCTGCTGGTGAGGCAGCTCTTGCCAGACGATGCAGACGTGGCCTACCAGACTTTGTTTGTAGACCGCTACTTGGCCGACGACCGGGAAGCCATCGCCCGGGATCACAGTGTTCACCTGGGATGGAAGCCTGAAGCGCCGATGTACCTTTTCCATGGCCAGGGCGATCAGACTGTGCCTTATGCAGTGTCGATTTCGGCATTGAATGCATTGCGCGATGCTGGTGCCGCCGAAGTGACCCTGACAGATTGCGCCACGTCTGACCTCGGGCATACAGGCTGCGTGCCCGAGTACTTCAATTTCGTCGTTGAGCGCTTTGGCCGTTTGGCGCAAGACTTGTGAACGAACTCAAAGGTGTGCTTATGCGGCTGGCAAATAAGCTGACAAATTTTCGTTGATTGGCGTTTGCGCGAGTCTTCAGTATATTAAGGTGTGAGTCGGGCGGGCACATGTCGGTACGCCGGGTACCCCCGAGGATCTTCTACAACAACATTTCGGAGTGGTGTCATATGGCCTTTTCCTCTAGAACTCTTGGTAAACATCTACTGGCTGCCAGCCTGCTGGCCGCGGCATCGCTACCAGCTTTTGCCGGCAAGACGCTGGACACCATCAAGTCACGCGACCAACTCGTGGTGGGCGTTAGCACCGGCGTGCCAGGCTTGTCCGCGCCTGACAGCCAGGGGCGCTGGGCAGGGCTGGATGTGGACATTGGCCGCGCCGTGGCCGCGGCTATCCTTGGCGATGGCGAGAAGACCAAGTGGGTGCCGCTGAATGTCCAGCAGCGCTTTACGGCTATTCAGTCCGGCGAGGTGGATCTGCTCTCCCGCGGCACGACCTTCACACTTACGCGCGATGCCTCGCTGGGCCTGAACCAGACCGCCATCGTTCTGTTCGACGGCCAGGGTTTCATGGTGCCGGCCAAGAGCAAGGTCACGAGCGCCAAACAACTCAAGGGAGCCACCGTCTGCCTGCAGGGCAGCAATACCACCGAGAAGAACCTCGCGGACTTCTCACGAGCGAACAAGCTTAACCTCAAGCCCGTGGTGTTCGAGAACCTTGATGCCTCGGCCGGTGCTTATTTCAGCGGCCGCTGCGACGCCTACACCTCGGACGTCTCTGGTTTGGCCGCCATTCGTTCGAAGGAAGCCAAGAACCCCAAGGATCACGTCATCCTGCCAGAGCTGATCTCCAAAGAGCCCCTGGGGCCGCTCGTGCGTCGCGGGGACGACGAGTTCTTCGCCATCGTCAAGTGGGTGGTATATGGCTTGATCGAGGCCGAAGAAAACGGCATTACTCAGGCCAATGTCGACCAGCTCAAGGCCAGCAGCACAGACCCCGTTGTGCAGCGACTTCTGGGTAAGGGCGACGATATGGGCAAGCTGTTGGGGCTGGATCGGGAATGGCTTGCTCGCGCTATCAAAACCGTGGGTAACTATGGTGAAATTTTCGAGCGCAACCTTGGCGAGAAGACGCCTGTCGGATTGCCACGTGGGCTGAACCGACTGTGGAATCAGGGCGGCCTGCTATACGCTCCCCCAGTTCGCTAACGCTGCGTTGTGACGATTCCCGCACGACCGGCACCGGTCGTTCCGCGCAGTGCTGCTTGGGGCTGGCGTAGCCGTAGTTTCCGCCGCTGGGTATATCAGGCGTTGGCGGTCGTTGCCGTCGTGGGTGTTATTGCCTGGTTGTTTTCCAACACCTGGGCGAACATGCGTGCCCGCGGTATTCAGGGTGGTTTCGGCTTTCTGTTCGACAGCGCGGGGTTCGAGATCAGTGAGGGTGTCCTTCCGTTCTCGGGTACGGATCCGTACTGGAAGGCGTTCGCCGTAGGGGTTCTCAATACATTGCGTGTGGCGCTTGTGGGTTGCTTGCTCACCACGGTGGCGGGCGTGCTCATTGGGATTGGACGCTTGTCTGGCAACGCATTGGTGCGTGGATTCTGTCGCGCCTACGTTGAGCTTTTCCGCAACGTGCCGCTTCTGATTCAGTTGCTGGTCTGGTATTTGATTTTTGTCGAGATTTTGCCGCCTGCCCGCGATCCGCTGCATTTGGGTAATCTCATTTTCCTCAGCAAGGGCGGGCTGGCTTTTCCCTTTCCTGCAGCGTCTGTGGGCTGGTGGTGGGCGCTCGCCGGGCTGGTCCTGGGGGTGGTCATAGCCGTCTTGGCGGGGCTGCGCGCGCGTCGCCGCTTTCTCTCTGCGGGTGGAAGGCCGCCTAGCCTGTTGCTCCAACCGGTGGCGTTCATATTGGGTGGAGGGGTGCTGGGCTGGGTGGCGGGTGGAATGCCGACCACCTGGAACGTGCCTGAAATGGGTGGCTTTTCGATCGAAGGCGGCGTCTCTCTGACGCCTGAATTCATGGCGGTGCTGCTGGGGCTCACGGCCTACACCACCGCGTTCACGGCAGAAGTGGTCCGAGCCGGTGTGGCCTCGGTAGGTCGAGGCCAGCTTGAGGCGGGCACCAGTGTGGGGCTGTCTCGCGCGCTGGTGCTGCGTCTGGTGGTGTTGCCCCAGGCGCTGCGTGTGATCGTGCCGCCGCTCACCAATCAGTATCTGAACCTCACCAAGAATTCATCACTGGCGGTCGCAGTCGGCTACCCTGACATCGTTTCCGTCGCCAACACCTCGCTCAATCAGACGGGGCGTGCGGTCGAATGCATTACCCTGATCATGATGGTGTATCTGGTGCTTTCGCTCTCCACTTCTGCGCTCATGGGTTGGTTCAACCGACGGGTGGCCATCAAGGAGCGATGACCATGAGCGTTCAAAAGTCCTACATCGAAGCGCGACAAGCGCCTCGGCGCAATACCGGTCTGCTACATCTCTTGCGCGCTCAGTTGGGTGCAAGTCCGACGAGTATGTTTGCGACGGTGGTTTTTCTTGCGCTCGGTGCATGGGGGGTATGGCATGCCTTGAGCTGGGGCGTGCTGAATGCCGTCTTTTCTGCCGACGATCAGGCTTGCGAAGCTGTCCGAGGCCACGGAGCCTGCTGGGGGGTGATCGCGGAAAAGCACCGCGTGATCCTGTTCGGGCACTACCCGTTCGCCGAACAGTGGCGCGCTGCTCTAGCCTCTGTGCTGTTATTGGCGTTGGTGGTCGCCAGTGGTGTGCGCCGGCTCTGGCGCCGGTGGCTCTTGCCGGCATGGGTTCTGGGCCTGGCGGGGTTCGTCGCGCTCATGGGAGGAGGCGTGGCTGGGCTGTCGCCTGTGAGCACCTCAAAGTGGGGCGGCCTTCCCCTCACACTGCTTCTCACCACGGTTTCTCTGGCGCTGGCTTTTCCATTGGCTTTGGCCGTGGCATTGGGGAGGCGCTCCTCTCTACCCGCGGTGCGTTCCCTTTGTACCGTGTACGTTGAACTGGTGCGTGGCGTGCCGTTGATTTCGGTGCTGTTCATGGCCAGCTTCATGTTCCCTTTACTGCTGCCCACTGGACGCAGTCCGGATGTCCTGATTCGCGTGATCGCGGGCATCACGCTGTTTGCTGCGGCTTACATGGCTGAAGTGGTGCGTGGTGGGCTGCAAGGCGTTTCGGGGGGCAGCAGGAAGCCGCAGCCTCTCTTGGGCTGGGGTACTGGCGTACACAGGGGCTCGTAGTATTGCCGCAGGCACTCACGACGGTGCTGCCTGGGCTGATGAACAACTTTATCGCGCTGCTCAAGGATACTTCGCTGGTCACCATCGTCAGCCTCTACGAGTTGACTGGGGCGTTAGGGCTCGCGCTGTCTGGCGATCCGATCTGGCGTCCCTACAAATTCGAAGGTTACCTGTTCATCACGTTGATTTACTTTGCGCTTTGTTTTTCCATGTCGCTCTATGCCAAACGTCTGGAAGTGCGGCTTCACCGCTATAACGCATGACTGCATCATCGACTGATTCCGACGCTCCGCTGGTCCGTTTTGAGCGAGTCAACAAGTGGTATGGAGATGGCCTGCACGTACTGCGTGATATTGAACTTTCGGTGCACAGTGGCGAGCGCCTCGTCATTTGTGGGCCATCAGGGTCTGGCAAGTCGACGCTGCTGCGTTGCGTAAACGGGCTTGAGGATTTCCAGGAGGGCCAGCTTACCGTGGCTGGTCATGTGCTGGGTGATGACCTCAGAGTGGTGGAGGCGGTGAGGCGTCAGGTGGGGATGGTGTTCCAACAGTTCAACCTGTTTCCCCATCTCACTGTGCTTGAGAATTTGACGCTGGCGCCGATCTGGGTCAATCGCGTCTCACCAGCCGAGGCCCGCGAACAGGCGATGGCTCAACTTGAGCGCGTGCGCATTGCCGGCCAGGCGGAAAAATACCCACTGCAATTGTCGGGTGGGCAGCAGCAGCGCGTGGCGATCGCGCGTGCGCTGTGTCTCAAGCCACGCATCATGCTGTTCGATGAACCCACTTCCTCTCTCGACCCCGAGATGGTGAAGGAGGTGCTCGACGTCATGGTTGATCTGGCGGGCCAGGGCATGACACTGTTGTGTGTAACGCACGAGATGAATTTTGCTCGTGCCGTGGCTGATCGGATCGTGTTCATGGACGAGGGCCAGATCATGGAAGAGGCCGCCCCGAAGGACTTTTTCGAGGCGCCACAGACTGAGCGCGGGCGCGATTTTCTGTCTAAGCTGCTGGAGCGTTGAGCACGCGCGGGCTGTGCGTGCTGTTACCCTAGTGTCCTGAGTTGTAAGTTCGTTGAAGAAACAAATCTGCCGAAATCGGTGTCAGGCAAGGAACAAAACGCAGCGATACCGGGTGGTATCGCGAGGCTTTGTGACGCAGTATGGCGGCGATTGTCGGTGGATTTGTTCAACGAATTTGCAATTCAGGACACTAGACCAGGATGATCAAGCGGCCTTGACTGCCAGCACGGGGCAGGACACATTGAGCAGGATGTCCTGTGCCATGCTGCCCAGCAGGAGTTTGCCTACGGGCGAGCGCTTGCGCAGGCCGATGATGAGTACTGAAACCTGCAACTGCTCCACAAGTTCCTCGATTTCCTCGATCGTGCTCTTGCCACGCACAAAATGCTTGAACTCCGCTTCGACGGGCAGCTTTGAAAGGCGTTCGGCCACGCGCTCGCCTTCATAGCCATCTACGATGGATTCGTCTTTTCCGCCGGCACCGGCATTGACGACTACCAGGCGTTCGTTGCGACGGGTGGCGATTTCTATGCCTTTTTCCAGGGCTGCTTGGCCCTCTGGGCGAGATACATAGGCGACGAGAATGGTCATGCGTTGTCTTCCTTGACGCGTGTGGTTAGATAGGTGACGCTTGGATGCATCTTGCTACAGCATAACTTGGCACGCTCGTCTTGGCGAGAGGTGAAGTACCGGATGCGCAGGTTGGCGCTGAGCGCAGCGAAGCCCAACAGAACAGCGCCTCCCATCTCACGCCCGATGTTGGGCATCCCTGCGCTCAGCGCCAACCTACGCGAGATATCAGATCATGGCGGCCGGATCATCTTCCACTTCAAGGAACACGCGTGCCTTGCGTGGTGAAACGCTGACGATGTCGCCTTCCTTTAGTCCGAAGCGGCGGAATTCGTCCGCGCCCAGGTGGGCTTCCAGGATCTGGCTGGGCTGGTCACGGGGCGTCAGTTCCAGCCGGGCGATCGGCCCGACGACCAGAGCGCGATCCAGCTTGGCAACCAAGCCTGGAGTTCCTGCGGTGTGGGGAGTCACCGCGAGATCGCTGGGGCGCACGAAGGCCATGGCTTCGGCATCCAGGGCATCGGCATGCTCGGGCGCGGCGATCTGCCAGTTGCCCACCTGCATCTGACCACCGCTGGCGCGGCCTTTGAACAAGTTGACGTCGCCCAGGAACCCATAGACGAACGGCGTGGCTGGATGCTCCCAGACTTCCTGAGGTGTGCCAACCTGCTCGATCTGGCCCTTGTTCATAACAACCACGCGGTCGGCGACTTCCAGGGCCTCTTCCTGGTCGTGCGTGACGAAGATGCTGGTGACGTGAAGTTCGTCGTGCAGGCGGCGCAGCCAGCGGCGCAGTTCCTTGCGGACCTTGGCGTCGAGCGCACCGAAGGGTTCGTCCAGCAGCAGCACCTTGGGTTCCACTGCAAGGGCGCGGGCGAGTGCAATGCGCTGGCGCTGCCCACCCGAGAGTTGGGAAGGGTAGCGGTCGGCCAGCCAATCGAGTTGAACCAGGCCCAGCAGTTCGTGCACTTTGGCCTTGATCTGCGCTTCGCTCGGGCGTTCGCTTCGAGGCTTGACGCGCAGGCCGAAGGCCACGTTGTCGGCCACTGTCATGTGACGAAACAGCGCATAGTGCTGGAACACAAAGCCGACGCCGCGCTGGCGCACATGCACATCGGTGGTGTCCTGGCCGTTGAAGAGAATGTTGCCGGAGTCGCTCGACTCCAGGCCCGCGATGATGCGCAGCAGCGTGGTTTTTCCGCAGCCCGAGGGACCAAGAAGGGCCACCAGTTCGCCGGAGTCGATGTCCAGGCTGACATCATTCAGGGCGCGGAAGGCGCCGAACTGCTTGGTGATGTGTTGGATTTCGATGCTCATGACATGCCTATGAGGACTGGGTTTCCGATGACAGGTGGAGCTGTCGCGCGTGATGCCACTCCACCACGGTCTTGATGATCAGGGTGACGATGGCCAGCAGTGCCAGCAGGGAGGCCACGGCGAACGCGGCCTGGCCCTGGTATTCGTTGTAGAGCACTTCCACGTGCAAGGGCATGGTGTTGGTTTGGCCGCGGATATGGCCGCTGACGACCGACACCGCGCCGAACTCGCCCATGGCGCGCGCATTGCAGAGGATCACGCCGTAGATCAGGCCCCACTTGATGTTGGGGAGCGTGACGTGCCAGAAGGTTTGCCAGCCGTTGGCGCCCAGCACCTGCGCGGCCTGCTCTTCGTCGGTGCCCTGCGCCTGCATGAGGGGGATCAACTCGCGTGCGATGAACGGAAAGGTCACGAACACGGTCGCCAGCACAATGCCCGGCACGGCGAAAATGATCTTGATGTCGTGCTCGGCCAACCAGGGTCCAAGCCAGCCTTGCGCGCCGAACACCAGCACATAGATCAGGCCTGCCACCACGGGGGAGACTGAGAAAGGCAAGTCGATCAGGGTGGTCAGAAAGGATTTTCCCTTGAATTCAAACTTGGCAATGCACCAGGCCGCTGCAACGCCGAACACCAGGTTGAGCGGTACCGAAATGGCCGCAGTGATCAGTGTGAGTTTGATGGCCGATAGAGCGTCGGGCTCTTTCAGCGCTTCCCAGTAGGCTTGCCAGCCGCCTTTGAGGGCTTCAACGAACACGGCCGCCAGGGGCAGCACCAGGAAAAGGGCCATGAAACCGATGGCCAGCGCGGTAAGCAACCAGCGCACGACGGGGGTTTCGGTGGTGCGAATGCGTGCTGGCCTGCTCATGCCGAAGCTCCGTAACGTTTGCGTCCCCAGGCCTGAAGCCCGTTGATGATCAGCAGCAGAATGAACGAGATGAGCAGCATCACGGAGGCCACTGCCGTGGCACCCGCGAAGTCATATTGCTCCAGCTTGCCGATGATGATGAGCGGCGTGATCTCGGAGACCATGGGCATGTTGCCGGCGATGAAAATCACGGATCCGTATTCCCCCACGGCTCGCGCGAAGGCCATGGCGAAGCCTGTCAGCAGAGCGGGGGCGATGGCGGGAAAAATGACAAGGCGGAAGGTTTGCCAGCGGTTGGCGCCCAGGCATGCGGCGGCCTCTTCCAGTTCTTTTTCGGTGTCTTCCAGTACGGGCTGGACGGTGCGGACCACGAATGGCAGGCCAATGAAGATCAGCGCGACCACGATGCCCCCTGGCTGGAACGCCAGCTTGATTCCGAGGGGCTCCAGGTATTGGCCGATCCAGCCGTTTTCGGCCAGCAACGCGGCCAGCGAGATGCCGGCTACCGCGGTAGGCAGAGCGAAGGGCAAATCGACCAGTGCGTCGGCTATTTTTTTGCCAGGAAACTCATAGCGGACAAGCACCCAGGCCACGAGCAGGCCGGCCACTACATTGACGGCGGCGGCGAACAGCGACGCGCCGAACGTGAGGCGAAAAGAGGCGAGCACGCGCGGCGCTGTGACGGCTTCCCAGAACTGGAGCCAGCTCATTGAAAACGTCTTGAATACCAAGGCTGACAGCGGGATGAGCACGATCAACCCGAGGTAGAACAAGGTGTAGCCGAGCGTGAGGTTGAAGCCGGGCAGCACTCGCCGGCGGCGGCGAGGCGCTGCGGCTGAGGGCGCGGCGAGCGTGAGGGAGGTCATGGAATTCGAGATTCGGCGGGTGTTGGTGCTTGGGTGGGGTGGCGTTTGCGCATGGGCTCGGCTGATTCTGTCGCGGCCCCTTCTCCTGTGGAACGGATTCGTCTTGAGACTCCCTGTAAAGCGAATGGCGCTTACTTAAGACTAGAGCGACTACTCGGACAGGTTCTGTCTTGTAAGGAGCGGCTTCAGAGAGTGTCGCAAAAGTGGTTTGTGCGGCAGTGGCGCTTTACTCCCTCTCCCTCCGGGAGAGGGTTGGGGTGAGGGAGCGCTCCTGCACGCTGTCCATTTTTTAAAGCGCGGGGCGCTTCTGTTCATCGTGCAAGCCACTAAACCATGCCAGTCTCAGATCATGCGCCGCTGCCCTCACCCTGGCCCTCTCCCGGAGGGGGGAAGAAGAGCGAAGCCCTAGCGGCGAGCAGGGCCCAGGCTCCAACTCTCGCCGCATCCAATCACTTGCCTGGCGTGTAGAGCTTGTCGAACTGACCGCCGTCGTTGAAGTGTACTTTCTGGGCTTCGGCCAGGGAGCCGAAGTACTGCTGCACGGTGAACAGCTTCAGAGGTTTGAAGACCTCGGTGTATTTTTTCAGCACCGCTTCGTTGCGCGGGCGAATGCCGTGCTTGGCAGCAATTTCCTGGCCTTCGGGAGAATACAGGTAGTCCAGATAGGCCTTGGCCTCGGCGGCGGTGCCTTTCTTGTTCACTGTGCGCTCGACCACAGCCACCGGGTTTTCAGCCACGATGCTGGCCGAAGGGTGAATGGCTTGAACCTTACCTTTGCCAAACTCGCGTTCGACGGAGACGACTTCAGATTCGAAGGTGATCAACACGTCGCCCACGTTGCGCTGAAGGAACATGCCAGTCGCATCACGGCCACCACGTGCCAGTGCAGGCACGTTCTTGTAGAGCTTGCTCACGAACTCAGCTCCCTGCGCGTCGGTGCCGCCCTTGGCACGCACCTGGCCCCAGGCTGCCAGATAGGCCATGCGACCGTTTCCGCCGGTTTTGGGGTTGACCACGACCACTTTTACGTCTGGGCGAATCAGGTCGTCCCAGTCCTTGATGTTCTTGGGGTTGCCTTGACGCACCAGGAACAGCATGGTCGAGGTCGTGGGTGCCGCGTCATTCGGGAACTTGGCGCGCCAGTCCTTGGCGACCACGCCCTTTTCAGCGAGAAAGTCGACATCCGTGGTGGTGTTCATGGTGACCACATCGCCAGCCAGACCGTCGGCCACGGCGCGCGCCTGGGCGCTGGAGCCGGCGTGAGATTGGTCCACGCTAATGTCCTTGCCTGTGGTTTTCTTGTAGTGCGCAATGAAGGAGGAGTTGTAATCCTTGTAGAACTCGCGCGCCACGTCGTAGGAGACGTTGAGCAGTGTCGTCGTTTGGGCAGAGGCCAGGGAGGCCAGGGTGAATCCGATGGCGCCTAGGGCCAGTTTCAGGGTCTTGTTCATGAAATCAGGGCGGCAATGTGGAAAAGATAGTGAATTGTCCAAGCATGCCTTACCAATTCAAACGACTTTGTTTTTTTGTCAATATACCTGTATTGATATAAGTGGCTGGGGTGTGCGCAGTCTTGGAGGTGCATTTTTGCTCTTCCGGTTCACGAAAGGAGCAAGCCACCGCTGAACATGAGGATGGCCAGCGTGATGCAGGCAACCATCTCCAGCCGTGTGATCCGTGGGGGGTGCTTGGGCGGGATCATTTCTGCGTGTAAATTTGGTCAAACGCTCCGCCATCGGCAAAGTGCACCTTTGAAGCCTGCGCCCAGCCACCGAAGGCCTGATCAATGGTGAACAGGTTCAGTTTAGGAAACTGCGAGGCATATTTGGCGGCCGCTTTAACTGAAGTGGGGCGGTAGTAGTTCTTGCCGGCCACGTCCTGGCCCTCGTCGCTGTACAGGTACTCCAGATACGCTTGTGCCACCGCGCGCGTGCCCTTCTTGTCGACATTCTTGTCCACGAGGGTTACCGCTGGCTCGGCCAGAATGGAAAGGCTGGGGTAGACGATGTCAAACTTGGTACCCAGCTCTTTCTCGATCAGGTGAGCTTCGTTTTCCCAGGCAATCAGCACGTCGCCCTGGTTCCTCTGGCCGAAGGTAATGGTGGAGCCACGGGCGCCTGTATCCAGCACGGGCACGTTTTGGTAGAGCTTGGCGACGAAGTCCTTGGCGGCCGCGTCGCCGCCATACTTGCGCTTGGCATATTCCCAGGCCGCCAGGTAGTTCCAGCGTGCGCCGCCGCTGGTTTTCGGGTTGGGGGTGATGACTTTCACATCCCGCTTGACCAGGTCATCCCAATCCTTGATGCCTTTGGGGTTGCCTTGGCGCACCACCAGGACAATGGTGGAGGTGTAGGGTGAGCTGCTGTGCGGCAGGCGTTTTTGCCAGTCCTTGGGGATCAGGGCGCCGTGGGTGACCAGCGCGTCGGTGTCACCTGCCAGTGCCAGCGTGGCGACGTCGGCGTCGAGTCCGTCGATGATGGATCGCGCCTGCTTGCCTGAGCCGCCGTGAGACTGCTTGATGGTCACAACCTGCCCGGTCTTGGCCTTCCAGTGCGCAGCGAAGGCTTTGTTGAACTCGACGTAAAGCTCGCGCGTGGGGTCGTAGCTGACGTTTAGAAGGGTCACCGGGGCGGGTTGCGCCAGTGCAGCGGGGACGACGAGCGTAAGAGCCAGGGCCTGGAGGGTGCGACGGCGCGAAGACATGTGGAACTCCCTTGGAGAATTTGAGAAGCAGGCGCCAATGGTGATCTTGCCCAGCCTGAATCCGAACGAAGCTTTTCACCTATGCTTATGCGATCTGCTCAGATTGATCTCGCGCTTGAGCTCGCATGGCATGATTGATGTATGACGCAACGCCCTGATGCCTTGAAACACCTTGGTTTTAACTGGTTTGCCATGGTCATGGGCTTGGCCGGGTTGTCACTGGCCTGGGGGCGCGCCTCGCCGCTGCTTGGTGACCTCGCAGACGGGGGGGCACTGTTGTTGGCTGCTGTGGCGGCGCTGGTTTTCGTCGCCCTGCTGGTGCTGTCATGGGTGCGCTGGCAGCGCTATCCCGAGGTGCTTGCTGCGGAATTGAAGCACCCTCTGCGCCATGCGTTTCTGGCGACCATTCCGGTGTCGATCATTTTGCTGGCCAGTAGCGGCGTATCGCTGCTGGGTACCAATGTCTGGCTGGCCGGGCTATGGTGGGCCGGCTCTCTGGCCCAGTTCGGTGTCACGCTGTGGCTGCTGGCGCGCTGGCTCAGTGCCGACAAGGCGTTATCGCTCAGTTGGCCCTCCATCACGCCCGCCCTCCTGATTCCCATCGTTGGCAATGTGCTGGCTCCGCTGTCAGGCGCGAGCTTGGGTGCGGGCGAATGGGCCGCGGCGCAGTTCGGCATCGGTCTGCTCCTGTGGCCTGTGCTGATGGCCTTGATTTTTGCGCGCATGGCCACGCAGGGCTTGTGGCCGGAACGCCTGCTCGCCATCACATTTATCAGCATCGCTCCGCCGGCGGTGGTGGGCTCGGCCACGCTGCAAATGGGTGGGCCGGCGGTGCTGGCCTGGATGTGCTGGGGCATGGCACTGTTTTTCCTGCTGTGGTCGCTACAGTTGGGGCGCCGCATGCTGGCGCAGCCTTTTTCCATGGCGTTCTGGGCCATAGGGTTCCCGCTGGCGGCCTTTGCGACCCTGACGCTGCGCCTGGCGGTGCATCACCCGGGAGCCCAGGTGCCGGCCATGATCGCTCTGGCGCTTGCAACGCTGGTGGTGCTGGCGCTCCTATCGGCCACTTGGAAGAACTTGCGGGAGGGTAATCTTTTGCAGCCCGAGCAGGTGGCCATTGTGGCGGCTCCTGGTAGCGGCCAGCCTCCCGGTCCGCAGTGAGCACCGCCTTCGCAACACAGCCATCTCGGCGCCTGCCGGGTGACTTGTTCATCTGGTACATCATCTTGCTCGAAGGTGCCACATTCGGAGTGCTTTTCCTTGCGTTTGCCTTTACGCGGCTTGGGCATCTGGAACTGTTCAATGAGTCGCAGCGGCAGCTGGACGTGGGAACCGGGGCCGTCAACACGGCGCTGCTGCTGACCGCCAGCTGGTGCGTGGCCCGTGCTGTACTGGCGGTTCGTGATGGACAGCGTGGCACTGGCTTGGGCTGGTTGGGCGCCGGCATGGCGGGGGGTTTGGGCTTCGTTGCGCTTAAGCTGCTGGAATACGCTGACAAGGGTGCCCAGGGAATAGGCCTGTCCACCAACCTGTTTTTCGATTTCTACTTCATCCTCACCGGCTTTCACTTGCTGCATGTGCTGGCTGGACTGCTGGCGCTGGGTCTCTGTGGGTTGGGGCTTGTTCGGCAGCGGAGAGGCGCCATGAACGCCCATGCGCTGGAGACGGCCGCAGCCTTCTGGCACCTGGTCGATCTGCTGTGGCTTGTGCTGTTTCCGCTGGTGTATGTGTTGCGATGAAAACCCGATGGCTTGATCTCATCTGGCTGGCACTGCTGGCTGCAACGGGCCTCACATGGTGGCTGGGAGCCAGCGGCACGCTTGCATCCGGGCGGTTTGCCTTCACGGCCCTGGTTTTCTTCCTGGCTTGGTTGAAAGGCCTCGGTGTGATGCTCGAGTTCATGGAGCTGCGTCATGCGCCAGCCTCGTGGCGCTTGGCACTGTTGGGGGGCTTCAGCGCCATCGTGGGCGGGGTGTTGCTGGCGGCGGGGCTGGCGAACAACTCTTGAAGATTTTCAATCGTAAACACGCGCTTGGTGGCTAATAATGGGGCTTCCTCCAGCAGCACTACCACGCAACATGGCACGCCACTCTCCTCGCGACACGCACGGCGAATCCCATAACGTGCACAACGCCGGCTGGCTGCGCGCGGCAGTACTGGGCGCCAATGATGGGCTGATCTCCACCAGCGGCCTGGTGGTTGGCATGGCTGCGGCGGGCGTCGAGTTGCGCACTTTGCTGCTTACGGCAGCTGCGGGCCTCACGGCAGGGGCTTTTTCAATGGCGGCCGGTGAGTATGTTTCAGTAAGCTCTCAGGTCGACGTCGAGAAGGCAGATCGGGCCGTCGAAGAGCGCGAACTCGCGGAGCAGCCCAAGTCTGAACTGCAAGAGCTCACCAGCATTTATCAGCGGCGCGGGCTGACGCCTGAACTGGCCGCGCAGGTGGCTCGCGAATTGACCCAGCATGACGCGTTGCAAGCGCACTTGCGCGATGAATTGGGCATTACCGATCACAATGTTGCGCGGCCAGCCCAAGCTGCCCTGGCTTCGGCAGGCGCTTTTGTTGCCGGTGCTTTGCTGCCGATCCTGGTTGTGCTGCTCTATCGCGGCCCTGGCCTGACGACGGCTCTTACGGCATCCACGTTGGTGCTGCTCGGTGTATTGGGTGCGGTTGCCGCAAAGCTGGGCGGCGCGCCCATAGGAAGAGGTGCTGTGCGCGTGATTTTCTGGGGCGCGTTGGCGATGGGGGCGTCGGCTCTCATAGGCAAAGTTTTCGGGACCGGCGCGGTAGTTTGAACACTCGGGAGACGGCCCGCGTAGGCTGCGGTCCCCTGGTGAGTGGCAGGGCGTTCGTTGGCCTGTTCGGCGGAAGGCTTCAGGCCGAGTGGGTGGCTGACGCGATGACGCCGCCTCCCAGGCAGACTTCCCCGTCGTACAGCACCGCGCTCTGTCCGGGTGTGACGGCCCACTGATGCTCGTCGAAATGTAGACGAAAATTCCCTGGCGCTTCGTCCAGGGTGAGCACGCAGGTCGCATCCTGCTGGCGATATCGTGTTTTTGCTGCCATAGAGCCGGGCGAAGGGGGCTCATCTGCCGTCCAGGCCGCGTCATTGAAAACCAGTTCGCGCGATAGTAGCCACGGATGATCGTGGCCTTGCACGGCATACAGAATGTTGCGTTCCATATCCTTGCGCGCGACGAACCAGGGGGCATGCTCGCCTCCTCCTCGTGCAGCGCCTTTCTCCTTCACACCGCCGATACCCAGACCTTGGCGCTGGCCTAAGGTGTAGAACGACAGGCCTACGTGCTCGCCGATGGTGCGGCCCCGTTCGTCCTTGATGGGACCTGGCTGGGTGTGCAGGTAACGGTTCAGGAACTCGCGGAAGGGTCGTTCGCCAATGAAGCAGATGCCAGTCGAGTCTTTTTTCTTGGCGTTCGGCAGGCCGATCTCCGCGGCTATGCGCCGCACTTCGGTCTTCAGCAGTTCGCCCACGGGGAACATGGTCTTGGCCAGTTGCGCCTGGTTCAGTCTGTGCAGGAAGTAGCTCTGATCCTTGGAGGGGTCCAGGCCCTTGAGTAGTTCATGCCGGCCGCGTGTTTCGTTGTGGCGCACCCGCGCGTAGTGGCCCGTGGCGATCTTGTCGGCACCCAGACGCATGGCATGGTCTAGAAAGGCCTTGAACTTGATCTCGGCGTTACAAAGGACGTCCGGGTTAGGAGTGCGCCCAGCCTGGTATTCGCGCAGGAATTCGGCGAAAACGCGGTCTTTGTATTCTGCGGCGAAGTTGACATGTTCGATTTCGATGCCGATCACGTCCGCCACTGCCGCCGCGTCGACAAAGTCGACGTTTGAGGAGCAATACTCACTGTCGTCGTCATCTTCCCAGTTCTTCATGAAGATGCCTACGACTTCGTGCCCCGCCTTTTTGAGCAGGTAAGCGGTGACGGCTGAATCCACGCCACCCGAGAGGCCAACAACGATGCGGTGCTTTTGCATGGGTGTGAATTATCCGGGGTGGAGGAAAAGCTTGTCATTGACTGGCGCTTCTCACTCGAACAACCCATCAGAAGCATCGTCATCTCCCCCTGGGATCGCCAAGCTCCAGCTTGGCCTTCTTGCTTCCGGTGAGCGCTGCTGTTGCCAAGCTGGCGCTCGGCGCTCCCGGGAGCGAGCTCAGGTAGTTGTACTCCGCATCTCAACTGCGCACGAAAAACAGCGCGCTCATCGTCAGGCCCGTCACGATGACGATGGCTCTCACAACACGCGCTGGCATCAGGCGTGCCAGGCGCGCTCCCGCAAACCCGCCCAGTGTGGCGAACACGGCCATCAGCAGCGCCTGCTTCCAGACAATGGCGCCACCGATCGCGAACGCGATGACCGAGACTACCGAAAGGACGAAGGAGTTGAGATTCTTGAGCGCGTTCACGGTGTGCATGCGCTGCTCGCCGCACACCAGGTACAGGGCCATCAGCAAAATGCCCAGACCACCGTTGAAATAGCCTCCGTACACCGCGACGGCCAATAGCCCAGGGCGGCGCCAGCTTGCGAGGCCGCCTCCGCTGCCGCCCCCGGCCCAGCGCGACAAATGCGGCCCAAAAGCAAACAGAATGGTGGCAAACAGCAGCAGCCAAGGCACTACGCTGGAGAACACTGACGCCGGGGTGACCAGCAAAAGCAGCGCGCCAGCCACCCCTCCAATGGAGCTGAGCACGACTTCTCGTATGAGAAGTGTCCGCGGCAGCGCCGCCAACTCCGCCCGAAAACCCATTGTGCTGCCAAGGTAACCGGGCGACACCGCCAGCGCGCTCGTGGCATTGGCAGCTATGGGCGGTACGCCGGTCAAGACCAGCGCCGGGAACGTGAGAAAGGTGCCGCCACCCGCTATGGCGTTCAGTACCCCCGCTCCGAAGGCGGCGGAGGAGAGCAGGAGGAAAGATGTGATGGGGTCCATGAAGAGGATGCTCTGCGGATGAGGAGGTTCAAAGTCGGAGGCTGCAGAGCACGCCTTGCCGCGGGAAAGAGGGTTTCGCCCGGCAGTTGGCGCTGTCTGCTGGAGGCGTCATCGGCTGCGGGGTGTGCTTCAGTCTACGGCAACCACCGATAAATCAAAACCCTGCCCACGCATATGGTCCTGCACACAGCGCCACACCAGTGGGCTACGGTGCCGGCTTTGGCTGGCCTCAATCTCGGCAGGAGTCATCCATAGCGTGCGTACGATGCCTCTGTCCAGAGTCGGCGCAGGATCGGCAGGCCTGGCGTGACCGCGAAAGGCAAAACGCATCCAGGTGGTCGGCTCGCCGGCGACATCATTGCTGCTGGCCATGTAGACGCCCAGCAAGGCAGTGGGCGTGAAAATACAGCCGGTTTCTTCAAGGGCCTCGCGGGCGGCACCGTCCGCTGGGGACTCCCCGGGCTCCAGGTGACCGGCAGGGGTGTTTAGGCGCAGGCCGTCTGACGTGTGTTCTTCCACAAGCAGGTAGCGTCCATCTTGCTCGATCACCGCTGCCACGGTGACGCTGGGCTTCCATCGAGTATTCATGGCGACGCATTATGCGGTGGTGGTTTGTCTAAGGTATTCTGCGCACGTCCTGCTACGCTGCCTTTCGATCCCGTGTCATTTTCTTGTGCCGCGTGAGAGACGCACTGATATGGATGCCCTGCATCACCCTCGCGAGTCGGTGGTAGTGCGGATCGCCCGAGGCCGTGCTGCCACAGGCCGCAGGGAGTTATACAGGGCATCCATATAGGGCACTGAAATTGAAATGAAGCACAATGCGGGCCCAAGAGGTTTGCTAAGCTCCAAGTCCGACGGGCGACTGAAGCGGGTGGCAAGTCGATCGAAGTGCTTGCCCCAATTCCTGAACGAGGAGAATTTCCCATGCTTATTGGCGTGCCGACCGAGACGGCGGCTGGCGAAACACGTGTCGCGGTAACCCCGGAGACTGCCAAAAAACTCATTGCCCAAGGCCACTCGGTGCGTGTGCAATCAGGGGCAGGGCTGGCGGCCAGCGTCACCGATGCGGCCTATCAGGCTGCGGGGGCCGACATGACCGATGCCGCGGGCGCTCTGGGTGCCGACATGGTGTTGAAGGTGCGAGCGCCTTCAACGAGCGAACTGGCGCAAATGAAGCCCGGCGCGGTGCTGATTGGCATGCTCAACCCCTTTGATGCCGAGGGTCTGCAGCGCCTGGCGTCGGCCCGTCTGACGGCATTTGCCCTGGAGGCGGCGCCGCGCACGACGCGTGCGCAGAGCATGGACGTGCTCTCGAGCCAGGCCAACATTGCGGGCTACAAGGCGGTCATCATGGCGGCCGACCGTTATCAGAAGTTCTTCCCGATGCTGATGACCGCTGCGGGCACGGTGAAAGCGGCGCGCGTGGTCATTCTGGGGGTGGGGGTGGCGGGCCTGCAGGCCATTGCCACGGCCAAGCGTCTGGGTGCGGTGATTGAAGCCAGCGACGTGCGCCCGAGCGTGAAGGAGCAGGTTGAATCGCTGGGCGCGAAGTTCATTGATGTGCCCTATGAAACGGCCGAGGAGAAAGAAGCGGCTGAAGGGGTGGGTGGCTATGCACGCCCCATGCCGCAAAGCTGGCTGGATCGTCAAAAGCTGGAAGTGGCCAAGCGGGTGGCGCAGGCGGATGTGGTGATTTCCACGGCGCTGATTCCTGGTCGCGCGGCGCCGGTGCTGATCACCGAGGAGATGGTGGCGAGCATGAAGCCTGGCTCGGTGATCATTGACATGGCGGCCGGCAAGGGTGCGGTGAATGCGGACGGCAGCGTGGGGGGCAACTGCCCGCTGACCGAGGCGGACAAGACGGTGGTCAAGCATGGCGTGACGCTGGTGGGCGAGACCAACCTGGCGGCGCTGGTGGCTGCAGACGCCTCGGCGCTTTACGCGCGCAATGTGCTCGACTTCCTCAAGCTGGTGCTGCCCAAGGATGCCGGTTTCACGCTCGATCGCGAGGACGACATCGTGGTTGCCTGCCTCATGGCGCACGAAGGCGCCGTCACGCGTGCATGATTGCGCTGCAAAGACAGAGGCAAGCATGAACTTGAAGTACACCACGACCACCATCGTCCGCCCACTGGGTGTCTGGGCCGGCGCCTTGGTGATGGCTCTGCTGACGGCTGGCTGTGCCGCATCATTGCAAACCGGTTCGTCCCCGGGGGCGGTCAATGCCGCCAATACAGCCAGCACGGCGAGCACAGCCGGTGTTGACGCCGCGTCGCCGCAGATTTCTGTGCCTCCCACTGCGGTTGGCACCTGGTATGACCTGGGCGCCGAACGGCTGTCCTGGCTGGGCGGGGAAGGAGCCGTGCCTGTGTCCGGCACCAACGCATCCACCAGGGCCGTCGGCCTGCAGCGCGAGGACGGCCGCTGGCTCGCGGTGGTCGTAGCGCAGCGGGCCCCTGTGGGCAGCGTGGCGGCCTGCCCGCAGCATGACAGCATGCACGTGGGCCAGGGCAGCCCGAGCGATTGCCTGCGAATGCGGCGTGACGCCGACCTTGACCGCTGGCTACAGACCCAGCATGCAGCTCTGTGGCAATGGACGCAGGAGCGTGGTTTCGACAGTCGGCCCCGAGCATGGGTCGGCCATCGTGTGAGCAGCGGTGGGCAGCTGTTTGAAGTGCACGTGCTGCTTGATCCCGCGCTGATTGAGCCCGTGACTCGCAACAATAGCGACTTTCTGGCTGGGGGGCAGCCAGGGCAGCAATGGGCGCGCGCGCTGGCCGCCGCAGCTCGTGCGGCCGCTGGTGGAGCCCCGCTCGCGGTGCCACCGTTCCCCTTCGCGCCAG
Source organism: Ottowia caeni (assembly GCF_050821495.1). Taxonomy (GTDB): domain Bacteria; phylum Pseudomonadota; class Gammaproteobacteria; order Burkholderiales; family Burkholderiaceae_C; genus Ottowia; species Ottowia caeni. The sequence continues at coordinate 170,264 of NZ_CP151080.1, read as the reverse complement.
GGATGGCTTCGCCCAAGACCCCTGAAATCGCAGAACCCGTCGTGACTTCCCCTGCGCCGCCTACACAGGCGACGCAGGTGCCGCAGCGGCAAGCGCCTTTGGCACCTTCGGCGCCGCGACGCGACCGCGAATAACGGCGCCCGCCCACCGTTTTTCCCGATCCCCCTGATTCCCCCGATTCCCTTCAGGATATCCCCATGGAACTCGCATCCCCGACGATCATTAACCTGATCATTTTTGTGCTGGCCATCTACGTGGGTTACCACGTGGTCTGGACGGTGACTCCTGCGTTGCACACGCCGCTGATGGCGGTGACCAACGCCATCTCGGCCATTGTCATAGTGGGCGCCATGCTGGCGGCCGCACTCACCGAAGGCGGCCTGGGCAAAGCCATGGGTGTGGCGGCGGTGGCGCTGGCGGCGGTCAACATTTTTGGCGGCTTCATGGTCACGCGCCGCATGCTGGAGATGTTCAAGAAGAAAGAACGCAAGGCGCCTGGCGCCGAGGGAGGCAAGCCATGAGCACCAACTTAGTCGCACTGCTGTACCTGGTGGCCAGCGTCTGCTTCATTCAGGCGCTCAAAGGCCTGAGCCACCCCACCACCTCCATCCGGGGCAACCTCTTTGGCATGGTCGGCATGACCATTGCTGTGCTCACCACCGCGGCGCTCATTGTGCAGCTGGCCGGCTCCGGGCTGGGGCTGGTGTGGGTGCTGCTGGGCCTGGTGGTCGGCGGCGGCTACGGCGCCTGGCGCGCCAAGACCGTCGAGATGACCAAGATGCCCGAACTCGTGGCATTTTTTCACAGCATGATTGGTCTGGCGGCGGTCTTGATCGCTGGCGCCACCGTGGCCGAGCCCTGGGCCTTCAACATCACCGACCGGCCCGTCAATGGCGTGGGCGGGCTGATTCCGGGGGGCAACCGCATTGAGCTGGCGCTGGGCGCCTTCATTGGCGCCGTCACCTTCAGCGGCTCTGTCATAGCCTGGGGCAAGCTCTCGGGCAAATCGAAGTTTCGCCTGTTCCAGGGCGCGCCCGTGGTGTTTCCTGGCCAGCACTGGCTCAACCTGATCCTGGGCGTGGTCGCGCTGGTGTGCATCGCCTGGTTCTGGCAGACCCAGGAGGCGCTGCCCTTCATCCTGGTGTGCCTGCTGGGCTTTGTCATTGGCGTGACCCTCATCATCCCCATTGGCGGGGCCGACATGCCGGTGGTCGTCTCCATGCTCAACAGCTACTCGGGCTGGGCGGCGGCGGGCATTGGTTTCAGCCTGAACAACTCCATGCTGATCATTGCCGGCTCGCTGGTGGGCTCCTCGGGCGCCATTTTGAGCTACATCATGTGCAAGGCCATGAACCGCTCCTTCTTCAACGTCATTCTGGGCGGATTTGGCGGAGAAGCGGCGGCCGCCAGCGGCGGCGCGCAGGAGCAGCGCCCGGTCAAGAGCGGCAGCGCCGACGACGTGGCCTTCATGCTCAGCAACGCCGACAGCGTGATCATTGTGCCCGGCTACGGCCTGGCGGTGGCACGCGCGCAGCACGCGGTCAAGGAGATGGTGGACAAGCTCACCGAGAAGGGCATTGTGGTGAAGTACGCGATTCACCCGGTGGCTGGCCGGATGCCTGGGCACATGAACGTGCTGCTGGCCGAGGCCGAGGTGCCTTACGACCAGGTGTTCGAGATGGAAGACGTCAATGGCGAGTTTGGCCAGGCGGATGTGGCCATCATTCTGGGCGCCAACGACGTGGTGAACCCGGCGGCGCTGCAAAAGGGCAGCTCGATCTACGGCATGCCGATTCTGGAGGCGTACAAGGCGCGCTCGGTGATTGTGAACAAGCGCTCCATGGCGGCGGGCTACGCGGGTCTGGACAACGAGCTGTTCTACATGGACAAGACCATGATGGTCTTCGGCGACGCCAAGAAGGTCGTTGAGGATATTGCCAAGGCGATTGAGTAAGTGCAAGGCGCAGTCCACCCGACGGGTTACGGGTGGCTGCGCGGGATTCGCCCGGTATTCCGCCGGGCATTTAAGAGCCGGTTCAACCCAGATTTTCCATTAGGCGCACCTTCGGTGCTCCTTGGGCGTCAGCGGTGCATTTGCGGTCATTTCGGCCCCTCTTCGTCGCCCATAGCTACGGCTATGGGCTCCTCAGTCGGGACCAAACTGCCTCGCAACTGCCCTCGCTGCCATCCCAGGCCCTAATGGGAAATCTGGGTTCAAAGCGAAGATCGGGCGAGTCCGAGCCCGGCGGTGCGACGGTGCGGCATTGGCGATCGCCGCGCGGTGTTATATTTTGATTTCTTAAGTACTCAAAATTCCGATGGAGCGTGAGTTGCGAGATATCATTTCATCTCTGCCGCCTTGTATCGGGATTCCGCGCTGAAAGTTGCATCGCGAGTAGAAAGCATGTGGCGGCTGCACTTTGATCGGGCCCTTAGGGAAAGCCCAGAGTCTTTGTCTGGGCCATCGGCGCGACAATACCAAGTTATTCAATGTTATTTCACGCAGGAGAACCCCCGCATGTCTGAACGGATCTGGCTGAGCAGTTACCCCGAGGGCGTTCCAGCCGACATTGACCCAGCGGCCTACCAGTCGTTGGTCGCGCTGATGGAAGACAGCTTCGCCAAGTATTCGGACCGCGTCGCATACAGTTTCATGGGGCGCGACGTGACCTATGCCGAAACTGATGCGCAAAGCCGCGCCTTGGCCGCCTACCTGCAGGGCCTCGGCCTTGTGAAGGGCGATCGGGTCGCCATCATGATGCCCAACGTGCCTCAGTACCCCGCCACCGTGGCGGCTATTTTGCGAGCGGGGCTGGTGGTGGTGAACGTTAATCCGCTGTATACGGCGCGTGAATTGGAGCACCAGCTCAAGGATTCCGGTGCCAAGGCGATCGTCATCATCGAGAACTTTGCAGCCACCCTGCAAAAATGCATTGGCAGCACACCTGTAAAGCACATCGTGCTCGCCTCCATGGGCGATCGCCTCGGGTGGCTCAAAGGGTTGATCGTCAACACCGTGGTGCGCAAGGTCAAGAAGCTGGTGCCTGAGTTCAGCCTGCCCAGCGCGGTGCGCTACAACGATGCCGTGGCCAAGGGGCAAGGCGCGTCGTTCACTGCGCCAGCGATCGGGCCTGACGATCTGGCGGTGCTCCAATACACTGGCGGGACCACGGGCGTGTCCAAAGGTGCCATGCTGCTGCACCGGAACCTGATCGCTAACGTTCTGCAGTCTGAGGCATGGAATGCACCGGCCATGAAGCTCATTCCCGCAGGCGAGCAAACCACGGCCGTGTGCGCGCTACCTCTCTATCATATTTTTGCGTTCACGGTGAACATGATGCTGTCCATGCGCAATGGCGGCAAAAACATCTTGATCCCCAACCCGCGGGACATGAAAGCCACGCTCAAAGAGCTTTCCAAGCACACCTTTCACACCTTTCCGGCCGTCAACACACTGTTCAACGGGTTGGCGAATCACCCGGATTTTGGCACCGTCAACTGGAAGAACCTCAAGGTGTCGCTGGGCGGGGGCATGGCGGTGCAGCGCGCCGTAGCCAAACTTTGGCTGGAGAAAACGGGCTGCCCGATCTGTGAAGGCTATGGTTTGTCTGAAACCAGCCCTTCGGCCACCTGCAACCCCGTGACCTCTCGGGAGTTCAGCGGCACCATCGGCGTGCCGATTCCTGGCACCTGGGTCAAGATTATTGACGACGAAGGCCGCGAAGTCCCTTTGGGACAAACTGGGGAGATCGCCATCAAGGGTCCGCAGGTCATGGCCGGGTACTGGCAGCGGCCAGACGAGACCGCGAATGTAACGACGCCCGACGGCTACTTCAAGTCGGGTGACATAGGCGTCATGGACGAGCGCGGTTTCACAAAAATTGTCGACCGCAAGAAAGACATGATCCTGGTGAGTGGCTTCAACGTCTACCCCAACGAAGTTGAAGACGTTGTGGCTGCCATGCCTGGGGTACTGGAGGTGGCGGCTGTCGGCGTGCCGGATGAGCGCATGGGCGAGGCCGTCAAGCTGGTGGTGGTCCGCAAAGACCCGAACCTCACGGAAGATGCCGTGCGTGCGTACTGTCACGACAACCTTACTGGCTACAAGCGGCCGCGCATCATCGAGTTTCGCAACGAACTTCCCAAGACCAACGTTGGTAAGGTATTGCGCCGCGAGCTGCGCGAACAGGGCAGCAAGGTGGTTGGCGTTGACTGACCGCTTCCTCTTGCTTCAGGTATGTCCCGGTTAGGCCTCATAGCCGCTCTCCGTCCGGAGTTGGCGGCAGTCCTCGATCGTATGCCCGACGAGCGCAGGCAGGTTATCGCGGGGCGTGAGTACTGGAGCGGCCATTGGCATGGCCACGAGCTCGTGGCCGTGCTCTCGCGCATCGGCAAGGTGGCTGCTGCCACAACGGCCACCGCGCTGATCGAGCGTTTCGCAGTCGACCAAGTTGTTTTCACCGGCGTGGCCGGTGGCTTGGCGCCGGGCGTGGCGGTGGGCGATGTGGTGGTGGCTTCGGAGCTGCTGCAGCACGACCTTGATGTGTCGCCGCTTTTTCCGCGCTACGAGGTGCCCCTGATCGGCTTGTCTCGTTTCTCTGCCGACGCCACGCTTTCACAAGCGTTGGCGAGCGCATGCAGGAGTGCTCTGGTGTCCCCCTTGGAAACGCTAGGACGCGAGGCGACGGTAGAGTTCAACCTGCATACGCCTCGCGTGCACCAGGGCCTCATTGTCAGCGGTGACCGATTCGTGGCCACCAGTGCGGAAAGCAGAGTGTTGCGCGATGCCTTGCCGGATGCTCTGGCTGTCGAAATGGAAGGCGCTGCTGTAGCCCAAGTCTGCCATGACTACGGCGTTCCCTTTGCCGCTCTGCGCACCATCTCTGACCGAGCCGATGATGCTGCGCACGTAGATTTTCAGCGCTTCATTGATCAGGTCGCCAGTCGGTATAGCGCTGCGGTACTGGAAGCGTATTTCAGTAGCTTGGCCTAAACCCGCTTTGCACTTCATCCCGATCAGCACTAACACTGACTCGCGAGGGAGAAGCAGGGCATCCTTAAGACAAGCTGATTCTGGATCTGTCTTGAGTAAGTGCCATTCGCCCTAGTCCAGGATCCGCCGGAAATCGCCTTCCGCCTGAATCTCATGGCGCCCGTCAGTCGATGCCAGTTGCAGTACAAACCGTCCAGTGATGTGTTTGCCGTCGACATCATCGATGATGAACTCGCCTGATCTGGTGACGTATTCGGCTCGTGGCGGGTGCTGTCCCGTGGGTACGATCACCATGAAGCCGCGTTTACCGTCCGGCGCGGCTGCCGGCATATCGCGGTGCAACGGCAGGACGGGGTAACGGCCTGGCTTAAGCGTGACATCGCGAAAATTCCCCAGGACCATGGTCAGGTCGAAGGGCAGGTCTGGCGAAGGTGGGTCTGTGAACAGGCCGATGGTGGCATCTGTGCGTGCAGGGTCGGCCTGAATGCGAGCCCATTGAACCTTCGGAATCTGGAACTGGCCGTTCATAGCTCCAGACAGGCGCAAGCGAAAACCCTGCGTACCCGGATCTGCCTGCGCTGGCAGGGGCGTACTGACGGCCAGCAGGGCGCTTACACAAGCCGCAGCAAAAGAAACAGTGAACTTGCTTTTCATTTGATGGACAACCTGGTGACTTTATCCAAGCTCAGTACGGTTGCGTAGCCGTCATGGTCGCCAGTCTGTTCGGAGGCTAGGTCCAGCTGGTTGTTCAGATTGAGACAGCCGAGGTGGCTGGCGCGCGCATGCCGAACCAGTGCGGCCTGCATGTGCTGGCGCGACTGGCTGAACGAAACGTAGTCGTGCGCCACACCTTTTTCCCGGCTGGAGGCGCCTATCCAGACACGTCCCAAGGCGCTCTGGTAGGGGCCGAAGAAGCGGGCATGGTTGTTGGAGAAGGCCCACATGTAGTCCGAGAAGGCGTGGTCCTTGGTGGCAGGCTGTTGCGTGTACAGCTTCCCATTCATTTTGCCGAAGTAGCCGCTGCTGTGGCCGGGGCGCGGGCCAAACCCTGCGCGGCTGAAGGTGTCAACCAGGCGCTGTGCGGCCTCCTCGTCGCTGTTGGCTGCTGGGTCGATGACGATCATATTGATCGGCTCGCGCATCAGACGGCCATCGGCGAGCTTGCGTCCGAGCCAGGAGGAATACTGGGTGTTGTCGTCCTTGTCGATCATGAACCCGTCGATCGCCGGCAATGAGGAGGCAATGTTAGGCGGGACGGCGGGGCATGCAGAGTCGGCGGAATTCAGGGTGGCGCATGAGGCTAGGCCAAGGCAGCCGGTCAGGAGGAGCGCGCCGCGCAGGTGTGACAGCAATGGTGAAGGCATGGCCATTGAGACAGATGGAAGGAGCTTTGTCGCTGCTAGTGGGGCTGCCCTATCGGTTCAGGGTTTTTGCTTCTGTTAGGTCAAAAGTCTAGCATGCGGAGGGGGATTGTTTCTGCGTTGGATAGGTGAAAACTCCTGCCTGGTGTTGGGAAATTGAGGTCGGAAATTGGGGTCAGATTACTATTTTTGCGTGCAGGGAATTGGGTTCTGTTCTTCGGGTTAGGCTGTATGCCGGGATGTGCGCCCGGCAGCGCAGTATCTTTCTTTTGCTCCGCCACCGGATCGCCGGCCGAAAGAAAGATACCAAAGAAAAGGCGGACCCCACGTGGCGTGTCCCTACGCTTCGCTTCGGGCAACCTGCGCTACTCACGCAAGGGGAGGCGCCGCTGCACTCCCTTTGTTCGCTTCGCTCACGCCGGTCAAACAGCAGCGGCGAGTCAGTTCACGAAGCAAGGGCATCTTGCAGTGCCCTTGCCCTCCCCCTGCGCTGCGTTGCTCGGCACTCCCCGAGGGGCGGGGAAACCTGACCCGGGCCATTGCTTCGCTCGGCCTTGATACCAAGCGCAACCGGTCAGTAGCGTAGAGGAAATCAGTCGTGGCAGCCGCGGAGCTGGCTGCGTCCCCCCTCGGGGGATGGCGCGCCAGCGCCTCAGTACCCAAGATCAGACGGCCGCGGAGCAGGCCATACGCAGGCAGCCGCGGAGCTGGCTTTGCCAGTCCGCAGGCTGCGTCCCCCCTCGGGGGGGATGGCGCGCCAGCGCCTCAGGGGGCTCACTTCAACCAGCCGCGGCGCCGAAAGTACCACATGGGCAACATGGCGCTCGCGACCATGATCCCAATGGCCCAGGCGTATCCATATTTCCAGTCTAGCTCCGGCATGAATTTGAAGTTCATGCCGTAGATGCTCGCCACCAAGGTGGGCGGCAGCAGGGCTACGCTGGCAACGGAAAACAGCTTGATGATGCGGTTCTGGTTGATGTTGATGAAACCCACCGTCGCATCCATCAGAAAGTTGATTTTGTCGAACAGGAACGTGGTGTGACCATCCAGGGAATCAAGGTCGCGAAGAATCTGCCTGGCTTCGTCGAACTGCTCGGCGCCCAGCATCTTGCTGCGCATCAAAAAACTCACGGCGCGGCGTGTGTCCATCACATTGCGTCGAATGAGCCCGTTCAGGTCTTCCTGCCGCGCGATCGCCGCCAGCACTTCGCTGGCTAGGGAGTCGGTCACATGGTCGGAAAGAACCTTTTTACTGGCCTTTTCCAGCTCGTCGTAGATGCCCTCGAGCGTGTCGGCCGAATACTCGGCGTCGCCATCGTAGAGCTTGAGCAGAACCTCCTTCGAGTCAGCCAGCAGGCCCGGCATGCGCCTCGCACGCATGCGCAACAGGCGGAACGCCGGCACTGATTCGTCATGGATTGAAAACAGCACGCCATGGCTTCGAAGGCTTTCGTTGACCAGGTTCAGGATGAAGGCCACACGCACTTGGCGCGGTTCGTCCCAGTCGGCCACCAGAAAGTCGCTGCGAATGTGCAGTTCGCCGTTGTCTTCTTCGTAAAAACGCGCCGACTCCTCGATGTCTTCATCCATCGCGTCTTCGGGAATCGACAGGCCGTAATGTTGCTTGACCCAGCGTTTTTCTTCGGGCGTGGGGTCTTCTAGATCCACCCAGATCGGGCGGAAATGGGACAGCTCTTCCAGCGATTCGATCTCTTCCTGGAACAACCGGCCATTGGTGAGCGTGAAGATGTTGAGCATGGCTCCCTCGGCTTGGGCGGACTGGCGCTGAACCTAGAAACGGTAGTTGGACGCGCCCGAGCAGGTCGTCATCGGGTGCGCTGGCAAGGCGTGAGGACGCGGCAGGCTCGTGCCTGCAAGGACGAGCAACGCCGCCAGCGTGCCCGAGGGCGGCCTGATCGGGTGCGTAGCGCTCTCACGCAAGGGGTGGGAGTCATCGGAGCACCAGAAGCTAGTATTCATGCGCTTTTCCAGAAGTGTGCAAGCGGTCAACTGCCGCTTCTAGGTTCAAGGGCTTTGGGTAGTGTTGGCTCGGAGAGCAAACCGTCGGGCGAACTCGACAAGACAACTCACGCGAAAAGGTCTTTCCGCGAGGACTCTCCTGACGAGTGAAGCAGGCGGCGATTATGGCATTGCCACATGACGGTCCGGCATCTGCGCGGCCCTTGATCTGGGTGGGTTGCTTTTGGTGCATTTCACAGGCATAGTGGTTCTAACTGGCAGTTCCAGCCGTTTTTCCGATGGCGGCCTGGGTTAACCAGGCGGCCTGTATTACCCCTGAAGCCAAAGGAGGCTATTCATGAACTTGACGATCAGCGGACACCACCTTGAAGTCACCCCCGCGCTGCGCAGTTACGTGACCAGCAAGCTGGACCGGATTACCCGGCATTTCGACCAAGTGGTCGATGTGAAAGTCCTCCTGACATTGGAAAATCAGAAGGAAAAAGACAAACGCCAAAGAGCGGAATGCAACATCCGCGTCAAAGGCAACGACCTATTTGCAGAAAGTTCTCACGAGGATTTATACGCTGCTGTCGACGAACTGATGGACAAGCTCGATCGCCAGGTGGTTCGGCATAAAACCAAATTGCAGAGCCACGATCATGCAGCCGCCAAGCATTTGATGTAGGATGCTGTAACAATAACGAGCGAAGACTGTAGACTCCAATTTGCAAGCCGCCGCGGGTAGCCGGGCGGCTTTCTTTTCTCCATGGCCGCCAAGCTAAGTCCACGCTAAGATGCCTTTCTGTATGAGACTCCATCGCACAGGGGCATAATCGCGTCGAATCCCATGAACCGACTCGCGTCCATTCTTCCCTCCTCCCAGGTCTTGGTTGGCGTAGATGCCACCAGCAAAAAGCGTGCCTTTGAAGAGGCTGGCCTGCTGTTTGAAAATCTTCACGGGCTGTCACGTGCGCTAATCACTGACAGCCTGTTTGCGCGCGAGCGCCTGGGCTCTACGGGTCTGGGGCATGGCGTGGCGATTCCCCACGGCCGTATCAAGGGTCTTAAAGCCCCTATGGCTGCGGTGTTGCAGCTTACGCAGCCCATTGGGTTCGATGCGCCGGACGAACAGCCCGTGCGCCTGCTGATCTTCCTGCTGGTACCCGAGGCTGCCACCCAGAAGCACCTGGAGATCCTCTCCGAGATCGCCGAATTGCTGAGCGACGCCGCACTGCGAGAAAAGATCAAGTCGGCCCTGACTGCAGAGCTGCTGCACACTCTGATTGCTGACTGGCAGCCTTCGCTGCCAGCGGCATGAAACCCTCCGTCATCAGCGCCGATGTCCTCTTCGAGGACCATCGCGCCATCCTGCGCTGGCACTGGGTAGCCGGGCTAGACGCCCGTGAGCGGCGTTTCGACGAGGTGGCAGTTCGTGCGGCCCGCTCGGGCGCCGATCTGGTGGGGTATTTGAATTACATCCACCCGTATCGCGTACAAATCCTGGGTGAGCGAGAGGTTGCTTACCTGACCAACGCCTCTGCCGAAGACTGCGCACGCCGTATCGCGCGCATTGTCACGCTGGAGCCTCCGGTGCTGGTCCTCTGTGATGGGCAGGCTGCGCCGGACGCGTTGGTTTCCATGTGCGAGCGCGCACAGATTCCCCTGTTTTCAACACAGGATTCAGCCGCCTTCGTGATCGACGTGCTCCGAGCCTACCTCTCCAAGCACTTTGCCGACCGCACGACCATGCACGGCGTCTTCATGGATATTCTGGGGCTCGGTGTGCTCATCACGGGCGAATCGGGGCTGGGCAAGAGCGAACTGGGGCTGGAGCTCATATCTCGCGGCAACGGTCTGGTAGCTGACGATGCCGTGGATCTGTTTCGCATCAACCAGGCGACCATCGAGGGCAGGTGTCCTGAGTTACTGCAGAACCTGCTCGAAGTACGCGGCATTGGCCTGCTGGATATTCGGGCCATTTTTGGCGAGGCGGCGGTGCGCCGCCGCATGCGGCTGCGCTTGATCGTGCATCTGGTCAGGCGCGAGACCATGGAACGCGACTATGAGCGCATGCCCTACGAGCCCCTGACCCAGGAGGTCTTGGGTGTCCACATTCAGAAAGCCGTCATTCAGGTGGTGGCCGGCCGCAACATCGCCGTGCTGGTGGAAGCGGCGGTGCGCAACCATATCCTGCAACTGCGTGGAGTAGATACCTACCAGGAGTTCGTTGAGCGCCACCGCCGCGCGATGGAGCAGGGCGGCAGCGACTGAGCCGAGCTTCAGCAGAAGGCCTCTGCGTTGCCGGGCTCCCCGCCAACAGGCGGCGGGTTGGCGTTTCAGGGGCAGGTCATCCCTGGCGCGCTACCGGAGAGATCCTGTGCGGACACTCCTTCTTCGTGCATTTTGCGTAGAGGCTGAGCGCATGCTCAGCAATGGCAAACCCTTTTTTCTCGGCGACAGCGGCCTGCCGTGCCTCGATCTCGGGGTCATAGAATTCTTCCACATGTCCGCAGTCGAGGCACACCAAGTGGTCGTGATGCTGCTCGTCGCGCAGCTCGTAGACAGCCTTTCCCGTCTCGAAGTGGTTGCGGCTCAGAATGCCAGCCTGTTCAAACTGCGTCAGCACGCGGTAAACAGTGGCCAGACCGATGTCTGAACTCTCGGCCAGGAGAATCCTGTACACGTCTTCTGCCGTCAGGTGTCGCTGAGCGGCATTTTGAAAAATTTCCAGGATTTTCAGCCGGGGCAGTGTGGCCTTCAGGCCGGTACTCTTAAGTTCGTCGATGTTATCCATGCGGGCGCCGCTACAATGTCCGGTCGTATTGTGCATGAGCTGGGATCAATGTCTCCATCGCCCCGAAACCGTGTCCGCGCTTTCTCACGGACCATGCAGGTGTTGCTGGCTGCCGGCTTAGCCGCTGCGCTGGCTACCTCTTTGTCAGCGTGCAGCAGCTTCAACCGCGCCACCGAAAGTATGGCCGACGCGCTGACTCTTTACAAACCTGAGGTTGTTCAGGGTAATTTCGTCTCCAAGGAGCAGGTAAACGCCCTGCAGCCTGGCATGACCCGCTTGCAGGTGCGGGACATTCTGGGCACCCCCCTGCTGGCCAGTGTGTTCCATGATGATCGCTGGGATTACGTGTTTTCCATGCGCCGCCAAGGCGTGGAGCCGCAAAATTTCCGCCTCACCTTGTTCTTTGCGGGCGATACCCTGTCCCGCTTCGAGGGCGACGACATGCCCAGCGAAACAGAGTTCGTGGAGCGCCTGAGCCGAAAGCGCGACATCAAGGTTCCGACGCTGGAGGCCACCGAAGCTCAACTCGAGCGCTTCCCGGCATCTTCGGCTTCACCGGTGTCTGCGGGCGCCGAGGCATCCGCCAATGCCGTTCCATCTGGTAACTATCCGCCCCTGGAGGCGCCTCGCTAATGGCTGAGCCAGATTCTCTTCACCGCATTGCCATAGCTGGCGCCACCGGCCGTATGGGCCAGATGCTGATCTCGGCCGTTCAGGAGGCAGAAGACTGCCTCCTCGCCGGCGCGCTTGACCGTGTGGGCAGCCCCGCGCTGGGGCAGGACGCAGCCGCGTTTACGGGACAGCTTTCGGGCATACTCGTCACCGACGATCTAGCCACGGGCGTCAAAGGGGCGCAGGCCCTGATCGATTTCACTCGCCCCGAAGCCACCATGGCCCACCTGGCAGCCTGCCGCACTCACGGCGTGGGGTTGGTCATAGGAACCACCGGTTTCACGACAGAGCAGAAGGCTGAGATCGCCGAGGCTGCCAAACACATCCCTATCGTCATGGCGCCCAACATGAGTGTGGGTGTCAACGTGACATTCAAGCTGCTGGAAATGGCCGCCAAGGCCTTGTCCACTGGCTACGACATTGAAGTGGTGGAAGCCCATCACCGCCATAAGGTCGACGCGCCAAGCGGTACTGCACTGAAAATGGGCGAGGTTATCGCCGACGCCCTGGGCCGCGACCTGAAAGACTGCGCCGTGTATGAGCGCTACGGCCACACCGGAGAGCGCGATCCTTCCACCATTGGTTTTGCCACCATTCGCGGCGGTGACATCGTCGGCGATCACACCGTGCTTTTCGCTGGCACTGGCGAGCGAATCGAGATCAGCCACAAGGCCGGCAGCCGCGCTGGCTATGCGCAGGGCAGCCTGCGCGCGGTTCGGTTTCTTGCCGACAAGCGTCAGGGCCTGTTCGACATGTTCGACGTGCTCAACCTGAAATAAGGCGTGGTCAACCGAGCGCCGTTCCGCACAGCGCCCCGCGTCAAGTCTGCGGCCCGCATTCAACACCTGTAACCGTATGAATCTGCAACAAGTTTTCTCGCAGAGCGACGCCATCGGCAAGGCCGTGGCCATTTTGCTGCTCCTGATGTCTATCGCCAGTTGGGTGGTCATCCTCTACAAAGGTTGGACCTTGCGCAAGGCGAGTGGCACCGTGGCACAGGGTGTGGCGGCGTTCTGGCAGGCATCATCGCTGGAGGAGGGCGCGGCACGCGTGCGTCAGGTCGATGCTGGCGCGCTGGTGCTGCCTCTGATCGAATCCACGCAACAGCCGGCAAGCGGCACTCTGGCCGCGGCAGGCGACAGGGCACAGCAACTCACCCGTGCGCTGCGCGATGCGCTGCACGGTGTGCTCAACCGTTTGCAATTCGGTCAAGTGTTGCTGGCTACCATTGGCTCCACGGCTCCATTTGTCGGTTTGCTGGGCACGGTGTGGGGTATTTACCATGCGTTGACAGGCATCTCTGGCGGTGGCCAGATCTCCATCGACAAGATCGCTGGCCCGGTGGGTGAGGCGCTGATCATGACAGCGGCAGGGTTGGCGGTGGCCATTCCCGCCGTGCTGGCCTACAACTGGTTCGGCCGCATCGTCGGTCGTATCGAGGCCGATCTGGAGGGGTTTGCGCGCGATCTGCGTGAACTTGCCTCCCACGGCAAGAACACATGATTCTAGACACGGCTTCTAGGATGGTGCACTGATATGGCTTTCGGAAGACTTGAACGAGCCAAGGGCTCGGAGCCCATGAGCGACATCAACGTCACCCCGTTGGTCGACGTGATGCTGGTGCTGGTGGTGATTTTCATCATCACGGCGCCGCTGCTGGCCAGCTCCATCCGGCTCGATTTGCCCAAGACCGACGCCGCCAAACCAGGCGATCCGCCCAAGTTTGTCACCCTGGTGGTCGATAAGAACGGCCAGGCTTTCTTCAATGACCGGCCGGTTTCGGCGCCGGAACTGGCTCTGGCCTTGAACGATGCGGCTCGCGCCGACCCTGAAACCGAGGTGCAGTTGCGCGCCGACCAAGGCGTGCCATATGGCCGCGTGGTAGAGGTCATGGGGGAGGCGCAGAAGGCTGGTTTGAACCGAATCGGCTTTGTGGCCGACGCTCCAGCGGCAATGCCCTCGGCCAAACCACCGGCGCCAGGCGCCAGCCGCTGAAGCTGGCAGCTTCCCGGATTTCGCGCGGCGTTTCCGCGCGCCACCTACAATTTAGCCATGGACGAAAAATACAGCCACCGCGATGTCGAAGCGGCCGCACAGGCGCATTGGCAAGCCGCCGATGCCTATCGCGTGATCGAGGACGCGAACAAGAGCAAATATTACGCTTGCTCCATGCTGCCGTATCCCAGCGGCAAGCTGCACATGGGCCATGTGCGTAACTACACCATCAACGACATGCTGGCTCGCCACCTGCGCATGAAGGGCCATAACGTCCTCATGCCCATGGGGTGGGATGCCTTCGGCTTGCCTGCCGAGAATGCCGCACTGAAGAACCGCGTTCCGCCAGCGAAGTGGACCTACGACAACATCGCCCACATGAAGGGCCAGATGAAAGCCATGGGTCTGGCCATTGACTGGAGCCGCGAGGTCGCCACCTGCGATCCCAGCTACTACAAATGGAACCAGTGGCTGTTCCTGAAAATGCTGGAAAAAGGCATTGCCTACCGCAAAACCCAGGTCGTCAACTGGGATCCGGTGGATCAGACCGTTCTGGCCAACGAACAGGTGATTGATGGCCGTGGCTGGCGCACAGGCGCCCTCGTGGAAAAGCGCGAGATTCCAGGCTACTACCTCAAGATCACTGACTACGCTGAAGAACTGCTGGATCACGTGCAGAACAAGCTGCCTGGCTGGCCCGAGCGCGTTCGCCTGATGCAGGAAAACTGGATCGGCAAGAGCGAGGGCGTGCGCTTCGCCTTCACGCATCAGATTCGTGGCGATGACGGCCAGCTGATCCAGGATGGCCGCATGTACGTGTTCACCACGCGTGCAGACACCATCATGGGCGTCACTTTCTGCGCGGTCGCGCCTGAGCACCCGCTGGCCACGCATGCGGCCCGCAACAACCCGACTTTGGCCAGTTTCATCGAGCAGTGCAAGCAGGGCGGCACCACCGAGGCCGAACTCGCGCTGCGCGAGAAAGAGGGCATGCCCACGGGCCTGAGCGTCACGCACCCCCTCACAGGCGACGAAGTGCCCCTGTGGGTCGGCAATTATGTGCTGATGAGCTACGGCGATGGTGCGGTCATGGGCGTGCCTGCTCACGACGAGCGCGACTTTGCCTTTGCTCGCAAATATGGCCTGGCCATTACGCAGGTCGTGCACATCGACAGCCTGCACTACGATTACGAGCAATGGCACGACTGGTACGCCGATAAGGAACGTGGCGTCACGATCAACTCCGACAATTTCAGTGGCCTTGGCTTCCGCGAAGCCGTAGACGCTGTCGCGGCGGCACTGTCGCAAAAAGGCCTGGGCGAGAAAAAATCACCTGGCGGCTGCGTGACTGGGGTGTCAGCCGCCAGCGCTACTGGGGAACCCCCATTCCCATGATCCACTGCGAATCGTGCGGAACGGTGCCCGTGCCAGAGAAGGATCTGCCTGTGGTGCTGCCGCAGGACCTGGTGCCCGATGGCAGCGGCAACCCGCTCAACAAGTGTGAGGCGTTCCTGAAGGTCGACTGCCCGTGCTGCGGAAAGCCGGCCCGGCGCGAAACCGACACCATGGACACCTTCGTGGATTCGTCCTGGTACTTTATGCGCTATTGCGACCCCACCAACGCCGAGGCCATGGTGGGAGAGGGTACCCGCTACTGGATGCGCGACCAAAGCGGCGCGACCGGTGGCAGTGGCATGGACCAGTACATAGGCGGCATCGAGCACGCGATCCTGCACCTGCTGTATGCGCGCTTCTGGACCAAGGTCATGCGCGACCTGGGGCTGGTCAGCATCGACGAGCCCTTCACCCGTTTGCTTACGCAGGGCATGGTGCTCAACCACATTTACTCGCGACGCACGGAAAAGGGCGGCCTGGAGTATTTCTGGCCGGCAGATGTCGACCCTGTGCTGGACGCCGAAGGCAAGCAGGTGGCAGCCAAGCTGAACAAGGCCGTTGGTGACCTGCCTGCTGGCACCCTGATCGATTACGAGGGCGTGGGCACCATGTCCAAGTCGAAGAACAACGGTGTCGATCCGCAGGAGCTGATCGACAAGTACGGCGCTGATACAGCGCGTCTGTACACCATGTTCGCCGCACCGCCCGAGGCCACGCTGGAGTGGAACGACGCTGCTGTAGAAGGCAGCTACCGTTTCTTGCGCCGGGTGTGGAATTTTGGCGTCAAGCTCAACGCCATCGAGAACGTACCTGCAGCGGCATTGCTCGCGAGTTCGGCCAGCCAGAACGGTGTGGAATTGTCCAAGGCTGCCAAGGCGCTGCGTCACGAGATCCATACCGTATTGGGGCAGGTGAACTACGACTACCAGCGCATGCAGTACAACACCGTGGTGTCTGGCACCATGAAAATGCTCAACGCGCTCGAAGGCTTCAAGGGTGACGGCTCGCGCGGCGATTGTGCCGTTCAGGCCGAGGGTTTCTCCAAGCTGCTGCGCGTGCTGTATCCGGCGACGCCGCACCTTACCCATACGTTGTGGCAGGAGCTGGGTTATGCAGCGGCGCAAGGTGCCCTGCTTGATGCGCCCTGGCCCGAGCCTGACCCGGCCGCGCTGGTGCAAGACGAGATCGAGCTCATGCTTCAGGTGGGTGGCAAGCTGCGCGGATCCATCCGCGTTCCCGCCGGCGCCAGCAAGGAAGACATTGAAGCCGCGGCGCTGGCCAGTGAAGCTTTGCTCAAGCACAGCGGCGGCGCAGCGATCCGCAAGGTGATCGTGGTGCCGGGCAGGCTGGTCAACGTGGTGCTATGACTACCCCTAACCCCCTGAGCTGCATGAGCGCGAGACGTCGTCTGGTGCTGGCCCTGCCCCTGTCGGCCGGTTTGGCCGCCTGCGGCTTTCAGTTGCGCCGTGCGCCCGAATTCAGCTTCAGCAAGATCTACCTTGCCATGCCTGAAGGCTCCGCGCTCGGTACTGAGTTGCGCCGTCAGCTCACGGGTACCGGAAAAGTTCAGGTCATCACCGACGCTGCCCGTCGTGCAGATGCCGATGTCGTGCTGGAGAGTGTGCAGGATTTGCGCGAACGCGTGGTGGTGGGGCTGAATGCGTCAGGTCAGGTGCGCGAGTTTCAGCTGCGCGTGCGATTCAAATTTCGTGTACGTACCCCGGCTGGCAAGGAAGTCATTCCCGAGACCGAAATCCTCCGCCAGATGGATCAGAGCTACAGCGAGACTGCTGCCCTGTCCAAGGAGGCCGAGGCGCTCATGCTCTACGACAACATGCAGTCCGACATCGTTCAGCAAGTGTTGCGACGGCTGACCACGGTAAGAATATGACGATCTGCTCAGGCGCAGACGAACCGCCGATCATGGGCTGAGCCGATGCAACTAGCCCTGGCCCAACTTTCCAATCATCTGCAAAAGGGCCTGCGTTCGCTCTATGTGTTGCATGGCGACGAAGCTCTCTTGCTGCAGGAGGCTGCAGACGCCATTCGCGGGGCGGCGCGCGCACAGGGCTATGGCGAGCGAACGGTGCATACCGTCTCCGGGGCTCACTTTGACTGGAGCGCGGTGCTGGCTGCGGGCGCCTCGCTGAGCCTGTTTGCCGACAAGCAGATCGTCGAGATCCGTATTCCATCCGGCAAGCCCGGCAAAGAGGGGGTGCCGCGTTGCAGCAGATCGCTGCCAGCGCACCCGGCGACGACAGCACCCTCACATTGGTGCTGTTGCCAAAGCTCGACAAGGCGGCTCGCACAGGCGCCTGGTTTGGTGCACTTGAAAATTCCGGTGTTTCGGTGCAGATCGACGCCATTGAGCGTGGCGTGCTACCCCAGTGGATTGCCCAGCGCCTTGCTGCACAAGGTCAGCGTGTGGCAACGGGCGAAGAGGGGCAGCGCACGCTGCAGTTTTTTGCCAGCCGTGTGGAGGGCAATCTGCTGGCTGCACATCAGGAAATCAGCAAGCTCGCCCTGTTGTACCCCGAGGGCGAATTGAAGTTCGAGCAGGTCGAGGCCGCGGTACTCAATGTGGCGCGCTACGATGTCTTCAAGCTTTCAGAAGCGGTACTTGGCGGCCAGCGAGCGCGGGTTCAGCGCATGCTCGACGGCCTGAAGGCCGAGGGTGAGGCCGAGGTACTGGTGCATTACACCCTGGCGGAAGACATTCGCGCTCTCAAGCGCGTCAAAGACGCCATGGCTGAGGGCCGCCCACTCCCCGTGGCCATGCGTGAGCAGCGAATCTGGGGTATGCGCGAGCGCCTGTTCGAGCGCGTCCTGCCTCATCTCGGCGACACCACCTTGGCCAACCTGCTGCAAGCAGCGCACCAGGTCGACGGCATCGTCAAGGGCCTGAAAAGCCCCGGATGGCCCGTGGATCCATGGCAGGCATTGCACAGGCTGGCCCAAGGCTTGTGTGGGGCTTGCGCTGCCGCCCGTTCTTAGCCCAGATTTCCCATTAGGGGTTGGGATGGCAGCGAGGGCAGTTGCGAGGCAGTTTGGTCCCGACTGAAGAGCCCATAGCCGTAGCTATGGGCGACGAAGAGGGGCCGAAATGACCGCAAATGCACCGCTGAAGCCCAAGCAGCACCGAAGGTGCGCCTAATGGAAAATCTGGGCTTAGCTGGCGGAAGGCCGCCGGAAGGCAGGGAAAATTGATATACTGCAAAAAGATATATCAATTGTCGGGAGCGTATCATGGATACAGCAAAGATTTTCTGGTCGGGTCGTTCGCAGGCAGTACGTATTCCGAAGGAATTTCGCCTGGATGCTGACGAGGTCCGTATTCGCCGGCATGGTGACTCGATCATTTTGGAGCCGATCAACACCAACTGGGATTGGCTTCAGGCGGTTCAGGGGCCGCTCGATGAAGATTTCGTACAAGCGATCGAGGAAGAGGTGCCCCAACAGCACCGGCCTGAGCTGGATTTTTTCGGATGAGGTACTTGCTCGATACGAACGCCATCATCGCCATCATGAAAGGTCATGCGGGCATGACGGCGCGCTTGAAGCAACATCAGCCCAGTGACTTCGCCATGTCCTCTATCGTTGCGCATGAGTTGTACTACGGCGCTTGGCGTAGCCAGCGTACTCAGGAGAACTTGCGTCGCGTGGAAGCATTGCGGTTCGATGTGCTGGATCTAGACCGTGAAGATGCGCGGCACGCAGGCCAATTGCGTGCCATGCTGGCTGCACAGGGCACACCCATCGGGCCGTATGACGTTCTGATCGCTGGTCAGGCGTGGGCACGTGGTCTGACTCTCATCAGTCGCAATATGCGGGAATTCCAGCGCCTGCCCCAAATTCAAGTTCAGAACTGGGAAGATTGAGTATGGGATGCCCTGCATAACTCCCTGCGGTCGGTGGCCGCACGGCCTCGGGCGATCCACACTACCACCGACTCGCGAGGGTTACGCAGGGCATCCCATGAGCGGGCGGTTCAGCCTTGGCGTGAGCATGTGCAAGCCGCTTCTGCGAAAATTAACGTATGAATGCTTCTAACGTCGCCGAAACCATGCAGTTGCTCGGTCTGCAAGCTCGCCAGGCCGCCAGCGCCATGGCGCGCGCTTCCACGGCTGCGCGCAACCAGGCGCTGCGGGAGTTGGCTCGGCTGCTCCGCGTCAATACCGAGGCACTGCAAGCCGACAACGCCCATGATCTGACCCGCGCCCGCGCAGCCGGTCTGGCAGAGCCCATGGTTGATCGCCTCAAGCTGACACCCAAGATTCTGGAAACCTGCGCCGAAGGTTGTGAGCAACTCGCCGCCATGCCCGATGTGATCGGAGACATTGTCGGATTGAAGCAGCAGCCCAGCGGCATTCGCGTGGGTCAGATGCGCGTGCCCATTGGCGTGTTCGGCATGATCTACGAAAGTCGGCCCAATGTCACCATCGAAGCCGCTTCCTTGAGCATCAAGAGCGGCAACGCCTGCATTTTGCGGGGTGGCTCCGAGGCGATTGATTCCAACAAGGCACTTGCAGAATTGGTTCGCCAGGCGCTTGCGGCCGCAGGCCTGCCTGAAAATGCAGTGCAGCTGGTGCCGACCACGGACCGCGCCGCCGTGGGTCATCTCATCACCATGCCCGAATATGTGGACGTTATCATCCCGCGTGGCGGCAAGAGCCTGATCGAGCGTATCAGCGCGGAAGCAAAGGTGCCCGTGATCAAGCACCTCGACGGCAATTGCCACACCTACGTCGACGATCCTTGCGACCTCGACATGGCCCTCAAGGTGGTCGACAACGCCAAGACCCAAAAATATAGCCCCTGCAACGCCACCGAGAGTCTGCTGGTGGCACGCAGCATAGCCCAAGAATTTCTGCCCCGCATGGGCGCCATTTTTGCCGCCAAGGGCGTGGAAATGCGCTGCGATGCGGAATCCGCCGCCCTGCTGGGCGCAGGAACAGGCGCCATTGTGCCCGCGCAAGAGAGCGACTGGTCAGAGGAATACCTGGCACCGATCATCAGTATCAAACTGGTAGACGGCCTGGACGAGGCCATCGCTCACATCAACCGCTACAGCAGCCACCACACTGAGGCCATCCTCACGCGCGACCACATGCACGCACAGCGCTTTCTGCGCGAAGTCGATTCTGCCAGCGTCATGGTCAACGCCAGCACGCGCTTTGCCGATGGGTTCGAGTATGGCCTGGGTGCCGAAATCGGCATCAGCACGGATAAATTCCATGCCCGTGGTCCTGTGGGCATCGAAGGCTTGACTTCGCTGAAATGGGTGGTGCTCGGCGAAGGCGAAACACGCGGCTAATCAGCAACGCCTCCATCGATTGGAGGCGGTTCAGTTGCAGACAGGAGTGGAGCAGGGGGCGGAGCCACGTACACTGAGGGGTATTCCATCAAGCATGCCGCCTGCCCATGGTTCCTCATCTCATCACCGCCCTGACCGGCCCCATCAACGAGTTGGAGCAGCGCATCCTCGACGCCACGCCAGTGATCGAGCGCTGGTTCCGTCTGGAGTGGATGGAGCATACCCCTCCGCTTTACTGCTCGGTCGACATCCGCAACGCTGGTTTCAAGCTGGCGCCGGTCGACACCAACCTGTATCCCGACGGCTGGCATAACCTTTCTGCGGAAACGCTGCCCCTGGCGGTGCAAGCCGCCCAAGCAGCCATCGAGAAAATCTGCCCAGAAGCGCGCGGTCTGATGATCGTCCCGGAAAACGGCAAGCCTTCCAGTTTCTACCTGGCCAGCCTGGCGCGGCTGCAACTCATCTTCCGCCAGGCGGGGTTGAACGTGCGGCTTGGCTCCATTGATCCTGCCGTCAAAAAGACCGCCTCCGTGAAATTGCCAGACGGCGAGAAGCTCACGTTGGAGCCAGCCTTGCGCATGCGCTATAGGCTGGGGTTGAAAGATTTCGACCCGTGCACCATTTTGCTCAATACCGACCTGTCAGCAGGCCCGCCCGGCATTCTGGAAGACTTGCACGAGCAGTATCTTCTGCCTCCGTTGCAGGCTGGTTGGAGTGTGCGGCGCAAGAGCCGGCATTTCAGGTGCTACGAGGAAGTGAGCAAACGCTTCGGCAAGCTGATCGGCATAGATCCGTGGTTGATCAACCCCATGTTTGCCTCTTGTGGCGAAATCAACATCCACGAGCCGGCTGGCCTGGAGTGCCTGCGCACCGAGGTGGACGCGCTTCTCCTCAAGATCCGCAGAAAATACAAGGAATACGGCATCAACGAGAAGCCGTTTGTCGTAGTCAAGGCGGACAACAGCAGCCGTGGCATGGGCATCATGACCGTGCGAGACGCCAAGGATCTGGATCAGCTGACCCAGCCACGCAAGGAAAAGGGGAAAACTGCGCTGCAGCCGCCTAACGGCGCCGTCCTCATTCAGGAGGGTGTTCTGACCAACGAGCGGATCCATGACGCCGTGGCCGAGCCGGTGGTCTACATGATCGACCGTTATGTGGTGGGCGGGTTCTACCGCGTGCACGCGGAGCGCGACGTCGACGAGAGCCTGAACGCTCCTGGCGCACGCTTTGTGCCGCTGGCATTCGCCGGGGGCAACCAACTTCCGCGCCCTGGGGTCAAGCCTGGTGCCAGCGCTCCCAACCGGTTCTACATGTACGGTGTGATTGGCCGCTTGGCCATGGTGGCAGCCAGCTATGAGCTGGAAGCCACAGACCCAGATAATGAGATGTCCTGAGACCGCGCTGCCGCTCCGGGCTGATATCTTCACCTTCAATGGCCCTTCCTGGCCCACCAGTGGGTAAGCGAGGGAGAGTTGCGCCTTCAACCGAGGATCGCAAGCGGCATCTCACCATCTGGCTGCTGCGTTTTTCAAGGTTCGGCAGCAGTAGCTGACGGGTCGGCTGGTCCGGCTTCGAGGGGCACTTTGCCTGGGGCCGCCAGGCTCCAGCTCGGCATACTGCGTATGCAGGCTTAACGAAGGCCAAGCCGGAGCTTGGCGATCCCAGGGGTGGCGATGGCTTTGCCGGGACCGCCGTGCTCCAGTTCGGCCTCCCCGCCCTCGGCGAACGCCGCTATTGAGAGACCAGCGGTGCGCGAGGCAGAGGCTTTTGCAACCCCCGCTGAAGCCGCTCGAAGAGCCACCTCTTTTCTCCCCTGAACGCCGGGTGCCCCAAGGTGCCAGGCAAGCTCATGGGAACCCTCCCTGGGACCGCCGAGCTCCAGCTCGGCCTCCCCACCCTCGGCGAACGCCGCTATTGAGAGGCCAGCGGTGCAGGAGGCAGGGGCTTTTGCAACCGCCCGCTGAAGCCGCTCCAAGAGTCACCTCTTTTTCTCCCTTGAACGCCGGGCGCCGACAGGCCCCTGGGAGACTCCGGGGCCGAAACGAAGTTGCCTGGCGACCAAGCCAATGCAGGGCGACCCCAGGATATACTAATATAGTAATATTTATAATGCTTAATAAGTATTTAAATAAATTAAAAGTTCTAAAAATGTATCGAGGAAGAAGCTGTCTCAGCAACACTCTCTGGCTTTGGCGTGCAACCTCGTTCGAGCATGTTGCGCGAGTCATTTCGTGCGCGCTAGCGCTGTGGGTCATCTCGCAGACGCACGCGGTGGCATCGGGCGTTGAAGGCCATCGTTGCCCAGTCTCCGGGTGTGATCTGCTGGCCGATGGCGAATACTCAGGCGTGCTCATCGGCCAACTCGACTCCATCTTGAGCGAGAGGCAAAGCGGCCATTTATTGCGCGCAGTCCAGGCACAGGGGCGCTGGCCCGAGTTGTCTGCGGACAGCGCGCAGTTCACGCGGCGCATCCAGCCTGTCGTCATGCGCGTGCCGAACGGCACTGGCGGCAGCCTGCGTGTCATCGCCCTCATGTCGATGGATGAAGGCCGGGCCATGCCCTTGCAAACGGGCGATCTCGTCCGCTTTCGCCCTCACGGGCCCACTGCAAGTGCCGCCAATCCCCCGCCAGAAGACAAAGTGGATCTGTCTTACTGGAAAGCGGTTGGGTGCGTGACAGCGCTCTGCCGCGCGGGCGATGCGGACTGCCAGGCCACATACCTACAAGGCGCATGGCGTTTCGCCGACGGTCAACCCATTGAGCCGCTCAGTACCACGCCGTTGGATCGGGGCCGAAAAATCGATCCCATGACCTATTTTCCTCGGTCAGAGGCCCCTTAAGGCGCGTATCCAAAGCCCCTGACGACGCGCCCATCCGGTGGCTGGGCGCCTCGCTGCGTTGGCTTCTATCGCCGGTTGCCGGGCTATTGGCAGGCAAATCAACCTTGCACTGCATCCCCGGCATTGGCCCGCGCTTCTCCTCAGACGCTTGTCGGCAAGCCCATTGCGCCCCTGTTTGCAAAACGTAGAAATGACTTCGAAGAATAAAATTTGCCCTGGCCGCCTGCGTCGGTGGCTACTAGGTGCAACGCTGTGCTTGAGCCTGGGTGTGCACGCAGGCGTGACGTCCAAACCCCCAGCGCCAGCCGAGCCAGGTCAGCCAGGGTGCCCAAGTGGAGGGTCGGGCGGTTTTGGTGGGCCGGGTCTTCCTGGTGGTCCCGGTGGCATAGGGGGATCCATAGGCATGGTCGTCTGCGGGCTTGCCAGCAATGTATATGCGGCAGCGCAGTTGCATGACACCCCGCTGCTGAGCACCGCCATCGTGGGGCCGGGCACCGCGTTCAGCCTGAGCTATGCCACGCGCGGCCGGCAGACACCTGCGAGCTTGCCAGGCGGCCATGCGGGCCCCGGTTGGTGGCATAACTGGCAGGCTTGGCTGGAAGATGCGCCTGCCACGCCAGGGCAGAATGTAAAGATCTTCGCACGCGACGGTGGCCACCTGAGCTACACCGGGTACGTTCCTGCCACCGGAAGCTTTGCCCCTGAGCCCACCTCGCAGGCGAAGCTGATCCTGAGCAGCACCAACCCTGTGCAGTACCAGCGCATCCTGCCCGACGGCAATATGGAGGTGTATGCCCAGGCCGAAACCCTGGCCGCCGGCAAACGGCGTATCCGGCTCAGCGCGGTCACCGACCCCCAGGGCCGCAGCGTGCAACTGACCTACGATGAGCACGAGCGCCTGAGCAGCCTGACTGACCCACTGGGGCGCGTCACCAGTTTCGCTTACGACAACGAAGCTCTGCCCCAAAGTATCACCCGTGTCACCGATTTTGGTGGCAGACAGGCCACTTTGAGCTACGACGCCCATGGAAGGCTGCAAAGCATTACAGACGTCATCGGCCTGACCAGCCAGATGGCTTACGACGCAGCCGGCGCGATCAGCAGCGTCACCACACCCTATGGCACCACACAGATCGTCACCGGACAGAACGGCTACCGGTGGTGGTCTCAGATCACAGACCCGCTTGGCCATACTGAGCGACAGGAAATGATGCACGGCGCCCCCGGGCTGTCGTTCAGCCTGGGCGCAGATCAGATCCCCAGCGTGCCCAACGCACCTGGCGTGTTCAACAGTTACATGAGCTCGCGCAATTCCTTTTACTGGAACAAGACCACCATGAAAATCATGGGCACGAGCATCGACTACAAAAAGGCGCATATCCGCCACTGGCAACATGCAGCCGGAGACCACTCTGTCCTTGCCAATACCCTTGAAGCCGAGAAGCCTCCTCTTGAGAGCTACATCTGGTACTTCTATAACGGCCAGAGCAGCACCGGGTTTCAGTCGCCCAAATCCAACAACCCCAATGCCATCGCCCGCAAGCTGCCCGACGGCAGCAGCCAGATCCACCGAATCAGCTACAACGCGCAGGGCAGAGTCAGTAGTCAGGTCGACCCTGCAGGGCGCCAAACCAGTTTCGACTATGCCGCCAACGGCATCGACCGCATCGCTGCCCGCCAATCGGCCGGCAGCCGTCAGGAAACCATCGCCAGCTTGACCTACGATGCCCATCATCTGCCGCTGACCATCACAGACGCTGCGGGCCAAACCACCCGACTGAGCCACAACGATCTCGGCCAAGTCACCAGCATCACCGATGCTCTCGGCAACGTTACCCGCTATCACTATGACAGCCTGGGGCAGCTTGTCAGCGTGATCAACCCTGCCGGACAGGTGCAGCAAAGCTTCACCTGGGACAGCCTGGGCCGCATGGCCAGCCAGACCGACAGCGAGGGCTACACCCTTCGCTTCAGCTATGACGCGCTCAACCGCCAGACTGCCATCACCTACCCCGATGGCAGCAGCGAGCGCATGCACTACGACAAGCTCGATCTGGCAGCACACACCGACCGCATGGAGCAGACCACCACCTATGAGTGGGATGCCAACCGCCGTCTGGTCAGCCAGACCGATCCCGGTGGCATCACAGTGCGCTACGACTACGATCCTGATGGCCGCCTGATCGCGGTAACTGACGGCAAAGCCCAGACCACGCGCTGGGAGCGCGATATTCAAGGCCGGATCACCAAAAAAATCTATCCCAATGGCGACACGCAAGTGACCACATGGGACAGTGCCGGACGCATGAGCAGCCAGAGCGATCCGCTGGGGCATGTTCGCACCCTGGCCTGGAGCATGGATGATCAGCCCTTGGGCTGGCAATACAGTGGAGGGCCCTATGCCAACGCAGGCATGGTCAACGCGCAGTACGACAGCTTGTACCCGCGCCTGATCAGCTCGCACAATCAGGTCAGTACCACCACCTACCAGTACCATCCCGCTGGAATCCTCGGGGCAGGGCAGGTGGCCAGCCGGAACGTGCAGTACAACTTGAATAACGGCATCAGTTCTCAGCACCAGATTGCCTATGCCTATGATGCCCTGGGCCGCGTCACGACCCGTACCCTGGATGGCCAATTTGTCAGCAGCTATGAGTATGACCAGATCGGGCGCCTGTACTCGGAGCAAAACCCGCTGGGCAAGTTTGTCATGAGCTATCTCGGCCAAACCAGCCAGCCGACGGGCCAGGCACTGCAAGACCGGCCCTGGCGCGTCAACTATGCCTGGGAAGACAATACGAAGGATCGGGCTCTGAGCCAGATCGGCTTTGCCGCCCCTCAGTGCCAGTCGGGAAATCTTGAAGCCACACCGCCCTTGGGCAGCGCAGTGGTTTCCCAGGAACCCTTTGCGCCCATGTGGCGAGCCACACCGGTGTCGTGGGATGCGCGCTTGAATTTCAGCTTCAACGCCCTGGGCCAGTTGGTCAGCAGCCAGCAGGGCTCGGATCATCACCACTACAGCTACGATCCTTCAGGGCGCCTGGTTCAGGATCTGCGCACCTTGAACATTCAGACACTGGGCAGTTACGGTTATGACGAGGCCGACAACCTCACCCTGCTCGATGATGACAGTGGGTTCAGTCACTTCACCCACGACAGCGGCAATGCCGTGGTGGAACAAAGCGGAGACATGGTGCAGCGCTGGGTAGTCGATGCGGCAGGCCAGACCCGCGAAGATGCCTGGAACTACTATGGCTGGGACAGCGCAGGGCAGCTACTGGGCGTGAAGAACAAGTACAGCGGCCTGCGCACTGATTTTGAAAGAGATCCGCAGGGGAGATTGATCGGCAGTGTCAGCGCCACCGAGCGGCACGCTTACCTGTGGTGCGACGAATACACGCCTTGCGCCCGCGTCAATGTCCACGGGCAGATAGATGCGCTGTACTACGGTCAGGGAGAAGTGTCAGCCGCGGCGCCGTATCACCGCTACTATGCCCGTGACCATTTAGGCAGTGTGCGGGCCATGGTGGATGCGCAGGGCGAAGTGATCGGGCGGCAGGACTACAGCGCTTATGGCAGCGGGGTGGCGCAAAGTGGACTGATGCCGAGCGTGGGCTATGCGGGCATGTGGCAGCACCATGATAGTGGGATCAATCTGACTTGGTACCGAGGTTATCAGCCGGCTGCGGGCAGGTGGTTGTCCAGGGATCCGATTGAAGAGAGTGGGGGATTGAATTTGTTTGGCTATGTTGGCGGAGATCCGATGAACTACATCGATCCGGACGGAGAAGTGGGCCTACCTGGTGCGGCGATTGGTGCGGTGGTTGAGTTAGGCGTCCAGGCACTTAACAGGTACCGTGCGGGGTGTGATTTGCTTGATATCGGTAACTACAACTGGTACGACGTTGGCATTTCCGCTGCAGCCGGTGCTGTTGCACCTGGCTGGTTGCTCGTAGGCAAAAATACTATTAACTCCGGCAGAGCGATCTCGACGTTGGCGGGACAATTCGATCGGGCGCGTACGGTGAATCGCGCCGCAAAGATTTCCCGCCGTATCCAGGCTCATACTTCAAGTATTACAGGAGATATCGCTACGCAAGGAGTGTTTCAGGGTGCCAAGTATGTAGTCAAACAGGCAACT
The DNA here is from genome assembly GCF_050821495.1 of Ottowia caeni. Lineage (GTDB taxonomy): Bacteria > Pseudomonadota > Gammaproteobacteria > Burkholderiales > Burkholderiaceae_C > Ottowia > Ottowia caeni. The sequence goes on along the minus strand of NZ_CP151080.1, from coordinate 142,790 downwards.
CATGCGGGTGGCGCTAACGATTGCAAGTGCCGAAAATGAAGAAAATCTGGATATACCTTTCTGGTGTGGGAGTATTGGGGCTCTCATATGAATGGCTAAAAACGCACGTGAGCGAGCCAATCTTCTTTGTTGCTGCTATTGGGTACCTCTTGTTGCTGAGATTTGTCTCTGAAAAATTCGGGAGGTAGGGTGGGATGTGTCTCTTGGTGTCACAAACCGGAGGCGTTCTTGTCATTTTTGCTGCCAGTGTGCCGAATTTTTGTTTACTAAATTCCAGTTGTGTTGCTTATGGAATTGGTGTCTCTTGCTACTGGCTGCCAAGAATACATGGAGCATGTTGTCAGAACCTGTGAAAGACGTTGCGTGCGGCGATAACAATGGCGACGAAACGATCCATCCTCATATTGCTATGGTTAGCAATCAATGTCTCAATATTCGCGTGGACCATGACGAGTTACCAAGCGCAAGATGATCCTCAGTTGAAGTACGAGATACTCATGCGTCATGCAGTGTTCATGCTTTTGATAACGTTCCCAAGCGGTTGGCTCTTGGTCGCATTGGTGGGGGTGATTGCACTTCTGGCCGGAATTGATCTGTTAGGTGAAGTTGATGCTTTTCTTGTGTCGCTCGTATGCGCCGCTACGGGCTATTGGCAGTGGTTCGCTTTGTTGCCATGGCTGTGGCGGAAGTGGAAAGCCAGAGGGAACGTCAATCAGTTATGGATTTGTAGCTAAATCCAAAGTTGATTGAAGGAAAGGGGGGCTTTGTTTTGCTTGGTCATGTTGAAGGCAATTCACGGTCAATCGTTGATCCGTCGGGTTTGTGGTCCTACATTTGCAAGCAGCCTTGCAGGCGCTCGGTGCTGCGGGCTATGGGTGCAGCGGATGGGCTCAGGGTGCCTTTGTCCAATTGCAGGCGAGTTGCATTACCATGCATGAGTGGCGATCTGGGTATAGTCGGTGACTCGGTGTTTGAGTGCCTACGGCTTGATTGTCTCGGAGTTGCGCCACCCCAACAGGGGCATACAACCTAAGTCCGGCGGGCGCAAAATAGCGTCCTCCGAGACTCCTGCCTGGTTCAGCCAAGCGAAGCTATTCTTGTGTCCTCATCGAAATCCTCTCTGGGTGGGCTCATCGTCGGCGCGGTCGGCGTGGTCTATGGCGATATCGGCACGAGCGTGCTTTACTCCGTCAAGGAGGTGTTCGGCGGCGGTCACGTCGAGTTCACTCCGGACAACATCTACGGGGTGTTGTCCATGTTCTTCTGGACACTGACCAGCATCGTCTCACTCAAGTACGTCGTTCTGGTGCTGCGCGCCGACAACAACGGGGAAGGCGGGCTGGTGGCCATGCTGACGCTGGCCTCACGCGCGGTGGCAGACCGACCCCGCTTGCACGCCATCATGATGCCTGTGGGCATTTTCGGGGCTTGTCTGTTCTATGGCGATGGTGTGATCACGCCCGCCATTACCGTGCTCGGCGCCATGGAGGGGCTGGAGGTGGTGTCGCCTACCTTCAAACAATATGTCATTCCGCTCACGCTGGTGGTGCTGACCTTGCTCTTCGCCGTTCAAAAACGTGGCACGGCGGGTATTGGCAAGTTCTTTGGCCCTGTGATGCTGGTCTGGTTCGCAGTGATTGCGGCACTGGGTATTTATCAGATCGCCGACCACGCCGAAATCCTTTGGGCATTGAACCCATGGCACGCCTTGAAGTTCGCTTGGCATTACCCAGGTCTGACCTTCATTCTGCTGGGTGCCATTGTGCTGTGCGTGACCGGCGCAGAGGCGCTCTACGCCGACCTGGGGCACTTTGGCAAGAAACCCATTCGCATCGCCTGGTTCTTCATTGCCATGCCTGCGCTCACGCTCAACTATTTCGGGCAAGGAGCGCTGCTGCTGGCCGAGCCGAACGCCAAGACCAACCCGTTCTTCATGATGGCGCCTGACTGGGCCCAGCTGCCGATGGTCGCGCTGGCCACTGCGGCGGCGGTTATTGCCTCTCAGGCGCTGATCTCAGGGGCCTTCAGCGTGACCAAGCAGGTGATGCAGCTGGGGTACCTGCCGCGTCTGCAGGTGCTGCATACCAGTGTGAAGGAGGCAGGGCAGATTTACATGCCCCTGGTCAACTGGGCGCTGTTTGCTCTGATCGTGCTCGCGGTGGGCATGTTCCGTTCTTCTGGCAACCTGGCCGCGGCATACGGTATTGCTGTGACGACCGACATGCTGATCACCACTGTGCTCACGTTCTTTGTCATTCGCTACGCCTGGAGACTGCCCCTGCTGATGTGCTTGGCAGCCACTGGCGTGTTTTTCACGATCGATATCCTGTTCTGGGCATCCAATCTGCTCAAGTTCACCCACGGAGGCTGGTTTCCGCTGGTCATTGCCGGCGCTGTGTTCGCACTCATGCTCACCTGGCGAGACGGTCGCGCGTTGCTTAATAACTCGCTCCGATCGACTGCCATCAGTTTGGACGATTTTCTCCGCGCCATTTTTATCTCCCCTCCCCAGCGAGTGGAGGGCACCGCCGTATTTTTGACAGCCGAGCCCGGCATGGTTCCCAACGCCCTGATGCATAACCTGAAGCACAATAAGGTTCTGCATCGCCAGAACCTGTTTGTCACCGTGCGCAGCCACGAGGTACCCTGGGTCGGACTGGACAAGCGGCTGGAGGTGGAGCCTCTGGGCCGAGATTGCTGGCAGGTGATCGTGCACTACGGCTTCAAGAACGATCCCGACCTGCCGAAGGCTTTGGCTCACATTACCGGGCGAGGCATTGACCTCAACCCCATGAGCACCAGCTATTTCCTCTCGCGCGACATTGTCAGCCCCACTTTTGGCGGCAGCATGGCGCCCTGGCGCGAGAAGCTTTTCGCCCAGATGCACCACAATGCCAGCGCCGCAGCCGAATTCATGAATTTGCCGAGTAACGCGGTGGTGGAGTTGGGCTCCAAAGTCGAGATATGACCCCCTATCCCGATGGGGCTTCCACCTGAGTAGAAACCTATCCGCAATTTCAGCCCTTACTGAATAATTTTCCTCTCCCGCAATTGCGCGATCTGTTCTGCCGAGAGCCCCATGTCCTGCAGTACGCTGTCGGTGTCGTCGCCCACATGCGGAGCGCTGCTTCGTATCTTCCCTGGGGTGCCCGAGAGCTTGGGCACGATGCCCGGCACCTCTACTGTGTAGCCGTCTCGTGTTTGCTGCTGCAAAATCATGTCGCGTGCCCGGTAGTGGGGGTCTTGCGCAATATCCTTTGCGGTATAGACTTTCCCCGCAGGTACTCGCGCTGTCGCGAGGTGGTTCATCACGGCCTCCACGGTAAGCGCTTGAGTCCATTCACCTATGGCTGCATCAATTTCTTCCACCCGCGCCACGCGGCCGGCGTTGTTGGCCAGATCGGGGGCGTTGGCCAGATCATCGCGACCAATGGCCTGCATCAGGCGCTTGAATATGCTGTCGCCATTGCCCGCCACAATGACCCAGCCATTTTGGCAAGGGTAGGCGTTGGAAGGTGCAATGCCGGGAAGTGCACTGCCACCGGGCTCCCGCACCGCCCCAAAAGCGCTGTATTCTGGGATCAGGCTTTCCATGACGTTGAACACGGCCTCGTGCAAGGCGACATCCACCACCTGACCCTTTCCGCCATTCGCCTGGCGATGGTAGAGCGCCATCATTACCCCGATCACGCCATGCAAAGCTGCGAGGGTGTCCCCAATCGAGACACCGACGCGCACGGGCACGCGCCCGGGTTCTGCCGTTAGGTGGCGCAGGCCGCCCATGGCCTCGCCCACCACACCAAAGCCAGGCTGGTCGCGGTAAGGGCCGGTCTGCCCGTAGCCGGAAATGCGCAGAATCACCAGGCCTGGGTTGAGTGCGTGGAGTTGCTCCGGCGCCATGCCCCAAGCTTCCAGCGTACCAGGGCGGAAGTTCTCGACGAGCACGTCGGCATGGGCGATCAATTGGCGTGCAACGGCCTGCCCTTCGGGCTCACGCAGATCCAGGGCTAAGGAGCGTTTGTTGCGTGATTGCACCTGCCACCAAACCGAAGTGCCGTTTTTCAGGAGGCGCCAGTTTCGCAGCGGGTCTCCAGTTCCCGGCGGCTCGATCTTGATGACTTCAGCGCCGAATTCACCCAGTGTCTTGCTGGCGAATGGCCCGGCGATGAGTTGGCCCATCTCGATCACGCGCACGCCGGCCAGGGCGTCGGGGCTGGGGTTGATCATGCGGATTCCTCACGGTAGTAGCGGATAGGGGCGTGGCAGGCGGCAAACGCGCAAACCCTGCATTTTCTCTTTCTCAGCACATAAGCTTCAGCCGGGGGGTAGATTCAGACTGGTGGTTCGGCAGCTTTTCGTACTTTGTGCAACATTACGGGGTGGCCCAAAACCGGCAGTTAACCGCATGCCATTTTCAGAAAAATCGCATGCACACTCAATTTCGATGCTTCCATAGCGTTCATCCGCGGCGAGAGCGTGCTTCGCGTCCGATCACGATCCGCGAGGGCGCAGTCCAACTGCCGGCTTTAGGGTTAAGGTACCTTCATCATGAAACTGTTATTTGTCGCTGATCCCATCGAATCCTTCAAGACCTACAAGGACACTACCTACACCATGATGCGCGAGGCTGTGCGCCGCGGGCACACCGTTGCTGCATGTGAGCCAGCCCATCTGCATTGGGAAAATGGCCAAAAAGTGCGGGGAAATGTGCGCGAGATCGTGCTCACCGGGGCGGAAGACGTGTGGTTCACCGAAACCGCCGTGCGCGACGTGGCTCTGGCTGAGTTCGATGCAGTGCTAATGCGCAAGGATCCACCATTCGACGCCGAGTTCATCTATGCCACCCACCTTCTGGAGCAGGCCGAGCGGGAGGGTGCGTGCGTTGTCAACCGGCCCGGGGCCTTGCGAGATCATCCGGAGAAACTGGCCGTGATGGAGTTTCCCCAGTTCGTCGGGCCCACGCTCGTGACGCGCTCCGCGGAGGATGTGAAGCGATTTCATGCAGAGCATCGCGACATCGTGCTCAAACCGCTGGACGGAATGGGCGGTATGGGCATTTTTCGCGTAGGGCCGGACGGACTCAACCTCGGATCCATCACGGAAACGCTCAATCATCATGGTGCCACCACGTTCATGGTCCAGAAATTCCTTCCGGAGATCACGGCGGGCGACAAGCGGGTCATCATTATCGATGGCGAACCTGCACCCTTTGTGCTGGCCCGTATCCCGCAAGGAACGGAGGTTCGCGGCAACCTGGCGGCGGGGGGTAAAGGGGTGGCTCAGCCCATTACGGACTCTGACCGAGCCACGGCGCGTGCCATCGGCCAAGTGCTCAGCAAGCGGGGTTTGCTGTTGATCGGGCTCGACATCATCGGTGCCAAGGTCACCGAGATCAACGTCACAAGCCCCACCGGGTTCAGGGAAATCCTGGACCAGACGGGGTGCGACGTACCCGCACTCTACATCGACGCGGTGGAGAAGGCAGTTAAGAAAACCCGCTAGGATTTTCGGCCGAACAGCAGGCTTGCCGCGGCGAGGATCAGAAAAACGACGAAGAGTATCTTGGCAATGCCCGCCGCACCGGCGGCTATTCCCCCAAAGCCGAATACAGCGGCCACGATGGCAATGATGAAGAAAACGACGGCGTAATGCAGCATATGAGTGATCTCCGTGAAGTTGGTGCGTTCATCATGAATGGATGCATGGTGGAGCGCCGTGGGTATTGCGCCTTGACGGGGGTGGGCAAGGATGCAGCATGGGTGTAGGAGAAGTTCGGCTGCGCGGCCCTGTCATTCCGGGGCATTTTTTTGCTTTATCGGGAGGGCGTGCAGGCTCCACGCTGGGTGAGACGACTATCATCCCTGTTCATGCCTGATTTCGAAAATTCGGCGGCAGCATCCGCCACATCGCCCGCCAAAGACGAGCACGGTCCGTTGTCTCCATTTGCGCACCGCGTGTTTTCCATGCTGTGGGGCACTTGGCTGGTCGCCAATCTGTGCATGTGGATGAACGACGTGGCTTCAGCATGGCTGATGACCACGCTCACGTCGAAGCCCATATGGGTTGCGCTGGTGCAGACAGCCGCCACGTTGCCGGTGTTCCTGCTGGGCCTGCCTTCCGGTGCGCTGGCCGACATTCTTGATCGCAAGCGGTTTCTCGCCTTTACTCAGATCTGGGTGGCGGTGGTGGCAAGCTTGCTGGCGCTAGCCGTTTTCACAGGCATGATGACGCCGCCGCTGCTTCTGCTTTTGATCTCCTTGAACGGCATAGGCTTGGCATTGCGTTGGCCCGTGTTTGCCGCCATAGTGCCGGAGCTGGTGCCGCGCAGCAAGCTGCCGGCGGCGCTCGCACTTAACGGCATGTCCATGAACACCTCGCGCATCGTGGGGCCGCTGCTAGCGGGGGGCATCATTGCGGCGCTCGGCAGCGCCTGGGTATTTTTGCTCAACGCTGTGCTGTCGGTGGTGGCAGCGGTGGTCATCATGCGTTGGCGGCGCGAGCATACGCCCGATCCGCTGGGGCGCGAACGGCTGACGGGTGCCATGCGCGTGGGGCTGCAGTACGTGGCGCAGTCCTACCACCTGAAGAGCGTGATGGCAAGGGTGGCCATTTTCTTTTTCCATTCCACCGCACTCATGGCGCTGCTGCCGCTGGTGGCCAGGGACATCAAAGGTGGAGACGCCGGCACGTTCACCGTATTGCTTGCGGCCATGGGGGGTGGAGCGGTACTTTCCACCTTTGCACTACCGCGCCTGCGACAGGCTTTTTCGCGGGATCGTCTGATACTGGTCGGCGCCGCGGTACAGGCGATGACCATGGGAGTGATGGCCTTCAATACCAACATATGGCTGGGCATACTGGCCATGGCCTTCAGCGGGGCGGCTTGGCTCAGCACGGCCAACTCGCTCACCGTGTCTGCTCAAATGAGCCTGCCCGACTGGGTTCGCGCACGCGGCATGTCGATGTACCAGATGTGCATCATGGGCGCCACCGCGATGGGCGCGGCTGTGTGGGGACAGGTGGCCACTTCGGGCAGCGTTCCCATTGCCCTGGCGGTAGGTTCTGTCAGCGGCATAGTGATGATGGCCCTGATCTGCTGGCGCTGGCCTGATCGCGGCGTGATGGAAGACATTCGGCCAGCGGGCCCCATGTCTTCATCGGCGAAAGCCAGTACCCCGCCGGAAAGCGGGCATGTGCTGGTCACCATTGAGTATCGGATTGATCCGGCCAAGGCGCCGGCTTTTCGAGCACTGATGGAGGAAAGCCGCCGTTCCCGTTTGCGCCAGGGTGCGCTGGCGTGGGAGCTTCTTTCCGACATCAACGACCCGGGGCGTTTCGTGGAGGCGGTCGAAGACACGTCCTGGACTGATCACCTGCGCCGCCTGGATCGCACCAGTGTGGCTGATGCGGCCTTGCGTGAGCGCAAGCTGGCATTCCACATCGCTGAGGATCCGCCGGTAGTGCGGCGTGCGCTGAGGGAAACCACGGTTCGAGGCGGACGCAACGAAGCATTGTGAGAGACTGACAATGCTGTAGGTTGGCGCTGAGCGCAGCGAAGCCCAACAAAGGGTTCAGCACCGAACCTCCGTTCGTTGGGCTTCGCTGCGCTCAGCGCCAACCTACCCGGATTCTTTCAAGCTGGGATTGCACCATCTACAAACACCTTCAACTCGCCTGGCTCAAACGGTGTCCAGGTTTCATTGCAGGTGAGCGGTGTGGTGGCCACCACTGCCACGCGATCGTTAGGCGTGGTGTGGTCGGCAAAATTGACCGCCAGATCATCATCTGAAAGCTGAGCGGTGGCAAACGGGTGCTGGCGCAGGATGTAGCAAAGCTTGGTCGATGCATGCGCCCACAAAGCCTCGCCGTTGGAAAGCAGGAAATTGAACGTTCCGAATCGGGCCACTTTCGGCACCAGCTCCGCCAGCGTGCGCGTGAGTTCATGCACAGGAGGCACGGTGGCGTGAGACTTCGCGAGCTCCTGCATCAGCCAGCAGAAGGCTTGTTCGCTGTCAGTTGACCCCACCGGGCGGAAGTGGCTGTGCAGGCGTGGGGCGTAGTCTTTGAGATCGCCATTATGGGCAAACACCCAGTAGCGTCCCCAGAGCTCTCTCACAAAGGGGTGGCAATTTTCCAGCTTGACCGCGCCAACCGTAGCCTTGCGGATGTGGGAGATCACGTTATTGCTCTTGATGGGATAGCTGCGAATCAAATCGGCTACCGGTGATTCTGCGGCGGCCCCAGGATCCACGAACAGCCGCGCTCCGCGTCCCTCAAAAAAGCGATACCCCAGCCGTCCGCATGGTGGTCGGTGCGGCCACCGCGCTGCGCGAAACCGGCGAACGAAAAAGTCACGTCCGTCGGAGTGTTGGAGTTCATTCCCAATAATTGACACATCCCTAGGAGTTTAGGGCAATAACAGGGATGCCCTGCATAACTCCCTGCGGTCTGTGGCAGCACGGCCTCGGGCGATCCGCTGCGTTGCTTTTCTTGCCAATAGCTGGGCTATTGGCTGCAAAAAGACGCCTTGCGCCTCATCCCGATCCGCACTACCTTCGACTCGCGAGGGTTATGCAGGACATCCCTGGGGACACTACTGCCTGGTCTGGGCGGCGATGTCCGCTCCCGAGTTGGCGCCGCCATGACTGCCCAGATGTCTCGCAGCCAGCATGGCCAGGGTGCACAGGACTGCCAACATGAGGAACACTTCGTTATAGGCCGCCAGCCGTGTCTCGGGATGCGTGCTGCCGCCAGAAAGTGAGACACCATACACCCCCAGGCGCCATTCGAGCACAATGCCGCACAAGCTCACTCCGACGGCGCCGCCGAGCATGCGCACAAAGTTGATGACGCTGGAGCCTTGTGAAATAAGATCCTTTTCCAGTCCGCGCATGGCGCCCAGGTTGAGCGAAGGCAATATGAAGCCCAGGCCGATGCGGCCGATGATGCTGTAGGTCACGAGCAGCCACATATTGCCACTGGGGCCCACGGTCACCATCAAGGCGAAAGACAGCGCCAGAATCGCCAGGCCCATACTGACCAGGCTGTTGGCGGGCAGGCGGTCGGCCCATGGCGATACTGCAGCAATGGCGAGGGCAAGTACCAAGCCGGCGGGCAGCAGCACGGTGCCTACGCTGGAGGCCGACAAGCCTAGTCCCATCTGCATGTACACGGGCAGCAGGTAGGTGGAGCCGAACAGCGCTGTACCGTAAATCATGGCGACCAGGCTGCCCATGGCGAACGGGCGCCAGGAGAACAGGCGCAAGTTCATCAGCGGCGCCTGACCCAGGCGAGCGCGCCGACCCTGCCACCAAATGAAGACGCCGAAGCAGACAAGCGCCAGAACGAGCAGGCCGCCTGCGTGAGCAGCAGGTTCTGTGCGCAGTGAAACAAGGCCATCGAGCAAACTCAGGGTGCCAACGGTTCCGATCAGCAGACCTACCCAGTCCAGCGATTCAGAGCGGCTGGGCACCACACCGCCCGGCCCTGTGGTGGGCACGTAGCGGCGTGCCAGCCAAAGCGAGGCTATGCAAAAAGGGGCCACCATGAAGAAAATTGAGCGCCAGCCAAACCAGTCGACCAGCACGCCCCCGATGGAAGGTCCCATCGCTGGCGCAAGCACCACGCCCATGGTGAACATGCCGATGGCCCGACCTTGCTCGTGCGGCTGGAACGCGCGCATGATGATGATGGCCGGAATAGGTTGCACTACGCCAGCGGCCAGTCCTTCGGCCACGCGCGCTGCCAGAACCAGCGGAAAATTGTGTGCAAAGCCACCGACGAGGCCGCCCGTCAGTAGCAGCCACATGCAGCCGCTGTAGGTGGCCCGATAGCCAAAGCGCGACAGCAGCCATGGCGTGGTGAGCATCGAAACCGTCATGGCCACCATGAAGCCGCTAGTTACCCACTGCGCGCGCTCCTGTCCCAGAGAAAACTGGTGGGACAGTCCCGGAATGGCCACGTTGACCACGGTGGACGACATGATCGAGGCCATGGTGCCGACCAGTACGGCCAGTAGCAAGAGCCAGCGGTAGCGTTCGCCGTAGTGCGCGCGTAATGCTTCAACGGAAGTATCGAGTGGGGCTGAGCGAGAGCGGGACATGAAGGGAGTTATTCAGAGCCTTTTGCGGCACAGGTGCGGCAGATGCAGGCTTTGCCCCTCGATTCTGGCGGTATCTGATCCAGCAGTTTGTTGTTGATATTGATTTTCATGCACCAGCATGGTGCCTGTGGTTGGCTGGTTACTACCGCAAGTTCTGCTGCACACTGATTCGGTGCATTGCAGAGCGGACATCTTGTGGGGTCGACGAACTCGAAAGGCATGCGGGTAGCTATTTACGGACGAACGTGCATACGTTCCTGGATGTGTGGGCATTTGAACATCACTTGAACATCACTTCGCGTGCTGTGGTCGCTGCCTTGGATGAACTTGAAAAAGTCTATTGTCGCGACAAGAACGTGTGTTTCTGTGGTCAGGCAAGAAATTTTCGCTTTACAGAATTGTCACGCAAGCAGAGAATTTCCAGCGCTTTGCAAGCTCATGATTCACTGCGATTCATTTTAATGAATACTTTCTTGTTCAAGATGTATTTCATTCAGTGACAGTTGTCTTTTGGATTTTCTCCGTCACAGAGTTGATTTTTTCCGTGAATTTTGTGAGCTGATAATAAATTCATAATTTTTAAAGTGGAAAGTAGAGGGATTTGTGAAAATTTTCAGCAAAATAATTGCCATGATTTTTATCATGGCTGCCGCACAGTCTGCATTGGCGGCTCGTCCGAATATTAATTTCTGTGGAAGCACGGAGCGATCGGGTGCGACTTTGTATTCGGGGATTGGGGTTCTGAATGAGTCATTTACATGCACGCCAGATAGTGACACGAGGGCTCTTTTTGTCACCCGCCATGGAGCTATCCCGGGTAACGGTGCTGCGTGGTTGGCCTACCTCAATGCTGGTGGCGTGATTATTACTGAGTATTCCATATCTGCGGCGGTTTATAACGAAATATACGGCACTGCCCTCACAACTCCGAATAGTCTTGGCGGTTGTAGTGATAATGCCATGCCTGCAATTAAGCTGAATCCTGCAGATCCATTCTGGACGTCAAATCCTGGCCTTGTGGAGACGGCGCCTGGTAACCAAGCATGCGGGTATGATCTCACGCCAGTTGTTAATGCCGACGCTTTAATAACTCCCTTGGGTGGATTTAGTCCGAGTGGTGTTCAATTGGCGCGCAAGGTTCAAGGAAGCGGTGTCCTGTTCCTGCTGGATGCTGACTGGCAAGATAACGAAAGTTCTTGGACTGCATCGTCAGGAGCCCTGATGTCGGTCTTGATCAATGGTGGTTCCCCGATCGCGCCCCGGGCCCCGGTCGCCGTTCCAACCCTCAGCGAGTGGGCCATGATTTTCCTGGCCAGCCTGATGGCGTTGTTTGCTGTTCGGAGAATGCGCCGCCAGTAAGCGCAAGCAACTTCGACAAGAGGCCCACTTCGGTGGGTTTTCTTTTGGCCAGGGATGGTTTGCGTAACCCTCACGAGTCGGTGGATCTCTGGAGACCACTCTCCAAATGGTATTCTGAGGGGTAGGCCTATGCTTTGTACGATTTCAGGAGAAAACAACATGACCCAGGACCAGTCCTTGACGGCTTCCCAATTGGCGGAGCTGAAAGAATTGCTGCAGGCTCGCCGGCAGGATCTTCACAAGCAAATGGAGCAAAATCGCGCCAATCTCGCGCCCGCTGTGAATACAGCGGGTAGTGTTTCGCAAGATGAAAGTGCCCGACTCGCCAATCAGACGCGCGAGGTAGACTCTGCACTCACGTCGCTCGACGCTCAGGACCTGGACCGCATCGACCGCGCACTGGAGGCCATGGATGAGGGTACCTATGGCCTGTGCGATGCATGCGGCTGTCACATTCCCTTCGAGCGCCTGAAGATCGAGCCCATGACGCAGCACTGCGTAGCCTGCAAATCCAGCTGGGAGCAGAAGCAGGCCAAGGTCTGAACCATCACCGCCTGCTGCCGGGGCGACGAGTCAGCGCAGGAGCCGCGCGCTGCTCCCGCCTTTTTTGTTTGCTCTCAGGAGCGCATGCTGCCTTTTTCGAGGTACCGCTGGTGCCAGCTTAGCGCCTCGGTGAGAAGGTGCGGCGTATGCTGACCATTGGCGCCGGCGCGGGCGCGCTCCATGTAGTCGGTGAGGGCGTCATGGTAGTCCGGGTGGGCGCAGGCTTTGATGATGGCGCGCGCGCGCTGCTGCGGCGCCAGGCCACGCAAGTCGGCCAGACCGCGCTCGGTCACAATGACCTGCACATCGTGTTCCGTGTGGTCCACGTGGGAAGCCATGGGAACGATACAGCTGATGGCGCCGTCCTTGGCGACTGAGGGCGACATGAAAATCGACAGATAGGCATTGCGCGCAAAATCGCCGGACCCGCCAATGCCGTTCATGATGGCGCTGCCCATCAGGTGCGTACTGTCCACGTTCCCGTAGATGTCGGCCTCGATCATCGCATTCATCGCGATCAGGCCCATGCGGCGGATCAGTTCGGGGTGGTTGCTAATTTCCTGCGGCCGGATGACGATGCGGTCTTTGAATTCTGCGACATGCTCGTTGAAATAAGCCGCTGCGTCGGGGCTGAGCGACAGCGCCGTGCATGAGGCGGTGTCCAGCTTGCCGCTTTTCAGCATGTCAAGCATGCCGTCTTGCAGCACCTCGGTATAGGCATTCAGGTGCTCAAAAGGGCCATTGTTCAAGCCGGCCAGCACAGCGTTGGCTATGTTGCCCACGCCCGACTGTATGGGTAGAAGGTCTTTTGGCAGGCGGCCTTTCTTCACCTCATGCTGCAGGAACTCGATGATGTGCGAGGCGATGGCGTTGGAGTTCGCGTCAGGCTCCGCAAACTTGCTGTTGCGGTCGGGGGCGTCTGTTTCCACCACCGCAATCACTTTGGCTGGGTCGCAGCGCAGATAGGGCTCGCCGATACGCTGGCCGGGCTCGGTCATCAGGATCGGTTGGCGGTGCGGGGGCACGGCGGTGCCGTAATAGATGTCGTGCATGCCCTCCAGTGCGGCAGGCTGACGACGGTTGACCTCCAGGATCACGTAGTCTGCCTGGTCGATCCAGGTCTTGTTGTTGCCCACTGAGGTGCTGGGCACCAGGCGGCCGTCGGGCAGAATCGCGGCCACTTCGATCACCGCCACGTTCAAGTGGCCCAGGAATCCGAACCACACAAACTGGGCCACGTGCGACAGGTGTATGTCGACATACTGCATATGGCCGCTGTTGATCTGCGAGCGCACCGTGGGGTCGCTCTGGTAGGGTAGGCGCATGTCGATGCCATTGACCTTCGCCAGCGCGCCGTCCAGTTCGGGTGCGGTGGAAGCACCCGTCCAGAGGCCGATACGAAAGGGCTGCCCTGCTGCTTGCGCGGCCTCAATGTGCCGGGCTAGCGCTAGGGGTACTGCCTTTGGGTAGCCGGCGCCGGTAAAACCGCTCATGCCGACGTTCCAGCCGGGCTGGATCAGGGCCGCAGCCTGTTCGGCCGACATGAGCTTGGCGCGCAGGCCCGCGTGCTGGATGCGGTCAGCCGTGCCGAGTTTTGGGGAACGTGTGTTCATGGGTGTACTTATCTTTGGTTGCACCCCTCGGCCACGCCGCCCCGTGAGGAAATCAGCTTGACCGCAAACGCAAGGGGTTTAAGATTAGGGTTAACCCGTAGTGTAGTGGCAACCGCAATCCAGCGGAGGCGGGCGATGTTCGCCCCTGCTGACTGGGCTCAAGCCTTGGCTTTTACCTTTTGGCGCCAAGCATGCAACAACGGTTCTGTGTAGCCGCTGGGCTGCTCTACGCCCTTGAACACCAGATCGCACGCGGCCTTGTAGGCTGCAGACTTCTTGAAGTTTCCGTGCATCGGGCGGTAGTTGGGGTCGCCCGCATTCTGCTGGTCCACCAAGGCGGCCATGCGTTCCATAGTGGCTTTCACCTGACCCTTTTTCACCACCCCATGCAGCAGCCAGTTGGCCATGTGCTGGCTGGAAATGCGCAGCGTGGCGCGGTCTTCCATGAGGCCAATGTGGTGAATGTCGGGCACTTTGGAGCAGCCCACGCCTTGATCTACCCAGCGCACCACGTAGCCCAGAATGCCCTGGGCGTTGTTGTCGAGCTCTTGTTGACGCTCGGCCTCGGTCCATTTGGCTTCGGTAACCACAGGAATGCTCAGCAAGCCAGTCAGCAACTCATCACGCAGGGCGTTGATATCGGCCTGCTCAAGTTCTTCGAGAAGTTGCTTCTGCACATCGCTCACCAGCACCTGGTGGTAATGCATGGCGTGCAGCACTGCGCCGGTAGGGTTGGGTACCCAGGCGGTGTTGGCACCGGCTTTTGGATGGCCGATCTTCTGCTTCATCATCTCGGCCATCAGGTCGGGCGCGGCCCACATGCCCTTGCCGATTTGCGCCTTGCCCGACAAGCCGCATGCCAAGCCCACCAGCACGTTGTTGCGTTCATAGGCCTGGATCCAGGCGCTGGTCTTCATGTCGCCTTTGCGGTAGACGGGCCCTGCCTGCATGCAGCTATGCATCTCGTCGCCCGTGCGGTCCAGGAAGCCTGTGTTGATGAAGGCCACCCGGGCCTTGGCCGCCTCAATGCAGGCCTTGAGGTTGACGCTAGTGCGGCGTTCTTCGTCCATGATGCCGAGCTTGACCGTGTTCTCGGGCAGGCCCAACACTTTCTCCACACGTCCGAACAGCTCACTGGCGAAGCCGACTTCTGCCGGGCCATGCATTTTGGGCTTGACGATGTAGACGCTACCCGTTCGAGAGTTGCGGATGCCATTGACGCCTTTGCCTTGCAGGTCATGCATGGCAATGGCGGTGGTGACGGCGGCGTCCATGATGCCTTCTGGTATTTCCTTCCACTCGCCTTCGCAGTTTTTCCAGAGAATGGCGGGGTTGGTCATCAGGTGGCCCACATTGCGCACGAACATGAGCGAACGCCCGTGCAAGCTGACGCTGCCTTTGCCACCGGGTGCGGTGTAGACACGGTCGGGGTTCAAGCCGCGCGTCATGGTCTTGCCACCTTTGTCGAACGCTTCGGTCAGCGTGCCGCGCAAGATGCCCAGCCAGTTACGATAGCCCAGCACCTTGTCTTCGGCGTCAACAGCAGCGACCGAGTCTTCAAGGTCAAGGATCGTGGAGACAGCAGCTTCCACCACCAGATCACTCACGCCGGCGGGGTCGTTCTTGCCAATGGCCGATTTTGGGTCGATGCGGATGTCCAGATGCAGTCCGTTGTGCACCAGCAGGATGGAAGACGGCGCTTTGGCTTCACCCTGGTAGCCAACAAACTGGGTGTTGTCGACGAGCTTGCTGCTCTTGCCGCCTTTGAGCTTGACCACCAGTTCGCCGTCTTTCACGACATAGCCGGCTGAGTCGACATGCGAGCCCTTTTTCAAGGGCGCGGTGCGGTCCAGCACGTGGCGCGCCCACTCGATCACCTTGGCGCCACGTTTGGCGTTGTATTTCACGCCTTTTTCAAGCCCCTTGGTTTCGGGGATGACATCGGTGCCGTAAAGCGCGTCGTACAGGCTGCCCCAGCGCGCATTGGCGGCGTTGAGGGCGTAGCGCGCGTTCAGAATGGGCACCACCAGTTGCGGGCCAGCTTGCACAGCCAACTCTTTGTCGACGTTGGTGGTCGTGATCTGCACTTTGGCGGTGTTGGGTACCAGGTAACCAATGCCTTCAAGGAAGGCACGATAGGCGCGCATGTCCGTGATGGGGCCGGGGTTGGCGCTGTGCCAGGTGTCCAGCTCCTTCTGCAGGCGATCGCGTTCGGCCAGCAACGCCACGTTCTTGGGCGCCAGTTCCGTCACGAGGTCCGACAAGCCCTTCCAGTAATCGGCGGATGAAACACCCACCTCAGGCAGGACTTCCTGATTGACAAAATCGTAAAGTTCGGTGGCGACTTGCAGATCGTGAATGTGGGTGCGTGCGGTCATGTGATGCTCTTGAAAAATCGGATGCGATGGCATTTCCTGATAGTGACTGTATTCGATTTGTTTTGAGCATAAAAGATACGAATAAATCTAAAAACATTTGACTAAAACGCAAAAATAGAAAGTTCGCCTCGCGCCAATGCCGATAATTCGCGCATGGATAAGCTCAAGGCGTTCGAGACATTCACTTCCGTGGCCACGCGGGGCAGCCTCAGCGCGGCCGCTCGTGCCGAAGGCGTGGCGCCTGCGGTGGTCAGCCGCCGGCTCGATGCGCTGGAGGAACACCTGGGGGTGAAGTTGCTCGTGCGAACCACCCGCCGTATCGCACTCACGCATGAGGGTGCTGCATTCCTGGACGACTGCCAGCGCATTCTTGCGGAGGTGGCTGGCGCCGAAGCCAGTGTGTCCGCGGGCGGTGTGCATGCCAGCGGGCATTTACGTATTACCGCGCCGGCCGGTTTCGGGCGCCGCCACGTGGCTCCGCTGTTGCCGAGCTTTCACGCGGAGCACCCGCGTTTGCGCATTTCCTTGAATCTTTCAGACCGTGTGGTCGATCTGGCCGGTGAAGGCTACGACTGCGCCGTGCGGGTAGGGGATTTGCCTGATTCGTCACTCATCAGTGTGCGTCTGGCTGACAACCAGCGCTTGTGCGTCGCTGCGCCTCAATACCTCATGCGCCGCGGCACGCCCCAGCATCCGCGTGACCTCGCGCAGCACAATTGCCTGGTGCTCTCAAGCGACGCCTCGCAAACCCGGGGGTGGGCCTTTAGCGAGGGAGGCGAAGTGAGCTACCTGCGCCCCGATGGTTCTCTGGACTGCTCCGACGGCCAGGTGTTGCACGATTGGTGTCTGGCGGGGCATGGCATCGCCTGGCGCAGTACCTGGGAGGTGGAGCATGAAATAACCGCCGGTTTGCTGGTGCCCATCCTGCAAGATTTTGCCGCCCCGCCCAACGGCATCCATGCCATCTTGCCACACCCCACCAGACACTTGCCGCTGCGGGTGCGCTTGTGGGTGGAGTTTCTGAAGGCCCGCTACGGTGACCCTGCCTTCTGGCATGGCTAACAATGGTCATCTTCCTGGCATCGCCGAGCTCCAGCCCGGCAGCCGCGGAGTCTGCCGAGTGCGCGGCTTTCGAACTCCAATTCGATGGCCTCATCAGATGCTGCCCGCGTCGCTGTAAAAAGTTTGGAGTCCTGCGTTTAGCATTCACACCTCCAAGAATCACATACAAAAGCTCACATGACCGAAGCGTGGCTCGCCTTTTTTCACATCAGCGCCTTTCTGGCCTGGGTTGTTTTCGCCTCCAGCCAGGCCGCGCTGTGCCGCGTGGAGTGGCTGAACGAGGCGGTGGTGCGTCGTCTCGCGCGGCTGGACCGGATTCTCTGGATCGCCACGGTTGCAGTGCTTCTCTCAGGCCTGGCGCGGGTGTACTGGGGTGCGAAAGGGGCCACCTGGTACTGGAGCAACCCACTCTTGCACTTGAAGCTGACGCTCTTCGTGGTGGTGGCGCTGATGATGATCGGTGCCACACGCCGAATCGCGCGCTGGCAACAGGCGCTCGGCGCCGGCGGCAAGCTGCCACCTGACGCAGAAGTGCGTGGTGTGCGGCGGCTCGTGATGATTGAAACGCATCTGGTGGCGCTACTGCCCTTGGCCGGCGTGTTCATGGCGCGCGGGTTTGGCTCTTGAAGGCGCCCATCGAAAATCAAAGGTACAAGAAAATGTTCGCTGCAGGTGCCAACTCGCACCCTAACTCGCACCCTTATTCTGCTGGCGAAGGACCGTTGGTTCTCAATGAATCGCGCCTGCCGTGGCTGCTCGGCATTTTTGGCGCGGGTTGGTTGTTCTTTCTGGCCTGGTGCGCCCTCACGCCGCCGTTCGACAATATCGAGCAACTGATCTGGATGCGTTCGCTGGAGTGGGGCTACTTCAAGCACCCTCCGCTACCCACTTGGATACTGGCAGCCGCATCTTGGGTTGTGCCAGCCGGCCCGCCCTTGACCTATTTCCTCGGTGCCTGCTGCATTCTGGGAGCGCACGCGGTCTTCTGGCATGTACTTAGAGACGCGCACGGCCCTCGCGTGGCTACAGCCATGCTGCTGGCTTCCCTGTGCATCACGTTCTACAACCAGCGGATTCACTTTTACAACCACAACGTGGTGATGATGCCGGCGATCGCCGTATGCGTGGCCATGATGTGGCAACTCACGCGGCGTTCCAGCCATTTTGCGCGGGCTGCCTTGCCTCCCGGAACGCATGCGCAGGCCGGATTGCACCATACGCCACCTGGCGGGAGTGGTGTGTGGTGGGCTTGGGCCGTCATTGGCGTTGCCATGGGACTCGGCATGCTCGTCAAATACCAGATGGCGCTGGTGGGCATCTGCATCGGCTTGTGGTGGCTGCGCATGCGCTGGTGGCGCGAGCCTGGGCACCGCTGGGGTCTGCTGCTGGCGAGCGTGATCACCAGCGCCATTTTCCTGCCGCACCTGCTTTGGCTGATTCATCACGACTGGCTGCCATTGCGCTACGCCGAGAAAAGCTCGCTTGGCGTCGCGCTGTCGCCCCTCAAGCGGCTGACCAGTTCACTCACGTGGGTGGCAGACTGGCTGTTGAACCGTTCGATGCCCGCCTGGCTGGTGCTGGGTGCGACCGTAGGCTGGGCTGCCCGTAGATCATCCAAGAATCGCGCCGGCGCCGCGGAGGCGCAGCGTGCACCGACGGACTCTCCGGACGCCGCGCCGCCACCCGTGTGGCGGCAATTCTGGCTGCTTTTCGGGCTTTTCCCCCTGCTGTCAATGGCGGCGCTCGGTCTAGGCTTCGGGGCTGATCTGCAAATGCATTGGGGTACCGCGTTCGCCATGTGGACACTGACGGTGCTCCTCGCACTGGCGCCAAAAACGCTGGTGCTCTTGCGCACGCCTGCAGCCATGCGGGCGGTCTGGGTGGCTTTTGCGGTGATTCAGACGCTAATCGTGCTGCAGTTCTGGGTGAGCTCTCCGCGTGGTTTGCCCGCGTACAAGACAGGGCACTGGCCGCATTTTCCGTCGCAGGAAATTGCAGACAAACTGGGCCCGATAGCGCGCGCAGAATTGGGCGGCCCCATAGACATCATTGCGGGCCGATCCGCCATAGCGGGCGCCATTGCCCTGCGCCTGCCGGAATGGCCCAAGGTTTTGATCAACGGCGATTTGCAGACCAGCCCCTGGATTTCTGCCGAAGAACTGAAAAACGCCCGCGTGATTGAAGTTTTTCCGGCGCTGGAGTTGCCACCGGGTGCGCATTGGCTAGGACGCGGCTTCGCCTGGCGTGTGGGCCTATCTCCGTTGTCTCGGCTACAAGCCAAGGATCTGCGTCCCACAGAGCCTGAACCCGCGCGCAATGGCAACTAAATCAAGCCCTCCCGTGGCAATCCCTAAGCCCGAAAGGCGCTTGGTGCTTTGCGCCGATGACTATGGCATGAGTGCGGCGGTTTCTGAGGCAGTATTGCGGCTGGTTCGTGAGCGCAATCATCCCGACCACACCGAAGCGCGGGGCTTGGGTGCCACCAGCGTCATGGTGCTTTCACCGCGGTGGCACGAAGATGCGCGCCCGCTGTCAGAGCTGCGTGGCATGCTGGATGTGGGTCTGCACCTTGACTGGACCAGCGAATTCGCTTTGGCGGCGGGCCATGGCCTGGGCTTGGGCGCGGCCATGCGACGTGCATTGTTCAGCGGTTTTGATCAGGCGGCTGCGCGCATCGTCATAGAGCGACAACTCGATGCCTTCGAAGCTGCCTGGGCCGCACCGCCCGACCATATTGACGGCCATCAGCATGTGCAGCAGTTTGCCGGCATACGCCAGGCTCTGGTGGAGGTGGTGGCTCGGCGCTATGGCGCCCGGGCGCCCTGGGTGCGCGTGTCACGCCCGCAGGCCCGGCTAGATGTCAAAGGTCAGGTCATCGCCGCATTAGGTGCAAACGCGCTGACATCCGCTGCCGCGCGAGCCGGCCTGCCCGTTAGCCACACGCTGAGCGGCATCTACGGCTTTGAGTCACAGCCCGGTGCGTACGCCCGCCATATGGCGCAGTGGCTGGCGCAAGCGCCTGACGGCGCCTTGCTGATGTGTCACCCCGCCACCAAAGCCGAAGCCGGCGATGAGATCGGCCCGGCGCGTGTGCGCGAGTTTGAGTTTCTGGCTGGCCCGGCTTTTGCCGAACAGCTCCAGGCGTCGGGCGTGCGGCTGGTGCGTGGTTCAGGGCTTTATGGGGTCAGGCCTGGCGCTTGAAGGCCCACCAGCGGCTCAGCACGAAAGTCTGTCCGGCCGCCAGTAGCATTGCAGTGAACAGCGCCAGCCAGGCTGACCAGCCCAAGCCGCGCAGCAGCAGTGTGAACACGACTTCGTTGGTGGTAAACCCTCCCAAAGCCGTCACGCCAAAGCGCATTAGGCTTTGAATCAGTGAGGTGCCTGCGTCCTGAAAGCTTAGCAGTCGATGGCCCGCGAAGCTCACGAAAAAGGCTACAACGAAACCCAGGGCGTTGGCGGCCTCCGGCCACATATACGGCTGCGCCAGCCCGAACACAAGTGCATGGGTAAGGGCGGCGGTCACACCCACCACGAGAAACCAGGGGATGGAAGACATCAGTTAAGGAGGATCAAATCAGGAGTGAGATGTGGTTTGGCCATCGTCCAGGCCTTCCCCGACACGCGAGGCCACAAGGTAGTTGGGGCGCTGCTTGACCTCGTCATAGATGCGCGCCACGTATTCGGCCAGCAGCCCGATGGAGATCAGTTGTACCCCGCTCAGCAGCATCAAGCCGACCACCAGGGTGGCATAGCCCGGAACATCGATGCCCAGCCAGAAATACTCGATCACCACCCAGCCGCCGTAACTCAGTGCCAGCACGGACAGCAGCAAACCCAGCAGCCCCACTACGCGTAGCGGCGCCGATGAAAACGCCAGCAGTCCTGTGACGCCCAGGCGAAAGGCACCGCGCAGGCCGAAGTTACTCTCTCCTTCTTCGCGCTCGAGAGGTTCGTAGTCGATGGCCGTGGAAGGAAAACCCACCCAGGCATACAAGCCTTTCATGAAGCGGTGGCGTTCAGGCAGGGCGTTGATTGCCTGCACCACTTGCCGATCCATCAGCCGGAAGTCGCCCGCGCCTGCAGGGATCTTCACGCGGTTGCCGAAGTTGACCAGTTGATAGAACAAGCCCACCAATCGCTTATGCAGGCCGGATTGGTCCTGGCGCGATCGCCGCACGGCGTAGACCACGTCGCTCCCCTGCCTCCATTTTTCAAGCATGTCGGGTAGCAGCGAAACGGGGTGTTGTCCGTCGGCATCCATCATCACGACCACGTCGCCACGCGTGGCCTCAAGCCCCGCCGTCAATGCGGCCTCCTTGCCAAAATTACGTGACAGATCGAGAAGGCGCACCTGCGGGTGAGCCTCGCACAGCGAGCGCGCAACGGCACCGGTGGCGTCCCGGCTGCCGTCGTTGACGATGATGATCTCCACCTGTGGCGACAAGGCCGTCAGCCACTCCAGCACCCGCGTCACCACCACTGCCAGGCCGCCGGATTCGTTGTAGGCGGGCATGACACAGGAAATGCTGGGCGTTCTTTGAGTTCTATTTGACATAGGCAGGATCATGCCAAAAAGCTAAGAGCGTGTTCAAAGTCTCCTCGCGGGTCCGTTGCGCCCGAAAAACCGCGTCTGCGGCGTTGAAAATCCTCGTGATACCACGAGGTATCCCTGCGTTTTTCGCCTTGCAGCCACAGCTTTTCGAACACAACAGCCCTCGCGCAGAGACTTTGAACACGCTCTGCGCCTCCAGCCACCGGTAAAATCCGCAGATGTCATCTGTCAAGAAGGAATTGCTCGCCGCGCTCGCGGGCGAGCTGGAGAAGCTTGCGCCCGGCACCGGTGCGCAGGCTTCATTCGAATCACCCAAGCAGGCCGCGCATGGCGATTTGGCCTGCAACGCTGCCATGCAGCTGGCCAAGCCGCTGAAAATGAATCCGCGCGCGCTGGGCGAACAGCTCAAGGCGGCGCTGGAGGCCACCTCGGCGTTCACACGCTGGGTAGGGGCCATTGAGATTGCCGGGCCAGGTTTTCTCAACCTGCGCCTCACGCCCGCCGCCAAGCAGCAGGTTGTACGCGAAGTGCTGCAACAGAAAGCCCAATTCGGCAGCGTACCGGAAGGCGAAGAGCGCGTGTTGGTCGAATTCGTTTCGGCCAACCCCACAGGGCCGCTCCACGTGGGCCACGGTCGCCAGGCGGCGCTCGGCGATGCGATCTGCAACTTGCTTCAAACGCAGGGGCAGCGCGTGCACCGCGAGTTCTACTACAACGACGCCGGCGTCCAGATTGAAACCCTGGCCAATTCGGTTCAGTTGCGCGCGCGCGGTTTCAAGCCGGGTGATGCCCAGTGGCCTGAGGCCGCCTACAACGGCGACTACATTGCTGACATCGCCGCCGATTTCCTGGCAGGTAAAACCGTGCAGGCGGACGACCGCAGTTTCACCGGCAGCGGTAACGTCGATGATCTGGACGGTATCCGTCAGTTCGCCGTTGCTTACCTGCGCCATGAGCAGGACAAAGACCTGCAGGCGTTCTGCCTGAAGTTCGACGAGTACTACCTGGAATCAAGCCTCTACACCAGCGGCAGAGTCGAGGCCACCGTCAAGCGCCTGATCGACGCGGGCAAGACCTACGAGCAAGACGGTGCCCTTTGGCTCAAGACCACCGACTATGGTGACGACAAAGACCGCGTCATGCGCAAGACCGATGGCGGCTACACCTACTTCGTGCCCGATGTCGCCTATCACATCACCAAATGGGAGCGCGGCTTCCATAAGGTTGTCAATATTCAGGGCACTGACCACCACGGCACCATTGCGCGAGTGCGTGCGGGCCTTCAAGCTGCCGGGGTGGGCATCCCGGCGGGCTACCCCGATTATGTGCTGCACACCATGGTGCGTGTGGTCAAAGGCGGCCAGGAAGTCAAAATCAGCAAGCGCGCCGGCAGCTACGTGACCCTGCGCGACCTGATCGAATGGACCAGCGCCGATGCCGTTCGTTTCTTCCTGCTCTCTCGCAAGCCTGACACCGAGTACACCTTCGACGTCGATCTGGCGGTAGCCAAGAACAATGACAACCCGGTGTACTACGTGCAGTACGCGCACGCTCGTATTTGCTCGGTGCTCGAAGCCTGGGGAGGGGACACCAGCACCCTGCTGGCGGCCAACCTTTCGCCGCTCGACACCCCCGCCGCGCAGGCCCTGATGCTCCAACTGGCCCGTTACCCCGACGTACTGGCTACTGCTGCCCAGGACTTCGCACCGCACGACATCACCTTTTACCTGCGTGATCTGGCTGCCAGCTACCACAGCTACTATGATGCAGAGCGTATCCTGGTAGACGACGAGGCGGTGAAGAAAGCGCGCCTGGCGCTTGTCGCCGCTACGGCTCAGGTGTTGCACAATGGCCTGTCGGTGCTGGGTGTTTCCGCCCCTAACAAGATGTAACCGTTATCAGCGACATGAAATCAGAGAACCTAGGAGCCTTTCGGGCCTGGAGCGCCGAAGGCGAAAATGGGCCGCAGCCAAGGCAGTTTGAGCTGAGTTCGCGGACCCTCGGTTTCAAGAGACAGGCGGGCGGAACATTCCTGGGCGTGATCCTTGGCGTCATGGTGGGTTTGGCCGCTGCGCTGGGCGTTGCCATTTACGTGGCGAAGGTGCCCGTGCCTTTCGTCAACAAGAACTCCCCGCGCTCAAGCGGCCAAGACGCTGCCGAAGCTGAGAAAAACAAGAACTGGGATCCCAACGGCGCACTTCGCAGTCGTAGCAGTGCACCGCCGTCTTCGCCAGCCGTCAGCGGCACCGTGGCTCCAGAACCCCCGCCACAGCTGATTCCCGTACCCGCCGAGGCGGCCCCAGCTGCCGTGCCACCGCCCGCCGAGGTAAAACCCCGCACCGAGCGTCCTTCCAGTACCGCGTCGGCGCCTGTCTCACGCCCCCCTGCTGCATCGGCTGCGCGACAGCCATCTGCCGACCCGCTCGGCGATCTGGCGGCCGCGCGTGCCGGCGGCACGCCACCAGCAGCCACTGCGGTGGATCCTTTCTCCTACTTTGTGCAAGCTGGCGCCTTCCGTAACTCTGACGACGCAGAAGCGCAGCGGGCGCGTCTTTCGCTGATGGGTGTCGAAGCCCGCGTCACCGAGCGCGAACAGGCCGGACGCACCGTTTATCGCGTGCGCGTGGGCCCATTCCAGAACAAGGATGCCGCCGATCGTGTCAAGGATCGCCTGAGTGGTAACGGTTTTGATGCTGCCCTGGTGCGAGTGCAGCGCTAAGTCACGATCAATGGGTTGGCCTTTATGGCGTTGCGTCAGCCACGAGATTTTCCCAATTACTTAATAATCTACCCTGAATCACCTTGGCATTCGCCGGTTGCGGAACTCGCAGCTCGCTCGCCGGCTCTTATAGCCTGTTGAAATTGGAGGCTTGTTCCTTATGAATCGTCGTGAATTTACCTTTGGTGCCGCTGTGGCGGGATTGCCAGGACTGCTTGCTCTGCCGGCACATGCCCAGAACTCAAAAGGCTACGTGGAACTCAGCCAGCGGGCGCCGATCGATGCACCTGAAGGACAGGTCGAAGTCATCGAGTTCTTCTCCTACGGCTGCGTTCACTGCATGAACTTTGAGCCCATCTTCAGCGCCTGGAAGAAGAGTGCACCGAAGAACGTTGCGGTTCGTCGCGAGCATGTCGGTTTCCAAAGCAGTTTTGAACCGCTGCAGCGCATTTATTACGCATTGGACGCGCTGGGCGAGGTCGACAAGGTGCACGCCAAAGTCTTCGCAGCGCTGCAGAAAGAGCGCAAGCGCGTCGATCGTCCCGATGTGCTGTTCCCCTGGATCGCAGAACAGGGCGTGGACCGCGCCAAGTTCGAGCAAGCCTATAAGTCCTTCGGTGTGGCCAGCAAGGTTCGGCGCGCAGTGCAACTGCAGGAAGCTTACAAGGTCGAGGGTACTCCGGCCTTGGGCATTGCCGGTCGTTACTACACCGACGGCTCATTGGCAGGCGGCTTTGAGCGCATGCTGCAAGTTACCAATCAACTGGTCAAACAATCCACTTGATCGGAGTTCTCCGAGAGGGCCGGCATTGGCCCTCGCACATCAGCCCGCTGAGCATGCGGGCTTTTTTTGAGGTCGACGCCTGTTGGCGCAAACTTGGCAATCCCGTCGAGGCTTACAATGAGCCTTGCAGTCCAAGCAAAAACCGTGCCTTAAACCTATTGCAATGAAATCTCAAGCTTTTCCGTTGCCGTCCAGATTGTGGGCTAGCTTATCCGTGCTGCTACTGTTGCTGAGCGTTTTCGCGGGGTCAGTCCGGGCTGAGCAGGCGGATCGCGAGAAGCCCATGAACATCGAATCCGATGCACTGCGGTATGAAGACCAGCAGCAACTCAGTACATTCACGGGTCGGGTGGTAGCCACCAAGGGCACCATTGTGATGCGCGGCGCGCGCCTGGAAGTGCGGCAAGACGCGGCAGGCAACCAATTTGGCGTGATGCATGCGGAGCCTGGCAAGCGTGCTTTCTTCCGCCAGAAGCGCGAAGGCCTGGACGAATACGTCGAAGGCGAAGGCGAAACCATCGAGTACGACAGCAAGACCGATATCGTGCGTTTTCTGCGGCGCGCCGAGATGCGGCGTCTGACAGGTGCCACGGTGCAGGACCAAGTCACGGGTGCGGTCATTGTCTACAACAACACCACCGAGGTTTATACCGTTGACAGTGCCCCGCGCGCAGGAGGGTCAGGCCAGGTCGGCGGGCGCGTACGAGCCACATTGGCGCCGCGCGGCGCACCGACGCCAGCTCCCGCGGAGCCTGGTGTGACCCTGCGGCCATCCATGGGGCAGCCAAAGTGACAGGCCAGACGGACGTTGCCTTTGTGGCTCCCGCTGCGGAAGCAGCAGCGCCCGGCTCCAGTCGCCTCGAAGTGCGCGGACTACGTAAGAATTACGGCGCCAGGCGTGTGGTGCACGACGTGTCGCTTACGGTGAACAACGGCGAGGTGGTCGGTTTGCTGGGGCCGAACGGGGCAGGCAAGACCACTTCGTTCTACATGATCGTCGGACTGGTGCGGGCAGATGGCGGGCAGATCAGTATCGACGGCCAGCAGATCGAGCACATGCCCATCCACCGGCGCTCACGGCTGGGGCTTTCATATCTGCCCCAGGAAGCGTCGATTTTTCGCAAGCTCACGGTGGCCGAGAACGTGCGTGCGGTGCTTGAATTGCAGGTAGACGAACAAGGCCACCCGCTGTCCAAGGCAGAGGTGGAGCGCCGCCTGACGGAGTTGCTGGAGCAACTGCACGTTCATGATCTGCGCGACTCTCCAGCACCAGCTCTCTCGGGCGGTGAGCGTCGCCGCGTGGAAATTGCCCGTGCGTTGGCCACGCAGCCACGTTTCATATTGCTGGACGAACCCTTCGCCGGGATTGACCCGATTGCCGTGATCGAAATCCAGCGGATCATCGAGTTCCTTAAGCGCCGGGGCATCGGTGTGCTCATCACTGATCACAACGTGCGCGAGACGCTGGGCATCTGCGATCACGCGGTGATCATCAGCGAAGGTCGCGTGCTGGCCGCCGGCACGCCAGCGGAGATCGTGGATGATCCGGAGGTCAGGCGCGTGTACCTGGGCGAGCATTTCCGACTTTAAGCAGAGGATTCTGGCTTGTCACGTAAAGCGCTGTATTCGTCAGCCGGGCACATACAGGCATGAGACCCGGACTTTCCCTTCGCGTATCGCAACACCTTGCGCTTACACCGCAGTTGCAACAGTCCATCCGGCTTCTACAGCTGTCCACGCTGGAGCTGGCCAGTGAGGTTGAGCAGATGCTCGACGACAACCCCTTCCTCGAACGGACCGAGGAGGATGCCGTGCGCGAGGAGTTCGGCCTTGCGCATGCCGATTCACGCGTCAGTGACGGCGATCGCGCAAGCGAGCAAAGTTTCGACAGCGCAGCGAGCGACTCGAGTGACTCCGGTGATCCTGTCGAGATGGGAGACGCGCAGTCTCTGGTTGCTGAAAGCTGGGAGGGAGACGGCAGCGTGGAAGCCGTGCCCGATGATGCCGAGTGGGGCGGCGACGCGCCGGCGCGTCGCAACAATCTCGAAGGCGACGACGAGCTCGACGCCGGCGAGCGCGGCGCTCCCCAGGAATCCCTCACCGCGCATCTGCATCGCCAGGCGCTGTCCTTGCGTGTCAATCCGGAAGATGCGGCTGCCGTACGTTTCATGATCGAGTCGCTTAACGACGACGGTTATCTGGAAGAATCGCTGGCCGAGCTTGCCGCCACGCTCATCGATGAGCACGACGATCAGGACCAGATGGAAGAGCTGGTGCATCGCCTGACCTTGGCGCTGAAACTGGTGCAATCGCTGGAGCCGGCCGGTGTGGGCGCGCGAAATCTGACTGAATGCCTGACGCTCCAGCTCAAGAGCCGCCAAGCTGAACGCGGGGTAGAACCCGAGGAACAATCACGCCTTGCAGTGGCCCTGAAAATCTGCGCGCAGCACGGCGCCATGGAGTTGCTGGCCAAGCGCGATGCCCGGCGTTTGGCTCAGCTCACGGGCGAGGGTGAAGATATGGTGCGCTCTGCCATGGCGTGCATTGTGCGGCTGGAACCCAAGCCGGGCCGGCGGTTTGCGGATGTCACCCGCAACGCGATCTTGCCGGATGTCATTGTCACTTCCATTGGTCAGGGTGCACAGCAGCGTTTTCGCGTGCAACTTAACCCCGACGTCATGCCGCGCCTGCGTGTGCATGACATCTATGCCAACGCGCTGCGCGGCGGTCGCGGTAGCGACACCCACCAGGCTCTTACGCAACGGCTGCAGGAGGCGCGCTGGTTCATTCGGAACATCCAGCAGCGTTTTGATACGATCCTGCGTGTTTCGCAGGCGATTGTTGAGCGGCAGAAGAACTTCTTCGTTCATGGCGAGCTTGCCATGCGCCCCATGGTGCAGCGCGAGCTTGCCGATGAACTGGGTGTTCACGAATCCACCATCAGCCGCGTGACCACCGCGAAGTACATGGCCACGCCGCGGGGCACCTTCGAGCTGAAACACTTCTTTGGTTCCGCACTGGGCACGGAAGCTGGTGGCAACGCTTCCAGCACGGCGGTGCGCGCACTCATCAAGCAGTTTATAGCCTCCGAAGATCTCAAAAAGCCACTCTCAGACAATCAGATCGCCGAAATGCTCAAGGAGCAAGGCATTGACTGCGCGCGCCGCACGGTCGCCAAATATCGTGAAGGCCTACGCATTCCGGTGGCGAGCTTGCGCAAGGCAGTGCAGTCTTGACGGACAAGTAAATGAACAACCTCACCCTATTCCTGCCTTGCGCCGCTGGCGTCGAGGGTTTTCTGGCTGACGAAGTGCATGGCCTCACCGGTTTGGCCGGCGACGATCTGCTCACGGTACGAGCCGGAGTTCGCGTCCACACCGACTGGGCGGGCGCGCTTCGCCTCAACCTGCACAGCCGCCTTGCCCAGCGTGTGCTGATTGAGTTGGCGCATGGACCCTATCGGGATGAGTCCGATCTTTATGCCTTGGCCTCAAGCGTGGCATGGGAAGAGTGGTTCACGCCTCGGCAAAGCTTTCGAATTGAACTCACAGCGCAGCACAGCCCACTCAAGAGTCTGAATTTCGCCACCCTGCGCATCAAGGATGGCGTGGCCGACCGTTTTCGCCAGGGCAGTGGGGTGCGTCCCAGCATCGACACGCATGCGCCCGACGTGCGGTTGCACGCGCACCTGACGCCTGACACGGCCACTCTCTACATCGACACTTCGGGCGAGCCGCTGTTCAAGCGCGGTTGGCGCCAGGACAAGGGCGATGCCCCCTTGAAGGAAACCCTGGCCGCCGCCATGCTGGCCGCCAGCGGATGGTGGCAGCCAGCGACGCGTACGGTGCAGGATGTGCCCTTGTATGACCCCTGCTGCGGCAGCGGCACCATCGTGATTGAGGCGGCTCAGATAAAGCTCGGGCTACTAGCTGGCGGGCAGCGTCGTTTTGGCTTCGAGAATTTGCGACCATTTGATCGAACCACCTGGAATGCCATGAAAGCCGAAGAGGCTCGCCCGCAAGCCCAAGGCGAAGGTGGCGTACAGAGCATCGACGTATTCGGCAGCGACGTGGCCCACCGCATGGTCGATTTTGCCCAACGCAATGCCGAGCGTGCCGGTGTGGCCCATGCGGTGCAATTGCGTGGTGGCGACGCGCTGCAACGCATGCCGCCCAGTGCTCAGCCGGGCATCATCTTGATGAACCCGCCCTATGGCGAGCGAATAGCAGCCGCGGGCGTTGCAGGTCAAGGGCGGGAGGCGTTCCAAAGCGGAACTCTGGCGCGTGCGCGCGCCGGCGAAGACGGAACTCAGGCGGGTGCAGACATTGACGCCGGAGACGATTTCTTTCGCCAACTCAGTGCCCACTGGAAATCCCACTACGCTGGCTGGACGGCATGGCTCCTGACGCCTGATCTCAAGCTTCCTGGCCGCCTGCGTTTGAAAGAGTCGCGCCGGGTGCCTATGTGGAACGGCCCGATCGAGTGCAGGCTGTTCCGCTTTGATCTGACGGCGCGGTCACAGCCACAGCCACAGCCGAGCAGTCGGTAGGAATGCACTTGGCGTTTCATGGTTCTTGCAGGTCGAATGACAACCAAGCTTGTTATTGATACCAATGTCGTTCTGGATCTGCTCGTGTTCGCGGATCCGGCGGCACAGCCTTTGCAGGCAGCCCTGCGGAACCGGCAGGTCACTTGGCTGGCCAGTTCTGGAATGCGGGTCGAACTGACGCGAGTGCTCGGCTACCCTCGGGTAGCGCCCCGTCTGGTGGGGGCGGGCCTGAATGCAATGGCGGTATTGGAAGAATTTGATCGATTAGTCGATCAGGTTGAGCACGCCCCGAGAGCGCCCTGCCGTTGCTCGGACCCGGATGATCAACTCTTCATCGATCTGGCGGTTCAGCACGGTGCACTGTTGCTAAGCAAGGATGCTGCGGTTCTTGCCCTACGACGGCCACTTCAAGGGCTCGGCGTGCGCGTGTTGTCCGCGTGGCCTGGCTAAAGCGATTTCTTCAGCCAGGCTCCGATTTCACCCACAATACCCCGCCTGAAGAGCAGTACGCATACGACAAAAATGGCGCCCTGGATCACCGGAACCCAGGAGCCCAGCTCGGCAAGGTAGTTCTGCATCGTGACAATCACCGCTGCACCCACCACGGGGCCAAAAATTGTGCCCATGCCGCCCAGCAGGGTCATCAGAATGACTTCGCCGGACATGCTCCAATGAACATCGGTCAACGATGCCAGCTGAAACACCAGTGACTTGGTGGCGCCGGCCATTCCTGAGAGCGCCGCAGACAGCACAAAAGCACGGTGCTTGAATTTTTCGGCGTCGTAGCCGAGAGAGATGGCACGGGGCTCGTTTTCACGAATCGCCTGGAGCACTTGCCCGAAGGGTGAGTGCACGATGCGGTAGATCATCAAGAAGCCACCCATGAAAATGCAAAACACCAGTGCATACATGGCCAGCGGCTGTGAGAGGTCTATCAGCCCGAAAAGCCTGCCGCGCGGCACAGCCTGAATGCCGTCTTCGCCGCCCGTGAAGGGTGCTTGCAGACTGAAGAAAAACACCATCTGGGCCAGTGCCAGCGTAATCATGGCGAAATAAATGCCCTGACGGCGAATGGCCAGGAGCCCGGCGATCCATCCCAGAGCCGTTGCGCAGAGCGTGGCGAACAAGATCGCCAGCTCAGGCGTGAAACCCCACACTTTGGCCGCATGTGCCGCTGCGTAGCCGGCGCCGCCCAGAAACATGGCATGCCCGAACGAAAGCAGTCCGCCAAAGCCGAGCAACAGGTTGAAGGCGCAGGCAAACAGCGCGAAGCACATGACTTTCATCATGAACGCCGGATAGATGCCTACCAGGGGCGCCACGGCGAACGCAATCGCCATGGCGATCATCACGTTGCGGTGAGTGTTCTTTGCCGACGCAGGCTTGCCGGGCAGAGGAGTCGATGCGGCAGGAGATATGGAGGCAGTCATGGCTTACTTCTGTGTGCCGAACAGACCTGCCGGCCGGGTCAGCAGCACGATGGTCATGATGATGAAAATGACGGTGCTCGAGGCCTCCGGATAAAACACCTTGGTGAGCCCCTCGATCAGCCCCAGGCCAAAGCCCGTGACAATGGCGCCCATGATGGATCCCATGCCCCCGATCACCACCACCGCGAAGACCACGATGATGAGGTCAGCCCCCATCTGCGGACTGACTTGGTAAATGGGCGCGGCCATCACTCCGGCCAGTGCTGCCAGCCCTACACCAAAGCCATAAGTGAGGGTGATCATGCGCGGCACGTTAATGCCAAATGCCTGCACCATCTGCGGGTTCTCTGTGGCGGCACGCAGATAACCACCCAGTTTGGTGCGCTCAATGACGAACCAGGTGATGAGGCAGATAATGAGTGAGGCCACAATGACCCAGCCCCGGTACTTGGGCAGGAACATGAAGCCCAGGTTGATGCCGCCCATCAACTGCTCTGGAATGGCGTAAGGCAGGCCTGTGGAACCATACTGGTGCCGGAAAAAGCCCTGAATCATGAGCGCCATGCCAAAGGTCAGTAGCAGGCCGTACAGATGATCGAGCTTATAGAGTTTGGCCAGCATGGTGCGCTCTATGACCACACCAAGGGCGCCTATCAAGATGGGTACCAGGAGCAACGACCACCAATAGCTGATGCCCAGATGGTTCAGCAACAGGTAGGCGCCAAAGGCGCCCAGCATGTACTGCGCACCATGCGTGAAGTTGATGATGTTGAGCAGCCCGAAAATGACGGCCAGGCCGAGCGAAAGCAAGGCATAGAACGAGCCATTGATGAGGCCGATGAGCAGCTGCCCCATCATGGCCTGTATCGGAATCCCGAAAACTTCCATGTGTGATCTCGTTCTTTTCTTTGTACGCGCTTGGAACCCACGAGCTATCGCTCAGGGAAATGGCACTCTCGCGAGGCCATTTCCCTGACGTTCGCGGTCTAGGAGACTTGGTTACTTCTTGGCCACCAGCGGGCAGTTACCCTCGGCGATCGGACGGAAGGCCTGATCGGCCGGAATGGTCTGCTTCAGCTTGTAGTAGTCGTAAGGTCCCTTGGACTCGCTGGGGGCCTTCACCTCGAACAGATACACAGGGTGGATCTTGCGGCCGTCAGCGCGGATGCTGCCCTTGCCGAACAACGGATCGTCCGTCGGCATCTCTTTCATCTTGGCCACTACCTTGCTGCCGTCGTCGGTCTTGGCGGCATCAATTGCCTTCAGATAATGCAGCACGCCGGAGTACACGCCCGCATGATCAGAAGATGGGAACTTGCCCTTGTTGGCTGCGGTGAAGCGCTTGGTCCAGGCCCGGCTGGAATCGTTCAGGTCCCAGTACCAGGCTTCTGTCACGTTCAGGCCTTGCGCCACATTCAGTCCGAGGCCGTGAACGTCTGGCAGGAACACCAGCAGTCCGGCCAGCTTCTGGCCGCCTTTGACAATGCCAAACTCCGCCGCCTGCTTGATCGAGTTGATTGTGTCGCCGCCCGCATTGGCCAGGCCGATAATCTTGGCCTTCGACGACTGCGCCTGCAGCAGGAAGGACGAGAAATCTTGCGTCGCAAGCGGTACCTTCACGCCGCCCAGTATCTTGCCTCCGGACGCCTTCACCACGTCGGAAGTGTCGCGTTCCAGCGCGTGGCCGAAGGCGTAGTCGGCGGTCAGGAAGAACCAGGAGTCTCCGCCGCTCTTTACCACCGCGCTGCCGGTGCCGTGCGCCAGCATCCAGGTATCGTAGAGCCAGTGCACGGTGTTGGGTGAGCAGGCCTTGCCCGTCAGGTCTGACGTGGCAGAACCGGTGTTGATGTGCACCTTGCCTTTTTCCTTGGTGACCTCGTTGATCGCAAGGCCGACAGAAGAGGTGGGCACGTCGATGATCATGTCCACGCCGTCAGAGTCATACCACTTGCGCGCGACGCTGGAACCCACATCGGGCTTATTCTGGTGGTCGGCGGAGACGATCTCGACCTTCAGTGTCGATTTGCTGCTCTTCAGGTAGTCTTCCACCGCCATGCGGGCAGCCAGCACGGAGCCGGGACCGCCAATGTCGGCGTACACGCCGGACATATCGTTCATGACGCCAATCTTCACGACGTTTCCTGAGATCTGGGCTTGAGCCACACCTCCGGCACACAGGCCCAGCCCAGCGACCAACCCAGCGATCAAATTGCGTTTCATTGCGACATCTCCTTCAAAATAAGTTTGCAGCCACGGGAAAATCAAACACCCAGGTATTCGTGCAGCATCGCCATGTTGGCGTGCAGTTCTTGAGCGGAAAACTCGCGAACGATCAGTCCGCGCTCCATGATGTAGAAACGGTCGGCCAGCGGTGCGGCGAAGCGAAAGTTCTGCTCCACCATGAGCACCGTGAAACCACGCGTGCGTAGTTCGCGGATCATGCGGGCCAACGCCTGAACAATGACGGGTGCGAGACCCTCGGAGATCTCGTCCAGCAAGAGTGTCTTGGCACCGGTGCGCAATATGCGCGCCACCGCGAGCATCTGCTGCTCACCCCCCGACAGGCGTCCGCCAGGGCTTGTGCGCCGCGTCTCCAGGTTGGGAAACATGGCGTAAATTTCATCGACGCTCATGCCCCCCTCGGCGACCTTGGGCGGCAGCATGAGGTTCTCCTGGCACGTGAGAGAGGTCATGATCGCTCGCTCTTCCGGGCAATACCCCAGGCCCAGACGTGCGATATGGTGCGGTGCCATGCGTACGGTCTCGTTGCCATTGAGCGCAATAGTGCCTGTGCGCTTGCCTACCAGACCCATGATGGCGCGCAACGTGGTGGTCCGGCCAGCGCCGTTGCGCCCCAGCAGCGAAACCACTTCGCCCGGCATCACTTCGATGTTGACCCCGTGCAATATGTGAGACTCGCCATACCAGGCGTGCACGTCTTTGAGCAGGATGGCGGGTGCATTGCTCATGTCAATGGCTCTCCGTAGTGCGCGTCAGAGACTCCGGGCGTGTATTCATAGCGTCTCCTCGGCGCTGCCCATGTAGGCCTCCAGTACCTGCGGATTGCGCGACACCTCGTCGTAAGGGCCCTCCGCGATTACCTGGCCAAACTGCAGCACGGTGATCATGTCGGCGATGCTACCGACCACACTCATGTTGTGCTCCACCATCAGGACCGTGCGGTTGGCCGCCACCTTCTTAATCAGTTGCGTGACCATTTCCACATCTTCCAGACCCATGCCCTGCGTGGGTTCGTCCAGCAACATCAGCTTGGGGTCCATGGCCAGCGTGGTGGCAATCTCCAGGGCACGCTTGCGTCCGTACGGCAGTTCGGTGGCTTGCAGATGGGCGAAATCGGCAAGGCCTACGAAACCCAGCAACTCCATGCACCGGCTGTCCAGTTGGCTGAGGCTACGGGCCGATCGCCAGAAGTGGAATTCCGTCTTCAGCGTCTGCTGAAGCGCCACGCGCACGTTTTCCAGAACGCTCATGTGCGGAAAGGTGGAAGAGATCTGGAATGATCTGACCACGCCCCGCCGTGCGATCTGCGCAGGCTTTTCTCGCGTGATGTCGGTGCCATCGAACACGATCTGGCCGTGCGTTGGCTCCAGGAATTTGGTGAGCAGATTGAAGCAGGTCGTCTTGCCGGCACCATTGGGGCCTATCAAGGCATGAATGCTGCCTCGACGCACTTTAAGGTTGACGTCGTTGACGGCAACAAAGCCTTTGAACTCTTTAATGAGTCCCCGGGTTTCCAAAATGATGTCTGAACTCATGCGACCCAATGGTGAAGCTCACTGTTGGCGAACTGGTTCAGCAAATTATGGGTGCGGCCCGCCTTTGTGCCGATTGGGGTTTGTACCGGAGAGGGTTCTCCCTTGCCTCAAGGCGCGACTCAAGACTTGATAAGTCTCGCCATCAGTCCGCTGAGCGCGTGCGACACCGTCGCACCACGCACGGCGGCCCGGTCGCCATCAAAATGCTGGCGTTCGCTGCTGGTTTTTCCGTTCAAACACCAGGCGAACCACACAGTACCCACGGGTTTGTCTGCACTCCCGCCGCTGGGTCCTGCCACGCCAGTGACTGCCACGCTGACTTGTGCCTTCGAATGAGCCAGCGCGCCTTCCGCCATGGCGCGGGCCACCGGCTCGCTCACGGCGCCATGTTGATCAATCAAATGCAAGGGGACACTCAACATCTCAACCTTGGCGGCATTGCTGTAAGTGACGAAACCCCGGTCGAACCAGTCGGAGGAGCCTGCCAGATCAGTGCAAGCGCCCGCGATCAGGCCTCCAGTGCAGCTTTCGGCGGTACACAGCTGCCAGCCGAGTTGGCGCAGGGTGTTGGCCAGATTCTGAACGGTTTCGTTCATACTTTTTCCTCACCAGGCGCGCCACATTGCGATCACCAGGAGCGTGCAAAAAGCCGCCACCAGATCATCGAACACGATCCCGAAGCCGCCACGCCAGCCCGTAGCGCCGTGCATCAGTCGATCGGCCCAACCCACCGGACCGCGCTTGACGGCATCAAAGATACGAAACAGCAGGAATGCAGCCAGTTGTCCCCAGAAGCCGGCCGGCAATACCAGCCACAGAACGATCCAGAACGCGACGATCTCGTCGACCACAATGGCGCTTGGATCAGCAATGCGCAGATTTCGGGCGGTGACTGCGCTGGCCCACCACGCCACAGGTAGAGAAATGGCGATCAGCAAGCCTTGCTCCATGGGTGTCGTCCACCATAGAGACATGACTATCCAGGCCAGCCACGCCCACAGCGTGCCAGCGGTGCCCGGCGCGACCGGAGAAAGCCCGGAGCCGAAGCCGAATGCGATCCAGTGTGCTGGGTGCATGCGCATGAATCGGGCGTTGGGGCGAACGGCTCCAACTGCAGGCGGCCCAGCGGAATGTGAGAGCGGCTCCAGCTGTGCCGGCTCGGTGACGGAAGAGGGCGCGTCACCTTGGGCGCGTTTGACCGGTCGCGCCTGTACGTCGGTGATGTCTTCGTTTGAAGCGTCTGAAAAGCTCATGATTTACCGGTCGGTGAGTCTGCCGCAGTGGCGAAGTGGTCGAAGGCGCGTGCCGCGAAGCTGTGCGGCTGGCCGTTGCCACCTGTCAGCCGCAGACCGGATTCGGACTCGATCCGGCCAACGCGAGCGACCGTTGTCAACGTCAATTCGGCAGCGGTTTGCACGGCGGCGCGACTGGCAGGCGGAGCTGTGAAGACAAGCTCGTAGTCATCGCCGCCAGTGAGGGCTATGCCCAGCCATTTCTCGGTGTCGAAAGGTTCACTGGTCTTTGCCATGAGGGCGCGAAGGGGGATCGTATTCAAGATGCTCTCTGCATCAAGGCAGGCTCCCGCGCCGCTGGCTCGGAGAATGTGCCCCAGGTCTCCGGCCAAGCCGTCGCTCACATCCGCGCAGGCGCTGGCCAGGCCCCGAAGAGCTTTGCCCAGAGCCAGGCGGGGAGTAGGGCGTTCAAGCCGCAGGCGTGCCGCCGCCTGGATGGCGGGCGGCAAAGTCCACTCGCCGCGAAGTGTACCCAGCCCCAGGCGTGCACTACCCAACTCGCCACTGACCCAAATATCGTCGCCGACACGCGCGCCGTCGCGCCGCAGCGCCTGGCCAGCTGGCAATTGGCCGAATACGGTAATGCAGATATTGAGCGGGCCGCCCGTCGTGTCACCGCCTATCAGCGGACAGCTAAATGCATCGGCCAAAGAAAACAGACCGCCTGAGAAGGCTTGCAGCCAGTTGGCATCGTTGGCGCGTTCGGCCGGAAGTGCCAAGGCAAGGGTGAAACCCATGGGCTCGGCCCCCATGGCCGCGAGATCGCTCAGGTTGACGGCCAGCGCCTTGTGGCCCAGCGCCGTCGGGTCGACGTCGGGCAGAAAATGCCTGCCTTCGACCAGCATGTCCGTGCTGACCGCAAGTTGCATGCCGGGCGCAGGCTTCAGCAAGGCGCAATCGTCACCGATACCCAGTTCAACGGCACCCGAGTGCGCATGAGACTGGGCGGGTACCTTGAAGAAGCGTTCGATCAGTTCAAACTCGCCCATGGCTGTGCTCCACGGGCCACGCACGCAAGCTGGGTCCTGAGGTGGCGCTCATCGCTTGATCTTCTCCCGCACACGCACCACGCCATCCGTCAGAAGGCGCATGCGGCCCGCCCGCCGTGCGGCCGCCTTCAGGAAGGCCATCATCAAGGGGCCGCTGTCCAGAACCCCGGGCTCCTCGTCCGCGTTGCCCAGATGAAACTCAGGGTGCCATTGCACGCCCATCACAAAGGGCGAGTCGGCGTGCCGAATGGCTTCGGGTACCAGGTCGATGGGGCTGCGTGCCTCAAGAACCAGACCCTTGCCGAGGCGATCGACACATTGGTGATGGATGCTGGTGACCCGCCGGGGCTCATAGCCGTAGATGTCCGACAAGCGCGACCCGGGCAGAAAATGCACTTCATGGGTCAGGCGGTCGTAGTCGCGGTCATCCGCATGACGGGTTGCCCCTGGCCATTGCGTGGGAATGTCCTGGATCAGGGTGCCGCCGAAGTAGACGTTCAGCAGTTGCGCACCCCGGCAAATTCCCAGAACCGGCTTGCCTGCCTCAATAAAACCACGCAGCAGATCCAGTTCGTACTCGTCGCGTATCGGGTCGCTGTCGGTGTCTTCTTTCCAGGGTTTGGCGCCATAGGTTTCAGCGCAAATGTCGATCCCGCCTTGTAAAACCAGCCCGTCGAGGTTTTCTACCAGGCTGCGCAGAGGCGCATAGCGGCGCCTGCGGGGCACGCGTTGGTCGAGGAATGGGATCATCAGTGCCGCGACGCCGTGAGACATGATCCACTGCGCCATGTTGCTTTCCAGAAACTGGAGGGGTTTTAGAGGCAGCCCCAATCCGGGCGGCGGGCTATGCAGGAGGCGGGCGGAGATGCCGATGCGCAAAGTCATGTTGTAGGGTCGGGCGTTCAGCGATGAATAGGGGGCAGAACAGTCGTCATTTTCACGCGAAACCCTGATTCCGCGTGGCCGTAGGTTTAACTCCTGAATCGAAGTGCCGCCTGCCGGACCACTTCGCCTAGTAGGCGTTCCTGGGTCTGCCTCTCGCGCAGCCACCGCGCGTCGTTGCGATTTTCTTCAACTTCGGCGCGCAGCATGGCCAGCGCGCCCTCCGCCTTGCCTTTCTCGGCGTATGGGGCCAGGCGTTCCATGGTGAGCAGCAGGTGGTCACGCAGTGGCAGATGCTCTCCGGTGGGGGGATCCACATAGACTGCATCAAGCCCAAAGCGGCAGGCCTGGAAGCGGTTGTAGCTGTAGACGAGGTAGTCGTCCTCGGTGGGGGTAAATGGGCGCTCGGCTTGAAACCAGGCCGCCAGCGACTGCACGTAGCCGGCCAGCGCGGCCGCGCGATCCACGCACAAGGGTGTGTCAAATACGCGCACTTCGATGGTGCCGTACTCGGGCTTGGGGCGAATGTCCCAGTAAAAATCCTTCATGCTCTTGACCACGCCAGTGCGGGTCATCTTGTCGAAGTAGGCTTCAAACTCGGCCCAAGTCAAAATGCAGGGTGCGCGTCCCGAGAGTGGGAAGGCGAACACGGAATTGAGCCGTGCCGAGTCAAATGCCGTGTCATGCCCCTGCACATAGGGGCTGGAGGCCGCCAGCGCAATAAAGTGCGGTATGTAGCGCGACATGCAATGCAGCGTATAGAGCGCCGTGTCGGCATCCGGGCAGCCTACATGCACGTGCTGGCCGAAAATGGTGAACTGTTTAGACAGGTAACCGTAGAGCGCGGAAAGCTCTTGGAAGCGCGGTTTGTCGTAAATGCGGCGCTGGTGCCATTGCTGAAACGGATGCGTTCCTCCGCCCACCACGGCAATGTTCAGCTTGTCTGCGCATTTAACCAGCGCATCGCGAATCTGCGAGAGTTCGCCAAGAGCATCGCTCCAAGTGTTGCAGACGCCTGTGGAAATCTCGATCATGCCCGAGGTCATCTCCGGCACCACGCTACCTGGAAGGTTGATCTTGCTCATCAGACGCAGCATGTCCTCTGCGTAAGGCGCAAGGTCATAGTCATGCGTGTTCACCAGTTGCAGTTCCAGCTCGACGCCCAGCGTGAGCGGTTTCGAGTGGCTGAAGGCTTCGAGGCTCATGGCAACCTCCCTGCGGAAGGGTCGGCGCCTTGGAGGCTGGTGTCTGATCGGGGCTTGCTGGTCTCCTTCGCTCGGTAGAGCACGGCCGTTACCAGCACCGCGCCCAGCAACTCGGTGATCAAGATCATGGGCAGAGCCACGTTGGCCACCTGCGAACCGATGCTTTGCGAGGCTACGACGAACTGCGAGGTGAGCAGTAGCGCTACAGAGGACATCGGCACCATCGTGCCGCTCACCCAGAGTGATTTTTTCAACGAAATGCCAGTGCCGTAGCCGGTCGCCGCCAGGCTGACGGCTTTTGCCAATGCGCGCACCGCAATCAATGCCAGCGCCGCCCAGGTGATGCCCAGCGTCCAGTCGGCCTGTGCCGCCACCGATGACACCAACACGAACATCAGGATGTTGAGCATGGATGCCGCAGTGCCCAACTGGCGCGGCCAAACCCAAGGCCGCGGGTGAATCTGCTTGAGCAAAATGCCGCCCAGCAAGGCTACCAATGGCGCAGAACCGCCAAACGGCGGGGCGAGCGCGGCGCAGGCCCCGATCAGCGCTAGCATGACAATGGTGGTGTCTTCGCTGGTCGGATTCATCAATCGCATAGCGCCCGTCAGCAGCCCTGCCAGCATCGCGCCGATCAGAAGGGAAACACCCAGAACCGCGGCTGACGCAGCCATTGAGGCCAGCAGCGTGCCGTCAGCACGGTCGATCGAGCGCAACATGGCAGTGCCAATAGTCAGCGCATACAGCGTGTTCAGAGTAGTCAGCGCGATAGCGCGGTCAGTGACCGGCCCCGACGCGCGCAGATCGGACACCACGCGCATCAGCACCGCTGGAGAGGCGGCCACGGCAATCACCGCCAGCGCCCGTACCACCGCCACCTCCAGTCCCATCCAGTGCAAGACGGCGAAGGCGGCCAAGAACGTCAGCAGCGATTCCGCCGCGCTTTGCACCAGCACCATGGGGTTATGGCGGAACCAGCGCAGCGGCAAACGTGCGCCTGCCTCGAACAACACCAACGCAATGCCCAGTTCCAGCAGGAACAAACCAATACCTTGCAGGGGCCAGGCGGCACCAGCGAAGCCGATCAAACCCGTGATCGTACCGACCACGGCATAGCCAATGATCTTGGGTATCTGCGCATAGCGCTGTGCCAAGTGCCCGGCCAGGGCGGCCACAGCCAGCAGCAGCGCCCACTCAAGAGCGGGGAGGCCCGGTGTGGCCTGGATCCAGTCCCCCAAGCGATGGTTGATCTATCGGTCAAGCGGCAAATTCCTCCTAAAGGGTGGTGCGGGTTGGCATTTCAGCCAGGGATCGAAGCCCCCGCACGGCCTTTAATAGTACCTTGCTCGTCAGAGGAGGCTCTGGGAGTATTGCCCAGGTTGGATCATTCAGCCGGACGCACGGGGGCACCCCCGGCATTGTCGGCACTGCCATTTGACGGCACAGGGTCAGGTTTCACGCGAACTGGCAGCAAGAACGAGAGCGGCTGGCGCAGCACGCGCTGGCCCAAGGCGACATACATGCGGCGGCGGTCAACGCCAGTCACGTTATGGGCCGTCAGCGCCAGGCGGAATGCGAAGTAGAAACTGGAGGCCAGATTCAGCAACCCAGTGATCACAATGCCACCCACGGCCCACCAGAAGGCTGATTGGTGTACTACCTGCCAGCCGAGCTCCACGGCGCTTGCCGCTATCTGTCCGGACACCAGGGTCACGTGCCGGACCTCGAAACCAATGCCGAAAAACCTCAGGATCGGGGGCGCCAAGCCGAGCATGAGCCCCAGCGAAATATTGGCCGTGTAGCTCGAAATATTGCTTCCCCAATAGCGTCCCCAGCGTGCGGCGCGCTCGCGTCCGAGAAATCCGGTAATGCGCGGGTGGTAGGCAATCACGGAATCAAGTCGATTGAAGACGAACCAGTTTTCCACCCAGCCCGCGATCACGCTGGAGGCAAAAAGGAGTAGCCCTGTGGCGGTGGCAAACAATGCTGTGAGGCCCAACAGGTGGTGATCGGTGAGAATTTTCTCAGCATGATGCGTATCCAGCACCTCATCCCAGCCCAGATAGTGCAGGCCATAGGTAAGCAGCATGACCAGCGGTATCACCACGCCAACGTTACCCAAAATGGCAGCGAACTGAGAGCGCAGCAAGTACACCACTTCAGAGACAAAGCCCTCTACGGCATCTGGGGCATCCATGTTCCTGAGCTTGGCAGCCATCGCGGGCGCGGTCATAGCCGGCTGCTTAGTGGCCACTGTCCATTGCAGGAGCATGATGATGACGAAGGACACTGCATAGTTCATCCCGGCCGCCAGTCCGCCCCAGAATGCCGAGAGACTGAGCGAGACAATAAATAACTTTGCCCAGGTTGTAAAAGCCAGCACGAGACCTCCGCCGCCGGCGGCTTTCAGCATATGGGTATAGTCGCCCCGTGTTCGGGTGATGTAGTGCTCGCCGGTCTCGGCGTTGCGTTCCGTCACCTTGGCGGCCAGCAATTCGGTGCTGGTTCTCAGCAGTGCCCGCAGGCTGCGGCTGTCTCGGTTTACACGTACCAAATGGGAGAGCAACTGTGCCGTGGCCAGCGCGGGGGCGTCGGTTTCCAGGCAGAGCAGCAGCGCCTTCACGCGAATGATGCGCTGGCGAAGCTGGCGCATCTGAAATTCGATGTGCACCGAAATCCCATGCTCTTCGAGATGTGCATACACCGAATAAGCGGCCGCGCGGCAAGCGTCGAGTTGTTCACGGAGCTGGCCGATGGCCACCAGAGAAGGCGCACTTTCCCTGCCATGCTCAATCACCGCATTTCGCAGAACTTCGAAGGCGGAGGGTAGCTCATGGAACGGCCTGGTCCGCATGGCATCTGGAGACATGCGGGTGCGAATTTCAGACGAAAGTCCGATGGCGATGATCTGGCTGATGCTGTAAGTCAGTGCGTCCAGCAGAACCCGCTGTGCGAAGTCTGGCGACCCTGACTGCTCCAGATCTTCCGGGGTGGCGCGAAAGAGCAGGGAGCGCAGGCGCTCAAGGGTACCGGCGTCCAGGGCGCGCAGCCACCGGGCGTCGAATTCGCCGGGAAAAAGAAGGCCGAACAGCTCTCCCAGGTCGGTCGTCTCGGGCGTCGCGGGCAGCAATTTGCGGCGCAGGCGGTTGACAAGTTCGCTCATGAAGGCGGGCCTAGGCGCGAAGCCCAGGTCCGCCAGCAGCGGGGTTGCATCTGTGGTGGAAAGAAACTGCGCCCACCACTGATGCCAAAGATGCAGCCACTCGGGGCGCAACTCGGCCGCGTCCAGCAGCATTCGCACCCTCGCGACTGCGGCGTCGGGGTCCTTGGATTCACCGCGCACCCAATCCAGCAGTCGGACCAGCCATAGGTGGCGCTCAGCCAGGGGGCTTCTGGGTCGAGCGCGCTCAGAAGTTGGTTCAGCTCAAGCTGAGATGTCGCCATGGGGAAAAGAGTTGTATGAAGGAGGCGGCTCAGTGCAGCACGCGGGGACCGCTGCTGCCGCCATCACTGGCATCCAGCACAAAAAGGGGAATCTCTACGTCGAAGCGTTCACCATCAGCGGCGACACAAAAATAGCTGCCATGCATGGTGCCCGTGGATGTGCGCAGGCGGCAGCCACTGGTGTACTGAAAGGCTTCGCCTGGCTTGAGCAAGGGTTGTTGCCCCACCACGCCCAAGCCCCGCACTTCTTCGGTGCGGCCCCTGGCGTCATTGATGATCCAGTGGCGCGAAATCAGCTGCGCGGGCACATCCCCGGTGTTGCGCACCGTGATGGTGTAGGAAAAGCCATAAAGCTCCTGCGCCGGCTCCGACTGATCCGCCAGGTATTGCGGCTCCACTTCCACGCTGAACTGGTATTTAGGCATCCTCCTATGGTAACCGTGGAAACCGCCCTCAGAAGCCCACCACCCTTACGAAAACCGCATGAATGCTGGCTCTTGGCGTGGAACGCGTTATGTACTTCGTCATCCTCCAGGCTTTATCAAATTGCGAGAGAATCTCCCACCATGAGCACGACTTACCGTATCGCCCCGTCCATTCTTTCGGCCGACTTCGCGCGTTTGGGCGAAGAGGTAAAAAATGTGATCGCCGCTGGCGCCGACTGGATCCACTTCGACGTCATGGACAACCATTACGTACCGAACCTGACATTCGGCCCCATGATCTGCCAGGCCATCAAGCCCCACGCCGTGCGAGCGGATGGTCAGCCCGTGCCGCTGGATGTGCACATGATGGTGCAGCCCGTGGACGCCCTGGCTCAGGCCTTCGCCCAAGCTGGTGCCGATCTGATTAGCTTCCACCCAGAAGCCAGCGCCCACCCGCATCGCAGCGTTCAGGCCATCAAGGCCGCTGGCTGCCAGGCAGGTTTGGTGTTCAACCCTGCCACGCCACTCGAGGTGCTCGACTGGCTGATCGAAGACATCGACCTGATCCTCATCATGAGCGTCAATCCCGGCTTCGGCGGCCAGGCATTCATCGACAGTGCGCTCCGGAAAGTGGAAGACGCCCGCAAACGCATCATCGCTTCGGGTAAAGACATTCGGCTGGAGGTCGACGGCGGGATCAAAGCCGCCAACATCCGGCAAGTCGCCGATGCTGGTGCCGACACCTTCGTGGCTGGCAGTGCCATTTTTGGCCAGAAAGACTACGCGGCCGTCATTCAGTCCATGCGCGAAGCGCTTCGGTAGATCGCCTTTATCCCGATGGCACCCTGTTTTTTTGGGTGCAGGCCCCCATCTGTTGCCCGATACTCTTCGAGATGCAGATCCATCGTCAAAGCCCCCGTCCTTGCCCATCCGCGCCTGTATCGTCGACCTCGACGGCACATTGATTGATACCCTCGGCGACTTTGAAGTGGCGCTGAACGCCATGCTTTCCGAACTCGGGCGGCGCCAAGTCACCACCGCCGAGATCGGCCGCTGGGTTGGCAAGGGCTCCGAGCATCTGATCAGAACCGTGCTGACCAATACTGCCTCTACCGCGCAGGAGCGTGAGGGTGCTGCGGTGGAAGGTCTGTTGCCAGAGGCCTGGCGCCTTTACCAGCAAACCTACCTGCGCATCAACGGGCAGCACAGCACGGTGTTCCCAGGTGCAAGGGAAGGGCTCGACTATCTGAAGTCTCGTGGCCTGCCGCTGGCCTGCCTGACCAACAAGCCGCTGTCCTTTGCTTCGCCTTTGCTGAAGGCCAAGGGCCTTTCGGCATACTTCAGCCATGTGTTCGGCGGCGACAGTTTCGCCCGCAAGAAGCCCGACCCCTTGCCCCTTATCGAAACCTGCAAGGCGCTCGCCTGCGCGCCAGCCGAAACCCTGATGATCGGTGACTCAGCCAACGACGCCCAGGCCGCCCGTGCGGCGGGGTGCGCGGTGGTGTTGCTAACTTACGGCTACAACCACGGCGAGCCAGTGAATGCCGTAGACGCAGATGGATTTTTCGACTCGCTGACCGACATCGGCCCGTGGCTGGAGGCAAAATAGGAATCTGAAAACTTAAGGAGGCAGCCAAGCATGGACGCAGGAAACGAGTTGCTCAGGCGCGCGGCGGTCAACCCGCAGGTGCTGCAATGGCACACTTGGGCCGCGCTCAAGCCAGGCCCTTCGCTAGTGGTGCTGGG
The DNA here is from genome assembly GCF_050821495.1 of Ottowia caeni. Classification (GTDB taxonomy): domain Bacteria; phylum Pseudomonadota; class Gammaproteobacteria; order Burkholderiales; family Burkholderiaceae_C; genus Ottowia; species Ottowia caeni. The sequence goes on along the minus strand of NZ_CP151080.1, from coordinate 97,940 downwards.
CGCGGTTCATGGCAATGAAACCTGCGGTGCGTACGCCATCTTGCGTGCCATAGACGATCTTCAGCACGGTCGGCTGTTGCTGCGGCGCGGCAGGCTGACTCTAGTGCCCGTGGCGAATCCCCTGGCGTTCGGGCAGAGAACGCGTGAAGGCGAACGCAACCTGAACCGCCGCTTCATGCCGCGCGACGATGCACGAGACTACGAGGATCACATCACGCGTCAGCTGGCGCCCGTACTGGCCTCGCATGAAGCGCTGCTCGATCTGCATTCCTTTCACACCCCTGGCGAACCTTTCGCAATGGTGGGGCCCCGAAATAATGAGGGCACGAGGGAGCCGTTCATGCGCGCGCAAGAGGAGTCTGAGCTGGCTCGCGCGCTGGGTGTCAATCAGATCGTGGAAGGCTGGCTGGATGTGTACGACCGAGCGTCGCGCGCCCGCGGCAAACCCCTGGACGACGAAGGCATTGGTACCACTGAGTACATGCGTAGCCAGGGGGGCTATGCCGTAACCATCGAATGTGGTCAGCACGACGATCCGGCGGCCATACGGGTAGCTGAGCATGCCATCCGGGGCGCCCTCGCCCTGCTGGGTATGGCCGACGTGCCCGCGCCCCCGCGCTTTTCCGGGCCAGCGGCTCGGCTTCAGGATGTAGTTCTGCGTGAATCAGCCGCTGATCAACTGGCACGAGAATGGAATAGCTTTGATGTCGTCCGGGCCGGGGATCTGATTGCACGGCGCGCTGACGGGCGCGAAGTGCGCGCCGCCTATGACGGCAGCGTGCTGTTCCCGTATCCGGAGGCGGCCGTCGGTCAGGAGTGGTTCTATCTCGCGGTGCCAGGCTGACACCCCCTCTGTCTACGCAAGAGGTGCTTGCCGGTCCCCATGCTTTGCTAAACTAGTGCCTATGTTCATTCACCGCAATGTCATTTCACCGCTGGGCAGTTTCGCCCAGGGGGCGTGGCCCTGGCGTAAGCCAGCACGCTGACTTGTCGAATCGCACCTGCAAGGGGTGCAAAGGTGGCGTCCTTGACCAAGAGGTTGGGCGTCTTGGAGAGAATGAACGGCAGACCACGCTGCCAAATTTTGAATGGCAGCACACGCTGCTCTGAGCTTGGAGGCTCAATTCCCGTGATCACAGAACTTGAATTCAAAAGCCTGACTTCGCAGGGATACAACCGTATCCCCCTGATGACCGAGGCTTTCGCTGACCTTGAAACCCCGCTGTCGCTCTACCTGAAACTCGCAGGAGGGCAGGGCGGTGGCAAGTACACCTTCCTGCTTGAATCCGTCATTGGCGGCGAGCGTTTCGGGCGCTACAGCTTCATCGGTCTTCCCGCGCGCACCATTGTCCGCGCCAGTGGCTTCGGGGCACAGGCCCGCACCGAGGTGGTCACCGACGGCCAGGTGGTTGAAACCCTCGAAGGCAACCCGCTCGACGCCATTGCCGCCTATCAGAAGCGCTTCAAAGTCGCGCTGCGGCCCGGCTTGCCCCGTTTCTGTGGCGGCCTGGCTGGCTATTTTGGCTACGACACGGTGCGCTACATCGAGAAGAAACTCGAAAACACCTGCCCGCCCGACACGCTAGGCACGCCAGACATCTTGCTGATGCACTGCGAAGAGCTGGCGGTAATCGACAACCTCTCGGGCAAGCTGTATTTGATCGTTTACGCCGATCCAGCCCAACCTGAGGCTTATGCGCGTGCCAAGAAGCGCCTGAAAACCCTGCGCGAGCAACTCAAGTACTCGGTCAGTGCACCCGTCGTCAAAGCTTCGCAAAACCACCCAGCTGAACGCAGTTTCGCCAAAGCCGATTACCTGGAGGCCGTGGAAAAAGCCAAGGCCCTCATTGCTGCCGGCGACTTCATGCAGGTTCAGGTCGGCCAGCGCATCAGCAAGCGCTACACCGAGTCGCCACTTTCGTTGTACCGGGCGTTGCGTTCTCTGAACCCCTCGCCGTACATGATCTACTACGACTTCGGCGATTTTCACGTGGTCAGTGCCAGCCCCGAAATTCTGGTGCGTCAGGAAAACACCCCTGAAGGCAAGAAAATCACCATACGCCCCCTGGCCGGCACACGCCCACGCGGCGCCACACCGGAGCTGGACAAGGCCATCGAGCAGGAGTTGGTGAACGATCCCAAGGAGCGTGCCGAACACGTCATGCTGATCGACCTGGCACGCAACGATATTGGCCGCATTGCCAAGACCGGCAGCGTGAAGGTCACCGAGGCATTCGCCGTGGAGCGCTACAGCCACGTCATGCACATCGTCAGCAACGTGGAAGGTATCCTCAAAGACGGCATGACCAGCATGGATGTGCTCAAGGCCACCTTCCTGCGGGCACACTCTCGGGCGCGCCGAAGGTGCACGCCATGGAAGTGATTGATCAGCTCGAACCCGTCAAGCGCGGCATCTATGGTGGTGCCTGCGGCTACCTCAGCTACGCAGGCGACATGGATGTGGCCATTGCCATTCGCACCGCCATCGTCAAGGACCAGCAACTCCACGTGCAGGCGGCAGCCGGCGTAGTGGCTGACTCAGTACCTGAAATGGAATGGAAAGAAACTGAACACAAGGCCCGTGCTCTGCTGCGTGCGGCAGAGTTGGTCGAAGAGGGGCTTGAATGACGAGGGCGATCGAGAAAACCAAAGCCTGCGCCAGCATGGCCGAAGTGCGCAAGCATGTAGACGCGCTGGACGACATTCTTGTACCCTTGCTGGTAGAGCGCGGGGGCTACATGACCCAGGCCGCCACCATCAAACCGAAGGCAGAACACGTGCGGGACGAAGCACGCATTGAAGCCATTGTGCGCCGAGTGCGCGCTCGCGCCGAGGCTGAAGGTGGAGAGCCCGATGTTATTGAAGCCATCTACCGCAGCATGATGGAAGCCTACATCGCCTACGAGCATCGGGAGTTTGCTCGATTGAAGGCGTAAGCCTGACAGTCTGGCGTCCTTACTTGGCGGCACTTCGCGGCAACACTGCCGCTGGTCACTGAGTTAGAGATTCGCGGTACTGAGCGTTGATCTCGTCATGGCGGCGCCGTATCTCGGGCGGCCATTGGGACTTGATCCAAGAGAGAACCGCCAGAATCTCATCATCGCTCAGCACACCTTCGTAGATCGGCATCGCCGTGCGGTAATCCGGCTGGTTAATCAGTCTCGCCAGACCGTGTTTGGTGATGGCGAACAACTGCTCGTCGGGGTGGTGCCACGTATGCCCCGTGGGATCATGAGGCGGTGCTGGCAGCAGGCCATCCGGTCCTCGGTCTCGCCAGTTGGCTTGCCCTTCGCCTTTGACTCCGTGGCACGCTGCGCAATGTTGCTCGTAGACGCGGGCTCCAACTTGAAGCCTTTGAGGGTCGTCTGGGCTAAGACTGTGCGGGAATGATGGCTCCTGCGGGTTGTTCGCACGCACGGAGTAAAAGCCTGCCGCTGCAATTGAAAGCGCGGTCATGGCTGCTGCTGTCCACAGGACTAACGGCTTCAAGATCATGGCGAGCTTCGGGGAGAAAAGATAGACGAGTTTGCTACTCGTTCGCCCAGCGCACCACTTCATCAATGTCGGCCCGCTCCGTGCGATAGGAGTTCGCTGGGTGATCGCGGTCAGCGTAGCCGAATGAAATGCCGCAGACCATGACCCTCTCCGCGTCGATCCCCAAGGCTTCCTTCACGATCTTTGAATACCAGGCCAAGGCTGCCTGAGGAATCGTTGCGACACCGTGGGCCGTGGCGGCTAGCAAGAAATTGCTCACATAGGCTCCACAATCCACCGCGCCGTACGTTCCCAAGGCCTCGTCCGAGGTAATGATGGCCACATGTGGAGCACCGAAGAAGCGATAGTTCTCCTCAGCCTGCTTTCTGTAGGCCTCCTTGTCCCCCCGTGTCACATTCATGGACTCATAGAGCTGAAATCCGCTCCTGCGCCTTCTTTCCAGGTAAACCCCACGGTACTCCCGCGGAAACGCGATATCCGGGTCACCGTCCCGCCCCGCTGCAATATGCTCAAAGATCTTCTGGCTGAGCCGATCCTTCGCATTGCCGCTCACTATGGTGACCTGCCAGGGCTGGCTGTTGCACCAGCTCGCCGTTTTCTGAGCCGTGCGAAGAATGGCCCGAATCGTGTCTTCGGGTACAGGTGTGCTCAGAAACCCTCTGCAACTCCATCGCTGGTCGAGTAACTCTTCAAGGGCCTCTATATTTTTGGTATCAGCAGGCAATTTCATCTCCTCATTGTCGGGCGACCGAACAGTGATTATCGGCCGCCAGACTCAGTTCCTACCCGCTGGCGGGCAGGAACTGGGGAGTTACAAACCTTCGTCTGCCGCCCCGTCCTTTTGGTAGGTGGTGTACACGACCACGGGAATGCTCAATTCACCCAAATACTGGGTGATCAGGGGCTTGACGTCTTCCCAATCCAGGCCGCCCACTCCGGTGGCCAGGCGAGGCAGGGCAAGGCTGGTGATCTGCTCCTGGCCGATGAACTTGGCCAAATTCTGCAGTGCAGCGCGCACATTCTCGATGCTGGCCTTGCCAGGCTTGGCGGTGGGACCCTGTCCGATGGTGTTCTGGGTGACCAGGTTGGCGATCCTTCGTGTGCCGCCGCTTTCCTGCACGCCCACCCAAGCCCACATCTCACCGGTACTGATGCCCCTGGAATGGGTGTCGTGCCGGTAGTCTTTGACAAGTGCGGGCCAACGCTCGCGCAACGCCAAGGCCAAGCCGCTGTCGAAGGGGTCGTGTGCCGAAATCCCGTGTGCGATCAAGTCCGCTTTGCTGAGCAGGATGTCGCCGGTAACCTCTTTGATCATTCGCTTTTCCTTTTTTTGGGTTGAAGGCGTTTGGCACTGTCTGCCCTATGCCTATGAAAAACGATACGCCCATGAGTTCGCTGCCACGTTGACTCGCGTCAAGGTTTAAGTCGCTTCAGGTTAAATTGGCTGATCCAGCCACGAGGCCCCGCAGAAATCATGCAGGGGGGTGAACTTTTAAGGATGCCCTGCATAACTCCCTGCGGTCTGTGGCAGCACGGCCTCGGGCGATCCGCTGCGTTGCTTTTCTTGCCAATAGCTGGGCTATTGGCTGCAAAAAGACGCCTTGCGCCTCATCCCGATCCGCACTACCGCCGACTCGCGAGGGTTATGCAGGGCATCCTTAACGACTGAAGACGAGTAGGGTGGTCTTGAGCCCACAAATGCGCAACGAGAACGTGCAGCGGAAATCGGCAGCGGAAAAGTTCAACATGTAGAATGCGGCGTGGCTTTTTATATGCATTCCACCCCCTCGATCAACGCAAACCAGTGGTGGCGCTTCCAATAGGAAGCGGCATGTCGCTGCGGTGCAGACCGCAACCTTGTCGCCGTACCGGTGGGCAAGGTCAGAGACTTTCCGGCACGGCGGCTCCAACCCATGGAGAATGTCCGATGCCCTTGATCCAATCACCCTTGATTGTCAGCTGGCAATTCGCCTCTCAAGGCGAACGCTGGCGGGTGCCGCCATCTGTTGCTCATTCAGTCTGCTTTCCAAGACCACCCTCCACAGGGTGTTTTGTGTTGGCCGGAAGTGTATTTGCCAAGAATATTTTCAAATCAAGAGGTTAGATCAATGAAACTCCTCATGGTCGACAACTACGACAGCTTTACCTACAACATCGTGCAGTATTTCGGCGAACTGGGTGCCGATGTCGAGGTGTTCCGCAACGACGAGATCACGCTCGAGGGGATCGCCGCGCGCCAGCCTGACCGCCTCGTCATCTCACCCGGCCCCTGCTCGCCGGCCGAGGCGGGCATTTCGGTCGCAGCCATTCAGCACTTCGCCGGCAAACTCCCGATTCTTGGCGTCTGCCTGGGTCATCAGTCCATTGGCGCAGCCTTCGGCGGCAAAATTGTTCGGGCCCAAGAGTTGATGCATGGAAAAACCAGTGTCATCACCACCACACAGCAGGGGGTGTTCGCAGGCCTGCCCAGGCAATTCACGGTGAACCGCTACCACTCGCTCTCTATCGAACGCAGCACTTGTCCCAAAGACCTGGAGGTTACCGCCTGGACGGATGACGGTGAAATCATGGGTGTTCGGCATAAGTCGCTGGACGTCGAAGGCGTTCAGTTTCACCCGGAGAGCATTCTCACAGAGCATGGCCACGCCATGCTCAAGAACTTTCTCGATCGGGCAGCCTGATGGCCTCATGGTCTCAGAGTTGCACCAGTCCATTTCCCGCTATTTCGAACCGAGATAAACCATGATCACCGCCCAGGAAGCGCTGCAGCGCACTATTGAACACCGCGAGATATTCCACGACGAAATGCTGCACCTGATGCGGATGATCATGAAAGGCGAGGTCTCTCCGCTGATGATGGCAGCCATCACCACCGGCCTGCGCGTCAAGAAGGAAACCATTGGGGAGATTACGGCGGCCGCCCAGGTCATGCGCGAGCTCTCCACCAAGGTGCACGTGCAAGACACCACGCATCTGGTGGACATCGTCGGTACAGGCGGAGACGGCTCTCACACTTTCAATATCAGTACCTGTTCCATGTTCGTCGCCGCCGCTGCAGGCGCACGCTGCGCAAAGCATGGAGGGCGCAGTGTGTCCAGCAAGTCAGGCAGCGCGGACGTCATAGAGGCGCTGGGCGTCAGCCTCAGCCTGACCCCCGAACAGATCGCGCAGAGCATCGCAGAGACAGGCATTGGCTTCATGTTCGCGCCCAATCATCATCCCGCCATGAAAAACGTGGCGCCGGTGCGCAAGGAAATGGGCGTCAAGACCTTCTTCAACATTCTCGGTCCGCTAACCAATCCTGCTGGCGCGCCCAACATTCTGATGGGCGTGTTTCACCCCGATCTGGTGGGTATTCAGGTGCGGGCATTGCAGCGCCTGGGGGCCGAGCATGCCGTGGTGGTCTATGGCCGTGATGGGATGGACGAGGTGAGCCTGGGTGCGGCCACCATGGTCGGTGAGCTGAAGAACGGCGAAATTCTGGAGTACGAAATTCACCCCGAGGACTTCGGCCTGGCGATGGTGAGCAACCGTGCTTTGAAGGTGGAAACGCCCGAGCAATCCATGGCGCTGCTGCGCGGCGTCCTGGGCGGTCAGAGCGGTGCACCGCGCGACATCGTGCTGCTGAATGCCGGTGCTGCGCTCTATGCGGCTGGAGTGGTGCCCACCATGAAAGATGGCGTGGCAAGGGCGCGCGAGGCCATTGATTCCGGCGCTGCCCGTGCCAAGCTCGCGCAGCTGGTGGCCTTCAGCAAGAAAATCACCGCCGCATGAGTTGGCGCGTCGCGGCTTCGTATAGCGCCTTTGTATGCCAGTGGCGTGGCGCTATGCGATCGACAAATGTAAGCAGGGAGCTATTGAAACATGAGTGATATCCTCAACAAAATCATCGCCGTCAAGCGCGAAGAAATCGCTGCGGCCTTGAACAAAAAATCGCTTGCCGCCATGCGTGAGGATGCCGAAAGCCGCGTGCTCACGCGTGACTTTGTGGGGGCACTGCGGGCCAAGCTGGCTGAAGGCCAAGCCGCTGTGATCGCGGAAGTCAAGAAAGCCAGCCCGAGCAAAGGCGTCATCCGCGAAGATTTTGTGCCGGCCGACATTGCACAAAGCTACGCTCTGGGAGATGGCAAAGTCAGTGCCGCCTGCCTCTCCGTATTGACTGATCGGCAGTTTTTCCAAGGCAGCGTGGACTACCTCAAGCAAGCGCGCGCCAGTTGCACGCTGCCGGTGCTGCGCAAGGATTTCATGATCGACCCCTATCAGGTCTACGAAGCGCGCGCCATGGGGGCTGACTGCATCCTGCTGATTGCTGCATGCCTGGAAGACGCGCAGATGGCTGAGCTGGAGGCGGTAGCCCGCAGTCTCGACATGGCTGTGCTGGTTGAGGTGCACGACCGCGATGAACTTCAGCGTGGCCTGAAGCTTAAAACGCCTCTGCTCGGAATCAACAACCGTAACCTGCGCACTTTTGAAGTCACCCTGGAAACCACGCTGGGCATGCTGGCCGACGTCCCGGCTGACCGCCTTTTGGTGACCGAAAGCGGCATCACCACGCGGGCTGATGTGCAGCGACTGCGTGAGGCGGGTGTGCATGCTTTCCTGGTGGGGGAGGCGTTCATGCGCGCGCCGGAGCCAGGCGAGGCACTGGCAGACTTGTTCCGCTAATGGCGACGCTCCATTCGCGCCATTCGTTGCAGACTTCACCATCGCTTTTCGGTGAGGGGGCGACTTCTGGCGCATCGCTGCAAGCGTGGCCGACAGGGGCTGAGCAGGTTGCGTCTGGCTGGCGCCCGGCGGTGGACCACTTCTTGCAAAGCGATGCCGGTAGGCAACTGAGCGGGTTCCTCCAGGATCGGATTGCGTCGGGAGTCGCGATTTACCCGCCCAGCCCGTTGCGCGCCCTGGCGCTCACCCCGCCGGAGGCTGTGCGAGTGGTCATTCTCGGCCAAGATCCATACCATGGCCCCGGCCAAGCCAACGGCTTGGCTTTTGATGTCGGTCCCGGCATCAGACCGCCGCCTAGCCTGCGAAATATTCATAAGGAGCTGGCCAGAGAATTCGGCAGCCTGCCTCGTCCTGAGGGGCTGCTTGAGCATTGGGCTAGCCAAGGTGTATTGCTGCTGAACACCAGCATGACGGTGGAGGCGGGCCAAGCAGCCAGCCATGCACGCATTGGCTGGCAAGTCTTTACAGATGCCATCTTTGATCAACTCGTGAAGGGCCCGAGGCCGCTCGCATTCATGTTGTGGGGCGCTCACGCTCAAAGCAAGGCAGCTAGGTGTAAGGAGCAGGGCTTGACTGGGCAGCACTTGTGGCTGCTCGCCAATCACCCTTCACCTCTGTCTGCATTGCGCCCTCCTGTACCTTTCATTGGTTGCGGTCACTTTGGTCGTGTCAATAGTTTTCTTGTGGCAAATGGACAACAGTCCATCGACTGGATAGGAAAAAACCCATGGGGCTAGGAAAAGCCAAAAATTGGTGGCATAATCACTAGTTCTTCGCCGGAGAGGTGGCCGAGTGGTTAATGGCAGCAGACTGTAAATCTGCCCTCTAACGAGTACGCTGGTTCGAATCCAGCCCTCTCCACCAGCGAAATGATGAAGCTGGCTTGCCAGCCGACGAGCGTTTGGAAAGTTTCGGGAAGCAATTTCCGGGCATGGGCTCCTCGCGCAAGGTGTGTGCGGTAGTGTTGTTTGGTGCAGCGCTCTTGCATGTGTCTTGTTGGGTCTTTGCGGGAGTAGTTCAATGGTAGAACCTTAGCCTTCCAAGCTAATGATGCGGGTTCGATCCCCGTCTCCCGCTCCAGTTGGCTGTGGTTGGTGAAAGAAAGCGGTTATTGCCCTTGTGGCTCAGTGGTAGAGCACTCCCTTGGTAAGGGAGAGGTCGTGGGTCCGATTCCCACCAAGGGCACCAAATTTTGCCGCGGCTCGGAAGCCCGGCTATCGTTCTTGATGTTGGGTTAATTTTTTCGGAGTCGAAGAAATGGCAAAAGAGAAATTCGAGCGGACGAAACCGCACGTGAACGTGGGCACGATTGGCCACGTTGACCATGGCAAGACCACACTGACGGCGGCAATTGCCACCGTTCTGGCCAAGAAGTTTGGTGGCGAAGCCAAAGGCTACGACCAGATCGACAACGCGCCTGAAGAAAAAGCGCGCGGCATCACCATCAACACCTCGCACGTGGAATACGAGACGGCTAACCGTCACTATGCACACGTGGACTGCCCCGGCCACGCCGACTACGTCAAGAACATGATTACCGGCGCGGCCCAGATGGACGGCGCTATTTTGGTGTGCTCGGCCGCTGACGGCCCGATGCCCCAGACCCGCGAGCACATTCTGCTGTCGCGTCAGGTGGGCGTGCCCTACATCATCGTGTTCCTGAACAAGGCCGACATGGTGGATGATGCTGAGCTGCTGGAGCTGGTCGAAATGGAAGTGCGCGAGCTGCTGTCCAAGTACGACTTCCCCGGCGACGACACCCCGATCATCAAGGGTTCGGCCAAGCTGGCGCTGGAAGGCGACACGGGCGAGCTGGGTGAGCAGGCCATCATGAAGCTGGCTGAAGCGCTGGACACCTACATTCCCACGCCTGAGCGTGCGGTCGACGGTGCCTTCCTGATGCCTGTGGAAGACGTGTTCTCCATCTCTGGTCGTGGCACCGTGGTGACCGGTCGTATCGAGCGCGGCATCGTCAAGGTTGGCGAAGAAATCGAGATCGTGGGTATCAAGGCCACGCAAAAGACCACCTGCACCGGCGTGGAAATGTTCCGCAAGCTGCTGGACCAAGGTCAGGCTGGCGACAACGTGGGTATTTTGCTGCGCGGCACCAAGCGTGAAGACGTCGAGCGCGGCCAAGTGCTGTGCAAGCCCGGCTCCATCAAGCCGCACACGCACTTCACCGGCGAAGTGTACGTGCTGAGCAAAGACGAAGGTGGCCGTCATACGCCGTTCTTCAACAACTATCGTCCGCAGTTCTACTTCCGTACGACGGACGTGACCGGCTCCATCGAGTTGCCTGAAGGCAAGGAAATGGTCATGCCTGGCGACAACGTGAGCATCACCGTCAAGCTGATTGCTCCTATCGCCATGGAAGAAGGTCTGCGCTTTGCTATCCGCGAAGGCGGCCGCACCGTCGGCGCAGGCGTGGTTGCGAAAATCATCGAGTAATCGAGCGGATCTTCAAGGTATAGCTTTTAGGGGTATAGCTCAATTGGCAGAGCGTCGGTCTCCAAAACCGAAGGTTGTAGGTTCGATTCCTACTGCCCCTGCCACCTAAAAAGTGGCCCTCTCAAGCCCGCCATTCAACCGGCGGGCTTATGTGTCTAAGAAATAGTCAAGGTTTGTTGGAGTTAAGTTGAGGTTTTGGCCTCGCGGCGCACCTTTTTTGGGTGGCTTCTTTTGCAAACTTTGACATTGTGTTTTGAGTCTCCATAGCGGGGCTCAGCGAGATTCGCCCAACATGGCAAGCACTCAAGTAGAAACCGTCACCGCTGGCGCCGATAAGGTTCGCCTGGGTTTGGCTGCGCTTTTGGTGGTGGGTGCGCTTACAGCGTTTTACCTGCTGTCCAAGCAGGGGGCCCTTGTGCAATGGGGGGCACTCATTGCAGGGTTGGTGTTGGCGGTGGTCGTGTTCTTCACGTCGGAAACCGGCAAGCGCCTTATCGCTTTCGGTCGCGATTCGTGGCGTGAAGTGCAAAAGGTCGTATGGCCTACCCGTAAGGAATCGCTTCAGACCACGGCATTTGTATTTGCATTCGCGGTTGTCATGGCTCTGTTTCTCTGGCTCACCGACAAGACGCTTGAGTGGGCGCTCTATGATTTGGTTCTGGGTTGGAGGGGATGATGACTGATTCCGTAACGCAAATGCCTCCGAGCACTTCCGATAATCCTGATCTGAAGTGGTATGTCGTTCATGCCTACTCCGGCATGGAAAAGGCTGTGGAGAGAAACATTCTCGAGCGTATCAACCGCGCGGGCATGCAGTCGAAGTTTGGTCGCATCATGGTGCCCACTGAAGAAGTGGTCGAGATCAAGAACGGCCAGAAACGCACGACTGAACGCAAGTTCTTTCCCGGCTATGTGCTGGTTGAAATGGTCATGGATGACGAAACCTGGCACTTGGTCAAGCATACCAGTAAGGTAACTGGCTTCGTTGGCGGCGCCAAGAACCGTCCGGCCCCCATCTCGGAAGACGACGTCATGAAGATCGTCAACCAGATGCAGGAAGGCACAGAAAAACCCCGCCATAAAGTTGAATTTGAAGTGGGTGAGTACGTGCGGGTCAAGGAAGGCCCCTTCACGGACTTCAACGGCACGGTCGAAGAAGTCAACTACGAGAAGAGCAAGGTGCGCGTGTCGGTCACCATCTTCGGGCGCGCAACGCCCGTGGAGCTCGAGTTTGCTCAGGTCGAGAAGACCTGATCAAGTTTTTTCAGCAAGTTTTCCGATCGCCGGCGCTCTCCGACTCTGCGCCGAGCGGTTTTTCATAGAGTCGACAACCCCGGGGAGCTTGGTTTAAAAGCCCAAGCGATATAACCCGCAAGGAGAGCAAAGCATGGCGAAAAAAATCGTCGGCTTCATCAAGCTGCAAGTTCCAGCTGGTAAAGCCAATCCATCGCCGCCCATCGGCCCTGCACTGGGTCAGCGCGGTTTGAACATCATGGAGTTCTGCAAGGCGTTCAACGCCCAGACCCAAGGCGTTGAGCCAGGTCTGCCGCTGCCGGTGGTGATCACCGCGTTTGCGGACAAGAGCTTTACCTTCGTTATCAAGACGCCGCCTGCTGCTGTCCTGATCAAGAAGGCCATCAAGCTTGACAAGGGTTCGGCCAAGCCGAACACCGACAAAGTCGGCAAGATCACTCGCGCTCAGCTCGAAGAGATCGCCAAAACCAAAATGAAGGACATGACGGCCGCCGATCTGGATGCTGCTGTCCGTACGATTGCCGGTTCCGCCCGTTCCATGGGTGTTTCGGTGGAGGGCGTGTAAATGGCCAAGCTGACCAAGAAGCAAAAGACCCAAGAGGGCAAGATCGACAGCAACAAGCTGTACCCGCTGGCTGATGCGCTGGCGCTGGTCAAGGAATTTGCAACAGCCAAGTTTGATGAATCCATCGACGTGGCAGTGCAGCTGGGCATTGATGCCAAGAAATCCGACCAGGTGGTGCGTGGCGCCGTGGTGCTGCCTAACGGCACTGGCAAGACCAAGCGCGTGGCAGTGTTCGCCCAGGGTGCCAAAGCTGAAGAAGCTAAGGCCGCTGGCGCCGACATCGTCGGCATGGACGATCTGGCTGCCCAGGTCAAGGCTGGCGATATGCCTTTTGACGTGGTGATTGCTGCTCCCGACGCAATGCGCGTAGTGGGTACGCTCGGCCAGATCCTCGGCCCCCGCGGTCTCATGCCTAACCCCAAGGTCGGCACCGTGACGCCAGACGTCGCCACCGCCGTGAAGAACGCCAAGGCTGGTCAGGTTCAATTCCGTGTTGACAAGGCTGGCATCGTGCACGGCACGATCGGTCTGCGCTCGTTTGAATCCGACAAGCTGCAGGGTAACCTGGCCGCGCTGATTGACGCTTTGAACAAAGCCAAGCCCGCTACCAGCAAAGGTGTGTACCTGCGCAAAGTGGCGGTATCTAGCACGATGGGTGTGGGCGTTCGCGTCGACACGCAAACCATCGCTGGTTGATAAAGAAATGCGGGCCAGCCCTTCTTCTGAAGGGCTGGCCCGATGTGGTGGGCTGCTGCCGCCTCGCAATAGCAATAAAGCGAGTGTGGCGGCAGGCCATCCAAGACCGCTGGCGCCCGGCGCAAGCCGAGCTTAATGGCTCTGATTTTCAGAGCCGCCAGCGCAGATGGCGTACCCGCTGAAAAGGATTGATCCTGAACAGTTGGTCGCTGCAAGAGAGGCGCGTTGATGAGGTAAGGCGCAAGTCGCTCAACCGAACAACGCATTTTTAAGGAGTAGACCTTGAGTCTGAATCGCAGTGAGAAAGAAGCGGTCGTACTAGATGTGACCGGCCTCGCCGCAAAAGCTCAAACGCTTGTGATGGCGGAATACCGCGGCATCACGGTCGCTGACATGACCAAACTGCGCTCCGAAGCGCGCAGCAAGGGTGTGGCTCTGAGTGTGTTGAAAAACACCCTGGCCCGCCGTGCTGTCGCTGGAAGCGCATTCGAAGTCGTGTCCGACCAGATGACCGGTCCGCTGATCTATGGCTTCTCTGAAGACGCCGTGGCCGCCGCGAAAGTGGTGGCTGACTTCGCGAAAACCAACGACAAGTTGGTGATTCGCGCTGGCGTTTACGGTGGAAAAGCCCTGGACGCAGACGGCGTGAAGCAGCTGGCAAGCATTCCTACCAAGGAAGTGCTGTTGGCGCAGCTTTGTGGCTTGCTTATGTCCCCCATCTCCCGTACCGCAGTGGTGCTGGGTGCTCTGGCGGCCAAAAAGGGCGAAGGCGCAGCCGAACCCGCAGCGGAAGCAGCTGCCGCCTGATAGGCGCGCTGTCACCCTCAATCAATTGTTTTAGGAAATTCAATCATGGCATTCGATAAAGACGCATTTTTGACCGCTCTGGACGGCATGACGGTCATGGAACTCAACGACCTGGTGAAAGCCATCGAAGAGAAATTTGGCGTGAGCGCTGCCGCTATGGCTGCTCCTGCTGCTGGCGGCGCTGCTGCTGCTGCTGTTGAAGAGAAGACCGAGTTCACCGTGCAGCTGCTGGAAGCCGGCGCTAACAAGGTGTCGGTCATCAAGGCCGTGCGCGAAATCACCGGCCTGGGCCTCAAGGAAGCCAAGGATCTGGTCGACGGCGCACCGAAGCCAGTCAAAGAAGGCATTGCCAAGGCCGACGCCGAAGCTGCCAAGAAGAAGCTGGAAGAAGCCGGCGCGAAAGTCGAACTCAAGTAATCGACTCTTCGATTGCAGCGCAGATCCCCGCTCGCACACTGCTGACCCGGGAATTTTGCGCTGCGAAGGCTGGCCTGAGAAGGTCAGCCTTCAGCTCTTTCAGAGAGCACCTGAAAGCTACCGTTCAAGGGAGCTTTCAAGTGTCTTCTGACTCGACTGCAGAAGGCGACTTGGTTCGGATCGCGTGCAACGCGCGGTCGTCTGCCATTGGCTGGTAGTGGCCAGCCACCAAGCAACGCAGGCTGCTCAAGCGGCCTGCTGTCCAGTCGCCAGATGTCCAGGACTCATCGTCTTTTCCCGGAGTTTACATGGCCTACTCATATACCGAACGCAAGCGCATCCGCAAGAGCTTTGGCAGCCGCGACAGTGTGCTTGAAGTGCCGTACCTGCTGCAGATGCAGAAGGATGCCTACACCGCCTTCCTGCAGGCTGACACGGCGCCCAAAAAGCGCACGCATGACGGCCTGCAAGCCGCGTTCGAGTCTGCTTTCCCAATTGTCTCGCACAACGGCTTCGTAGAAATGAAGTTCGTCGAGTACAACCTGGCCAAGCCAGCGTTTGACGTTCGTGAATGTCAGACACGCGGTCTCACCTTTTCCTCAGCTGTGCGCGCACGTGTGCAGCTCATCATCTACGATCGTGAATCTTCCACGTCGCAATCCAAGGTGGTGAAAGAGGTGAAAGAGCAAGAGGTCTACATGGGCGAAGTGCCCCTGATGACTGAAAAGGGCTCCTTCATCGTCAACGGCACTGAACGCGTGATCGTCAGCCAGTTGCATCGTTCCCCTGGCGTGTTCTTCGAGCACGACAAGGGCAAGACCCACAGCTCGGGCAAGCTGCTGTTTTCTGCCCGCATCATTCCTTACCGCGGTTCATGGCTGGACTTCGAATTCGACCCCAAGGACATTTTGTTCTTCCGTGTCGACCGTCGTCGCAAAATGCCCGTCACGATTTTGCTCAAGGCCATTGGCCTCAACCCTGAGTCGATCCTGGCAAACTTCTTCGTCAACGATAACTTCCGTCTCATGGACAGCGGCGCCCAGATGGAATTCGTCGCCGATCGTCTCAAGGGCGAAGTTGCACGCTTTGACATCACCGACAAGTCCGGCAAGGTCGTCGTTGCCAAAGACAAGCGGATCACTGCGCGCCACACGCGTGAGATGGAGCAGTCCGGCACTACGCACATCAGCGTACCCGAAGACTTCCTGATCGGGCGCGTTGTGGCGAAGAACGTCGTAGATGGCGACACCGGCGAGATCATCGCCAAGGCCAACGACGAGCTGACCGAAGCGTTGCTGAAGAAGCTGCGCGAGTCCGGTGTGCAAGATCTCCAGTGCATCTACACCAACGAACTCGACCAAGGCGCCTACATCTCGCAGACCCTGCGTGCAGACGAAACGGTTGATGAATTCGCCGCCCGCGTGGCCATCTACCGCATGATGCGCCCTGGCGAGCCACCTACCGAGGACGCCGTGCAGGCGCTATTCCAGCGACTGTTCTACAACCCGGACACCTACGACCTCTCGCGCGTGGGCCGCATGAAGTTCAACGCCAAGATCGGCCGCGACGAATCCACCGGCCCGATGGTGCTGACCAACGAGGACATCCTGGCGGTCGTCAAGATCCTGGTGGAACTGCGCAACGGCCGTGGCGAAGTGGACGACATTGATCACCTGGGTAACCGCCGCGTACGCTGCGTGGGCGAACTGGCCGAGAACCAGTATCGCACTGGCCTGGCTCGTATCGAAAAGGCTGTGAAAGAGCGCCTGGGCCAAGCTGAGCAAGATCCGCTCATGCCGCACGACCTCATCAACAGCAAGCCGATCTCCGCAGCTCTGAAAGAGTTCTTCGGTGCGTCGCAGCTCAGCCAGTTCATGGACCAGACCAACCCGCTGGCCGAAATCACCCACAAGCGCCGTGTTTCGGCGCTTGGCCCGGGCGGTTTGACGCGCGAGCGTGCCGGCTTCGAAGTCCGCGACGTTCACGTGACACACTACGGTCGCGTCTGCCCGATTGAGACGCCAGAAGGCCCGAACATCGGTCTGATCAACTCACTGGCTCTTTATGCTCGTCTGAACGAGTACGGCTTCATCGAGACGCCTTATCGCCGCGTCATCGATGGCAAGGTGACTAACGAGATTGACTACCTGTCCGCCATTGAGGAAGGCAAGTACGTTATTGCGCAGGCCAACGCCACGCTTGACGCCGAAGGCCGCCTGACTGGCGACCTCGTGTCTGCCCGTGAAAAAGGTGACTCCATTCTCGTCGGCGCCGAACGCATCCAGTACATGGACGTTTCGCCTGCGCAGATCGTGTCGGTGGCTGCCTCGCTTGTCCCATTCCTCGAGCATGACGATGCGAACCGCGCGCTGATGGGCGCCAACATGTCGCGCCAGGCTGTGCCAGTGCTGCGCCCTGAGAAGCCGCTGGTTGGTACCGGCATTGAGCGCGTCGCAGCGGTCGATTCCGGCACCGTGGTCACGGCCAACCGTGGCGGTGTGGTCGACTACGTGGATGCCACCCGTATCGTGATCCGCGTCAACGACGAAGAAGCCGTGGCGGGTGAAGTGGGTGTAGACATCTACAACCTCATCAAGTATCAGCGTTCCAACCAGAACACCAACATCAGCCAGCGTCCCATCGTCAAGAAGGGCGACAAGCTGAGCAAGGGTGACGTGATCGCCGACGGTGCATCCACTGACCTGGGCGAGATCGCCATCGGCCAGAACATGCTGATCGCCTTCATGCCCTGGAACGGCTACAACTTCGAAGACTCGATCCTGATCAGCGAACGTGTGGTGGCCGATGATCGCTACACCTCGATTCACATCGAGGAACTCGTGGTGATGGCACGCGACACCAAACTGGGCGCAGAGGAAATCACGCGCGACATTCCCAACCTGGCCGAGCAGCAGCTTAACCGCCTCGACGAATCCGGCATCATTTATGTCGGCGCTGAAGTGCAGCCGGGCGACACCCTGGTGGGCAAGGTTACCCCTAAGGGCGAAACCACGCTGACACCTGAAGAGAAGCTGCTGCGCGCCATCTTCGGTGAGAAAGCTTCCGACGTGAAGGACACCTCGCTGCGCGTGGATCAAGGCTCTTCAGGCACCGTGATCGACGTTCAGGTGTTCACGCGCGAAGGCATCCCGCGCGACAAACGCGCTCAGCAGATCATTGACGATGAGCTCAAGCGCTTCCGTCTGGACTTGAATGATCAGTTGCGCATCGTCGAGGCCGACGCCTTCGACCGTATCGAGAAGCTGCTGATCGGCAAAGTTGCCAACGGCGGACCTAACCGTATCGCCAAAGGCACAAAGATCGACAAAGCCTACATGGCGTCCGTCGACAAGTACCACTGGTTCGATATCCGCCCAGCGGAAGACGACGTGGCCGCGCAGCTGGAAAGCATCAAGGCGTCCATCGAGCAGCAGCGTCATAGTTTTGACCTTGCCTTCGAGGAAAAGCGCAAGAAGCTCACCCAAGGTGATGAGCTGCCTGCTGGCGTGCTGAAAATGGTCAAGGTTTACCTGGCTGTCAAGCGCCGCTTGCAACCGGGCGACAAAATGGCCGGCCGTCACGGCAACAAGGGTGTGGTCTCCAAGATCGTTCCTGTCGAAGACATGCCCTACATGGCCGACGGTACGCCGGCTGACATCGTGCTGAACCCGTTGGGCGTGCCATCGCGCATGAACGTCGGTCAGGTGCTGGAAGTCCACCTTGGCTGGGCCGGCAAGGGAATTGGCCAGCGCATTAACGAGATGATGCAAGCCGAAAGCCGCGTGGCCAAGCTGCGCGAGTTCATGGACGAGCTCTACAACAGCACGGGCCGCAAGGAAGAGCTGAGTCAGCTGAGCGACGATCAGATCCTCGAGATGGCTGGCAACCTGGTGAACGGCGTGCCGTTTGCTACGCCGGTGTTCGATGGCGCCTCCGAAGAGGAGATCCGTGCCATGTTGAAACTCGCCTACCCAGACGATCTGGCCAAGGTCAAAGGTCTTACGGCTACCCGCACGCAGGCCCACCTCTATGACGGTCGTAGTGGCGAGGCTTTCGAGCGTCCGACCACCGTGGGTTACATGCACTTCTTGAAGTTGCACCACTTGGTCGACGACAAGATGCACGCCCGCTCCACCGGTCCTTACTCTCTGGTTACTCAGCAGCCTCTGGGCGGTAAGGCCCAGTTCGGTGGTCAGCGTTTCGGGGAGATGGAGGTGTGGGCGCTGGAAGCCTACGGCGCTTCCTACACCCTGCAGGAAATGCTCACCGTCAAGTCTGACGACGTGCAAGGCCGTACGAAGGTCTATGAAAGCATCGTCAAGGGCGAACACTCGATCGAAGCCGGCATGCCTGAGTCGTTCAACGTGCTGGTCAAGGAAATCCGCTCCCTGGGTCTCGACATCGAGCTCGAGCGTTCTTAATTTTTGAAACGGAAAGAGTCCAATGAAATCGCTACTCGACCTGTTCAAGCAATTCACGCCGGATGAGCATTTCGATGCCATCCGCATCGGTCTGGCTTCGCCCGAGAAGATTCGTTCGTGGTCTTTTGGTGAGGTGAAGAAGCCCGAGACCATCAACTACCGTACCTTCAAGCCCGAGCGCGACGGTCTGTTTTGCGCCAAGATCTTCGGCCCCATCAAGGACTATGAGTGCCTGTGCGGCAAGTACAAGCGCTTGAAGCACCGCGGTGTGATCTGCGAGAAGTGCGGCGTTGAAGTCACACAGACCAAAGTGCGTCGCGAACGCATGGGGCACATTGATCTGGCCGCGCCTTGCGCCCATATCTGGTTCCTGAAGTCGCTGCCGTCGCGTCTGGGCCTCGTGCTCGACATGACGCTGCGCGATATCGAACGCGTGCTCTACTTTGAAGCCTACGTTGTCACCGATCCTGGCATGACCCCGCTGAAGAAATTCAGCATCATGAGCGAAGACGACTACGACGCCAAGCGCAAGGAATACGGCGACGAGTTTGTGGCGCGCATGGGTGCCGAGGGCATCAAGGAACTGTTGGAAGGCATCGAACTCGACACTGAGATCGAACGGCTGCGCGGTGACCTGACCGGCTCCGAAGTCAAGGTCAAGAAGAATGCCAAGCGCCTGAAAGTGCTTGAGGCGTTCAGAAAATCCGGCATCAAGCCCGAGTGGATGGTGCTCGACGTGCTGCCTGTGCTGCCACCGGATCTTCGTCCGCTGGTGCCGCTGGATGGCGGCCGCTTCGCGACCTCCGACCTGAACGACCTGTACCGCCGCGTCATCAACCGCAACTCGCGTCTGCGCCGTCTGCTCGAATTGAAGGCGCCCGAGATCATTGCGCGCAACGAGAAGCGCATGCTTCAGGAAGCGGTGGATTCGCTGCTCGACAACGGTCGTCGCGGCAAGGCCATGACAGGCGCCAACAAGCGCGCCCTGAAGTCTTTGGCCGACATGATCAAAGGCAAGAGCGGTCGTTTCCGCCAGAACTTGCTGGGCAAACGCGTCGACTACTCCGGTCGTTCCGTCATTACCGTGGGTCCTACGCTCAAGCTGCACCAATGTGGTCTGCCCAAGCTGATGGCGCTCGAACTGTTCAAGCCGTTCATCTTTGCTCGCCTCGAAGCCATGGGCATCGCCAACACCATCAAGGCGGCGAAGAAAGAAGTTGAATCCGGCACGCCGGTCGTGTGGGACATTCTGGAAGAAGTCATCACCGAGCACCCCGTGTTGCTCAACCGCGCTCCGACGCTGCACCGCCTGGGCATCCAGGCGTTTGAGCCGATCCTGATCGAAGGCAAGGCTATCCAGCTGCACCCGCTGGTTTGCGCCGCCTTCAACGCCGACTTTGACGGCGACCAGATGGCCGTTCACGTCCCGTTGTCAGTGGAAGCCCAGATGGAAGCACGCACGCTGATGCTTGCTTCCAACAACGTGCTGTTCCCCGCATCGGGCGAGCCCTCCATCGTGCCCTCGCAAGACGTGGTGCTGGGTTTGTACTACACCACCCGTGAGCGCATCAACGGCAAGGGCGAGGGTTTGATCTTCTCCGACATTGGCGAAGTCCAGCGCGCCCTTGATGGCGGTGCTGTTGAGCTAACGGCCAAGATCAGCGTGCGCCTGACCGAGTGGAGCAAGGACAAGGTTACTGGCGAGTTCGTGCCTTCCACGAGCCTGGTAGACACCACCGTCGGCCGTGCACTGCTGTCTGAAATTCTTCCGAAGGGGCTTCCGTTCGCACTGATGAACAAGGCGCTGAAGAAGAAGGAAATCTCGCGCCTCATCAATGCTTCGTTCCGTAAATGCGGTCTGAAGGAAACCGTGGTGTTCGCTGACAAGCTGCTGCAAAACGGCTTCCGCCTGGCCACCCGCGCCGGCATCTCGATCGCCATCGACGACATGCTGGTGCCCGAAGAGAAGCAAGGCATCATCGAACGCGCCGAGCATGAGGTCAAGGAAATCGAGCAGCAGTATGTCTCGGGCTTGGTCACGTCTGGCGAGCGCTACAACAAGGTGGTCGATATCTGGGGCAAGGCCGGCGACGAAGTCTCCAAGGTCATGATGGCCCAACTGGCCAAGCAGAAGACCATCGACCGTCATGGCAACGAAGTGGATCAGGAGTCCTTCAACTCCATCTACATGATGGCCGACTCCGGCGCCCGGGGTTCGGCAGCGCAGATCCGCCAGCTGGCTGGTATGCGGGGCCTGATGGCCAAGCCTCGACGGCTCGATCATCGAGACGCCGATTACGGCGAACTTCCGCGAAGGTCTGAATGTGCTTCAGTACTTCATCTCGACGCACGGTGCACGTAAAGGTCTGGCCGACACGGCGCTGAAGACTGCTAACTCCGGATACCTGACGCGCCGCCTGGTCGACGTGACGCAGGATCTGGTCGTCACCGAGATCGATTGCGGCACCAGCGACGGCTCGCTGATGCGCGCCATCGTCGAAGGCGGTGAAGTCATCGAATCGTTGCGCGACCGTATTCTGGGTCGTACAGCGGCTGAAGATCTGATCAGCCCCGAAACGCGGGAAGTGGTCATCAAGGCCGGCCAGATGCTGGACGAAGACGCGATCGACGAGCTGGAGGCAGCAGGCATCGATGAAGTGCGTGTCCGCACTGCACTGACCTGCGCCACCCGTTTCGGTATCTGCGCCAAGTGCTACGGCCGCGATCTGGGTCGCGGTGGTCTGGTGAACATGGGCGAGGCTGTCGGCGTGATCGCTGCTCAGTCGATCGGTGAGCCAGGCACGCAGCTGACCATGCGTACGTTCCACATCGGTGGCGCGGCTTCGCGTGCAGCGGTGGCTTCCAGCGTTGAAGCCAAGAGCAACGGCGTGATCGGTTTCAACCCGACGATGCGCTATGTGACCAACACCAAGGGTGAACTGGTCGTCATCTCGCGTTCCGGCGAAATCATCGTTCACGACGAGCTTGGTCGCGAGCGCGAGCGCCACAAGGTGCCTTATGGCGCTACGCTCGCCGTGAAGGCTGACCAGCAGATGAAGGCCGGTACCATTCTGGCCAACTGGGATCCGCTAACGCGCCCGATCATCACTGAATTCGCCGGCCAGGTGAGATTTGAGAACGTGGAAGAGGGCCTCACCGTGGCCAAGCAGGTGGACGAAGTCACCGGCTTGTCGACGTTGGTGGTGATCGACCCCAAGCGCCGCGGTTCGGCCAAGATCGTGCGTCCGCAGGTCAAGCTGGTGGATGCCGAAGGCAACGAAGTCAAGATCCCCGGCACCGACCACTCGGTGACCATCGGCTTCCAGGTGGGCGCTCTGATCCAGGTCCGCGACGGCCAGGACGTGGGCCCCGGCGAAGTGCTGGCGCGTATTCCGGTCGAAGGCCAGAAGACGCGAGACATTACCGGCGGTCTGCCTCGAGTGGCCGAACTGTTTGAAGCCCGCAGCCCGAAAGACAAGGGCATGCTGGCCGAGATCACCGGTACCGTGTCCTTCGGCAAGGAAACCAAGGGCAAGGTTCGCCTGCAGATCACCGATCCGGATGGCAAGGTGTGGGACGAGCTCATTCCCAAGGAGAAGAACATCCTGGTGCACGAAGGCCAGGTGGTCAACAAGGGCGAATCCGTGGTCGACGGCCCGGCCGATCCGCAGGACATCCTGCGCCTGCTAGGCATGGAAGAGCTTGCTCGCTACATCGTTGATGAAGTGCAGGACGTCTATCGCTTGCAGGGTGTGAAGATCAACGACAAGCACATCGAGGTGATCGTTCGCCAGATGCTGCGCCGCGTTGTGGTGGAGAACTCGGGCGATTCCAGCTACATTGCTGGCGAGCAGGTGGAGCGCAGCGAAATGCTGGACACCAACGACGCTCTGCGTGCCGAGGGCAAGATCCCGGCCACCTACACGAACCTGCTGCTGGGTATTACCAAGGCGTCGCTGTCTACCGACAGCTTCATCTCGGCAGCCTCGTTCCAGGAAACGACGCGCGTGCTGACCGAGGCCGCGATCATGGGCAAGCGCGACGAACTGCGCGGCCTGAAGGAAAACGTCATTGTTGGTCGCCTGATTCCCGCAGGTACCGGTATGGCCTATCATCAGGCACGCAAGGTCAAGGACCATATGGACGAGGAAGAGCGCCGAGCCATCGCCGAGGCAGAAGCAGCTGAACTGGCTGCTGTGACCGAGACTGGTGACTCGGCTGAATCATCGCCTTTTGACGAGGGCGCCTCTGCCGCGGATTAATCGCGACAGGCCTTCAGTGTAAGAATCACACCCGCCGTGCTGCTGAACCAGCGCGGCGGGTGTTTTTTTGCTTATTCTTTATGTCGAGTTCTTCGATCTTGTTCTGGCTGGCGTGTGCAGTCGTGTTGTTCTGGGCCGTCGGCGCATACAACCGGCTGGTACGGTTACGCACAGGCGTCCGCAAGGCTTTTTCTGTCCTTGATGAACAGTTGCTGCGGCAGGTGGTATGGGTGCAGGCTTGTCTACCCGAATCCATGCGGGGCGCCGCGACCGTGTCGCAAATTGCGCAAGATGAGGCCCAGGCAGCCTGGGCGCGACTCTCCGCGGCCAGTGAGCAGTTCGCCGTGGCCTTGGCTCAAGTGCGCGCGCATCCAATAGATGGCACTGCGACGGCCAGCTTGGCAATGGCCCATGACGCGATGGTCACGGCATGGGAAGGCGCCCTGCGCGACGCAGTCGGACCAGGCGACGGCGAGGCTTCTGCCGAGCGCCTGCAAACGCGCTGGGTTACCCTGCTGCATCAGACTTTGCCACTTCAGGATGCCCTCAATACGGCGGTGCAGGCTTATAACCATGCGATCTCCCAGTTCCCCGCCATGCTCTTGGCGTGGCTTTTCGGATTTCGTCCGGCCGGTTTGATAGGCCGTCTGGCCTCCGCTCATGTACACGACGCCATGGATTGACTCAAGAAGCATGGCACCAAGTCTGAAACTTCCTCGGCCTTAGGGGCGTTAGTTGCGCACAACACTGTGCCGCTCGGTGTCCGAAGTCTGGGTATTTATTGCCCTTGCCAGGAATCGATACCCGCTGGCTTGGCGACAATGTGAGTTGTGACAACGGTTTTTCATATTCTCTCATCCTGGAAGCGCGTCTGGCATGCGTGCCTGTTGGCTGCGTTCTGTGTCCTTTGGTGGCCGGCAGGTGCCATGGCCCAGGCGCAGTCGTACGCGAGCCTGACTCAGTTGCGCGCGGAGCGGGCACAAGACGGCCTGTATTTGTCCGCCCAGATGAAGTTTGAATTGTCCAAGGCGGTGGAGGAGGCTTTGTACAAAGGCATTCCGGTCTATTTCATCGCCGAGGCCGAAGTTCTTCGCGAGCGTTGGTATTGGTCCGATGCGGTGGTGGCTACTGCCAGCCGATACATGCGGGTGTCATACCAGCCATTAACGCGCCGTTGGCGGTTTACCAGTTCATCCGAGCCCTTGTCCAATGCAGGGTTGGGCGTCAACTTGGGCCAGTATTACGACTCGCTGTCCGAGGCCATGGCGTCGGTACAGCGGATCTCGCAATGGAAGGTCGCCGAGTTGGCCGCCATCGAGGACAATTCCCGCCAAACGTTGCGCTTTCGCTTCAACCTGGATGCCTCGCAATTGCCGCGTACCTTTCAGTTGGGTGCTCTCGGGCAATCCGAGTGGAACCTGTCGATCGAGCGGCGGCTGGATCTGACGGTGGAGGGTGGAAAGTGAGCACCCCGGAACGCGCCGGAATTTCCGCCGAGGCGCCGAATACGGGCTCCCGGAAAAGGCTGGCGAGTTGGTCGCTGCGTGTGGCGGTCGCTGTCATGCTGGGTATCGGGCTGATTCTGGTGTTCTTGCTCGTGCAGGCCACCAACAACCGCCTGCTGTACGAGCGCTACTACACCAAGTTGTTCGTCATCAACATGACGGTGGCGGCGCTGCTAGGCCTCGTGATCTTGTGGGGTATTTACCGCTTGGTGGCCCGGCTGAGGCGAGGGAAATTCGGTAGCCGGCTATTGATCAAGCTTGCCGCCATTTTCGGCCTGGTGGGCGTGCTGCCGGGCTTGCTGATCTACGTCGTCTCTTATCAGTTCGTATCCCGCTCCATAGAGTCCTGGTTTGACGTGAGGGTGGAAGGTGCCCTGGAGGCGGGGCTTAACTTGGCGCGAACATCGCTTGAGACGCAGGCCCGTGATTTTGGCAACCAGTTGCGTGCAGCATCCTCGAACCTTGTCGACACCCCGGACACCCTGGCAGCGGTACCGCTGGAGCAGTTGCGCGCGCAGCTCGGAGCTACAGATGCAACCCTGTGGAGCAGCTCTGGGCGGCTGCTTGCCAGTGCAGGCCGGTCGCGCTTTGATCTCAATCCGGACCGCCCGTCTCCCCAGATGCTGCGCCAGGCACGCTCGCAGGGCGTGGCGACCGCCATAGAGGGCATTGACGAAGTCGATGCGGAGGGCGTGATTTCACCCAATACCGTAGCTCGCATCAAGGCGGTCGCGGCGATCAACGCCCGATCCCTGGGGCTGCTGGAGGAGCAACGGTATCTTCAAGCGGTCTTGCCCCTGCCCGTTGCGCTGGTGCGCAACGCCCTGGAGGTGCAGCAGGCCAATCGAGAGTATCAGGAACGGGCTCTGGGGCGGGAAGGTCTGCGGCGTATGTACATCGGCACCCTGACGCTGAGCCTTTTCCTTGCGGTGTTTGCCGCTGTGTTGCTCGCGGTGCTATTTGGCAAACAACTGGCTACCCCCTTGCTGATGATTGCGGAAGGCGTGCGCCAGGTCGCTGCGGGAGATCTGACTCCCAAGGTGGTGCTGACCGGCCGCGACGAACTGGTGGGGCTCACCAGGTCATTTGCCGACATGACGCAGCAACTCGCTGACGCCCGGGCCGCCGTTGATTCCAGCATGCGCGAAGTGGAGGCTGGCCGAGCCAACTTGCAGACCATACTCGACAATTTGACCTCCGGCGTCATCGTTCTGGACCGCGACGGTGTGGTTCAGTCAGCCAACCCTGGAGCCACTCGCATTTTGCGCGTGCCGTTCGCCGCCAGTGGTGGCAAGGCTCTGGGAACCTTGCCTGGACTGGATAGCTTTGCCGCAGACGTGCAAAGTCAGTTTGGCGAATTCGAGGGCGAGCGCACCGAGCACGGGCTCGATCATTGGCAAAAGTCTTTCGAGCTTTATGGGAATGCCGGTGGTACCAGTTCCGAGACTGTGACGCTTGTGGCGAGGGGGCAGCGCTGCCCGGAGGCTTGCGCCTACTTGTGTTCGATGACATTTCCGAGATTGTTTCTGCCCAGCGTGCTCAGGCCTGGGGTGAAGTGGCCCGGCGCCTTGCCCATGAAATCAAGAACCCGCTGACGCCCATTCAGTTATCGGCTGAACGCATGGAGTTCAAGCTGGCTGACAAACTGCCTCCGACTGAGCGCGCCATGTTGATCAAGTCAGTCAAGACCATCGTTGACCAAGTCGATGCGATGAAGCGGCTCGTTAACGAGTTTCGCGATTACGCCCGTTTGCCGGCGGCCGACCTGAAAGCGCTCGATCTCAATGAATTGATACATGAAGTGCTGCATCTGTACGGTGCTGTGGGCGAAGACGGCAAGACAGAGGCGCAGGTACCCTTGCGATTCGAATGTGATCCTCAATGTCCGCCCATACTGGGCGACGCACAGCAGTTGCGGCAGGTCATTCATAACCTGGTGCAAAACGCGCTGGACGCCACTGATCATCAAGCCGGCGCGACGTTGCCGGACGACGCCGGTGTCCTGATACGATCCCAATGGGTGCCAACGGCCAATCGAGTGCGCATGAGCGTCATTGATCACGGTCATGGCTTCCCGGAAGCCATACTCAAACGCGCCTTTGAGCCGTACGTCACTACGAAGGCCAAAGGAACAGGATTGGGCTTACCTGTGGTAAAAAAATAGCTGAGGAACATGGTGCAAGGCTCGAAGTATCGAACCGCATCGTAGATGGCCGGGTGACTGGCGCGCAAGTATCGTTATCATTCGAGCCTGCGCCTGTCCGAAACCGGCATTAATTTTGCGCACGGAAAGAGAGAACTGCACTTCACATGGCCAACATTCTGGTAGTGGACGATGAGCTTGGTATTCGGGATCTTCTTTCCGAGATCCTTAACGACGAGGGCCATACGGTCGAACTAGCTGAAAACGCCGCCGAGGCGCGCGCTGCGCGTCAGCGCGCGCGGCCCGATCTCGTTCTGCTCGACATCTGGATGCCCGACACGGACGGCGTTACCTTGCTCAAGGAGTGGCGAGGAACAGGCTTGCTCACCATGCCCGTCATCATGATGAGTGGCCACGCCACCATAGATACGGCAGTCGAGGCCACGCGCATCGGCGCGCAGTCTTTCCTGGAAAAGCCGATCACGCTTCAAAAGCTTCTAAAAGCGGTGGAGCAGGGGCTCTTGCGTGAAAGCATGGCTCGCAAGTCGGGCCTCGATGGCGTTGAGTCGTCGACGCAAGTCATCGTGGCATCTGAATTGACCGTGGAAGCGGCCATGACCGGCGGCCAATCCTTGCCCAGCGTCGTGGACCTGAGCCCTCAGGGCCAGCAAACCTTTGAGCTGGACAAGCCCCTGCGCGATGCACGCGACGCATTTGAGAAAGCGTACTTCGAGTTTCACCTGGCCAAGGAAGGCGGCTCCATGACCCGGGTGGCCGAAAAAACCGGGCTGGAGCGCACGCACTTGTACCGCAAACTCAAGCAGCTGGGGGTAGACCTTTCCCGTGGCCGACGAGGAAGTGCCGCCTCCACGTGAAGGCCAGAGCAGCGCCTTGTCCTAAAAGGGGCATCGCTCTGCGAGGAAATTTTTTCGTATTGAAACAGCCTGGCGTGAAAAGTAGCTAAGAGATAGTGCTAGAATACTGGTCTTGGCCCGGTAGCTCAGTTGGTAGAGCAGCGGATTGAAAATCCGCGTGTCGTTGGTTCGATTCCGACCCAGGCCACCAAAAAATACGCCTCAGCGCTCGAAAGAGTTCTGGGGCGTTGCTGTTTCTGGGGGTAGATGATCCCCTGTTCAGTTAGTCACGCAAAGTGACAGTCAAGCAGGGTAACTGCTTCCGACTCAATGCAGTCTTTGAGCAGGCTCTTGGGTCTGGGACCTTCTAACCGACTTTGGCTGAAGGCGCCAGCGATTGTCACTACGTCTGCTTGCTGCGGACCCAGGTATCAAGGGGAGTATTAGGGTCAGCAGTGGACCTAAAATCGTCGAATCCGTACTTCCGTCTTAGCCATCTTTGGATTGCGTCTAGGGTTACGCATATTCATCCCAGGCCAAGCCGACTCGTTCATAATGAGTCTAAAGAAACAACAGGGGACAGTGGGATGACAGAAACTGCAGCCGAGGGTATGGGTGTCTTGAGCTCGATG
The DNA here is from genome assembly GCF_050821495.1 of Ottowia caeni. Lineage (GTDB taxonomy): Bacteria > Pseudomonadota > Gammaproteobacteria > Burkholderiales > Burkholderiaceae_C > Ottowia > Ottowia caeni. The sequence continues at coordinate 69,716 of NZ_CP151080.1, read as the reverse complement.
GTAGAGGGTGCGCAGAAACTGAGCATACTACTAGAGCTCATTGAGCGTGCCACCAGCATTGCCGTCGTGCGTGACTTTCTCAAGAGCAGGGAGCTCTCACATTCGGCCGGCTCGTGGGAGGAGCTCCGTACGAAACGCATTCTCCCTGCTATCGATGAAGGCCAGCTTACCCTTGCTGATCTACATGCCTTACTGAGGCGTACCGAAGGCTTCGGGCGCCAGCATATCTTTCTCTTCTGGTGTGCAGCTGATCGAGCGGCCGCGATGATCGCGGAGGAGCGGGTTCGGAATTTACTTTTGGAGAGGGACGCAGTCGAAGCTGCCGATGACCCGCTGGTGATCGATTTACCGGCTGAGCCTACATTCGTGGACGTTCGCTTTGACAAAATGGGAGGCGTCAAATTTATGGCGCTGAAGGAAATTGAGAAACGCACCTACAGAAAACTGACATCCGAAGTGACCGATGATAAGGCGATGACGTTCACGAAGGTCTACAAGGTCGAGCACCAGCGTGCGATTAACTTCGCGCGGTTATGGGACAACGGCCTTTTAGAAATCCGAATTGCATCGCGGGATAATGCGACCCGCTATCGCGACGATTTGGCGCATTTTTTCAATCGGCTGAAGCCCATCATCGTACGTAACGAGTTCGCCGAGGTGTCACTTATGCAACTGAAAAAGAACCTCTGGGCGAAGCGCGACGAGCTCCAGCATTTAGTGAAGTTCTCTACCTACACGCTGCAAGACGACGAAGGAATGAGCTTGCGAGCCAACGCTGTGCTGAGCGCTGACGACTTGGCAGGAAGTGAGCGAGTTGCCCAGAGCCTAGCTGCATTCAATGCTGGAGCCGTGCAGTGTTCAAACTCCAATATTTACTTCAAGATCGTCGAGAAGGGGGAGACTGTCAAGGAGATTCATGTGCTGCTGAATGGCGAAGACAATGAGTTTGCGGTGACGGCAGCCGTAACAGAAGAGGAGTACGAGTATGTTCTCCACCAAGTTCTCAAACATAATTAACAGCTCTCCGTCTAGCGCCAGGGCGTTAGATTTGGTGGCACAGTACCTGGATACAGCCGCTGAGCAGAAGCGGTTGCACAAGGTTCGTCTGGACCCCAAACTAATTCAGCAAATCAGCAAAGTCAACACGAGCAGCGAGTTGGCTGTACTAATCTCCCTCCTTACGTCCGAGCACATCCTCAGGCGCGTCGTTGTTGTCGAGTCACCTGCCGGTGGAGGAGTCGCTGAGTTCTCCTCAGTTGAAGAAGTGCCTGACAGCTTGCATGACCATCTTCGCGATGTCCGGATGGAAGTCACGCCCAACGATCTTCGAACTATCTACGTTGCCGAGTCCTGATGTCACCCGAAGATTTGCTTCGGAAGCTCAAGACCCTGCTCGATAGCCGTCCTCCCCAGGAAGCACTCGCAGCTTTCCGTGGTTTCAAGGCGGCGTGCCCGCAAGACCAGCACGAATTGCTGGAGGCTGGCTTCAGTCTTTACGCCTCAGGCCAGTTAGAGCTATCCGTCGAACGCCTCATCATCGTTGCACTCATCCATGGCATCCGAACGGCGGCCGGCTGGCAAGAAAAGGCACGCGACGCACTGGCTGTTGAGGGCAAGGTGGTGGTCGCGCCAATCGGGTACGGCTATCAGGATGTTTTCCGGTTTCTCGGTCCTTTTCGCAAGAAGGCCATCGCCAAGGTTGAATATGAGCTAAGGGACCTGCAGCGCTTGCATAAGGACAGCGACTTGGTTGTGATGGCTCACAGCTTTGGAACCTACATCGTTTCGAAGATTTTGCAGGACGCGCCGGACATCAGAATAAAGCGCCTGCTGCTTTGCGGGTCTATTATCCCGACTGCATACCGTTGGGACTTGTTGCCCCACGAGTTCAATAAGCAGCACTGCGTAAACGAAGTCGGAACCCGAGATATTTGGCCCGTTATCGCTCGCGTCGCCTCGTTCGGGTACGGAGAGAGCGGCTCCTTTGGGTTCAAGACGTCGCGTGTCTCAGATCGCTTCTTCGATTACGGCCATAGCGACTTCTTCACCGAGGACCATTTCAAGAATTTCTGGCGGCCATTCATCCTGAATGGTCAGGTTGTCACTTCGTCCTGGGATTCCAAGCGCCCAACGCCTTCTTGGGCGGTTTCGGTATTGGGTAGCGTTCCAATGGCCAAGGGCCTCCTGATGCTGCCCACCCTCAGCGTTTTCGGCTGGGGTCTCTACTGGGTATCTATGAGGATGCTGGACTGGTTTGCTAGTTGACGAGCGACTAGATACTAGACTTCAAAATAGCTGTCCTCCATCGCGGACGGCCCAATTCGTCGCCATTTCTACGGGCCGGTCGAGCGACGGCCTAGGTTGTGGTCGATTCGATGTGGGCCGTCTCTTCGATCTGTCAGCGCACTAAAACACCTGTGCCGTGCATTACATCTAGGCGCGGCAAGCCGGAAAGCACCGTGAAATACTCTGGCAAAGAACGTCAGGATGCACTGGAGCTTTCTGACAAGACTGAAATACGAGCGCGACCACTTGCCAGTGACTAAAGTGAATGTTTGGTTCCCAGTTACTGGTCACTCGCCAAATTAGACAGCTAGCCGGCAGTTGCCCTTGCACTGACCTAACGCAAGCCCTGCCGCCACTGGGAAACGAGAGCCTTGCGCTGGGCTGTTGATTTAGTAGCCAGCTCCATGAGCAACACGGTCACGTCATCCTCATCACAGTACAGATAAGCCAATGGCATGCGCAGGGCCTTGGCAATGAGCCTTGCTGTGTCCACAGGCGGCTCGTGTGTGCCGAGCTCATGGCGGCTGATCCTGGCACGGCTCGATGACTCGTCGATGCCAATCTGCACCCCCACTTTTTCCTGCGACAGGCCCAGTTCCTCATGCCGAGAGCGCATGCGCTTTCCGACGATGTTTGGACTTGACCGAAACTCAGTGACCATGTCACGAGTTTCGTAACCTTGTGATAATCTGTCATCACGAAAAAAGTTACATCGACTTCTCAGGTGAATCTTAATGTCGTTGACCCACTTCGAGAAAACTAATAGGTATCCACGGTCTTGAAGCGATGAATGGCGCGCTCGCCTGCAGGACATTGGTACTCGTTGTCCGCTGCGATGTAGATGAAGCCCTGCTGAGAGGCAATGATCGTGCGCCCGTGCGCGATACTCCCCGTAACAACCGGGGGATCCATGGAATCTGCAAATCAGTTGGCTGAAGGCATTGCCGCAGCGGTGGCGGCCACCAAGCCTGCGCAGGAATATTGTCTGCTGGTGGTTCCCCAAGGCTGGTGGTCGTGTATGACGAAGGCCGAGTGGTCCGGATGGATGCAGGCTGTGTTTAGTGTCATTGCCATTGGGGCAGCTTTTATCATCCCGCTTTTTGTGGAGCGTAGAGCTGTTGAGCAGAGGAAGCAGAATTCGCTTCAATACGCTGCCTCCTTTGCTTCGAGTGTGTGCGGCTTAGTTGAAGGAGCGTCCAAAGCTAGCTCGGCCGCTGCACTTATACGCATTAGGGCCGGGCTTGATTCTGCATGGCCGATGGGCGAGCTTGTTCGCATTGAATCGCTGCCTTTGGATGCGATTATTGCGATCACGGGTCTCAAATCAATTGCCCATCAAGCGAGAGACTTTCTAAGCACGATCGAATACGGATCGACCATCCACTACGAAAATACTCGCTACAGCATGGGCTTTTGGTCAGATAGGGCAACTTTGCATGCTGAAGTGATCGATCGGCTCTTGCCAAAAAGGCCCAGGAGGCTTTTCACTAGTTGACGTATCTACGCCTGACCCTTCGGATTGGGTGCTAAACGATTGCACTGACGTTCAGCGCTATGCGTGCGGCGAACCCATGTTGAACGTACCTCTAGGTCATGGTTGATGTTGTTCAGATGGTGACAGGCCGCCAGCGGTGCGACAGCAGTTGGTCAATGCCAAGAGTTCCGTGTGTTGGCAGGTTCAGTTTGGAACGGCTTTCTATAGATACGGCTTTGCAGCGATTGCTGTCGGTGGTCAACGATTTTGGTGTTCATGGTCTCGGCCGCCTAGCGTGGTTCAATCGCTCAGGACGGCTAGCCACGTGACTCGCCGGGCAGAATTCGCTGATGCTCGTTCTATTTGACCTCTCATGACATCCACAGCAAACCCTTCGCTTGTTCAGTTGCACGGACTCGAACGGTCGGATCGAGTGCAGACGTACGCGCAGATTGCCGAAACTGTGAGACGCGTTCGAGCAGGCATTGAGGCACAAGGATTGCAATGCCGACCTAATAGCGCGTTAGGCTCTCTGTTCCAGAAGGCACAGGTTCTGAACGAGCAGTGGGAAGCCCAGACCAACGGACACGACATCTTGACCCTGATGCAAGCGGATGAGGCAGTTCGCATCGCCCACGCCGTTGAAGCAGTGCTTGACGAGCCCGAGGCGAAAGAGGCGATACGTCGCATCACAAAAAGCGATATGCACCTCTCGACGCGCCAGCCATCTCAGGGAAAAGACGCGCTGTGGGAGCTCGACCTCAATCGGTTCTTGAGGCAACGCCAAGTTCCCGTACGGATGCAGGAACCGCCAGACCTCGCCGTGACGCTGCCCGGCCTACTCGGGGAGTACGGTTTGGCCTGCAAGAAGGTTTACTCCGAGGACAGCGTCTCAAAGCAGCTGCAAAAAGGATGTCGGCAATTGAAAGCGATGGGTGCCCCTGGTGTTGTGGCCTTCAATCTTGACGACATCACCCCTCAGCGCTCCATCTTGGTTCAGCCTACGCGCGTGGCCGCCGAGGACTTTCTGCATGCGAAAAACATCGCGTTCATAACGCGTCACCGGTTAGTGCTGCAAAAGGCGGTTATGTCTGGCGGCTGCGATGCCATCTTGCTGGCGACAGCCGCGCAGGCGGATATCAAGGGATTGTCGCCGCGTTTCAATCGGGTGACCCAGTTCACGCTGTGGACTGTTAACGAAGCCGCAGCTGGAACCCACCTCCGTATAGCGGCACTGCACCGCCTCATCGACGGAAAGTCATAGATGGTGCGTATGTGGAATCAACCGACAGCGACACACTGGTGCATTCGCCATGCTCAGCGGCTCACCCTGCACTCCAGAATGGTCGCTTCGGGGCGTGAGCAGCTATTCACCTGTGGTGTGAGCAGTTGTCGCGGGCGTTCCATTGCCGAACAGGGTCAACGGAGTTGCCAGAGAGCGCGACTGACTCGCTCTCTGGCCAGACGGCAAGCGAGAGCGCAGCTAGTCAGGGAAAATTTCCCGTCATGACCATGCGGTTCGGTAGTTCGGTTCGGTGCTCGGACCGCTATGTCGTTGTCCCACTTCGAGAAAACCGATGGACATCTGGCTCGGAGCTCGGAAGGGTTCGGCAGAAGGTTCGGCAAAAGCAGAAGTTGAGGCGGAAAAATGGAAAGACGCCTTATAAAACAACGCCTTACTGTGTAATTTACAGATTGTTATGTGTGTTGAAAATCCCCGTGTCGTTGGTTCGATTCCAACCCAGGCCACCAAGCATTAAAAGCCCCAGCGCTCGAAGGAGTTCTGGGGATTTTCTGCGTTTGGGGTATCAGGAGCGGTCTGGCCTGTCAGCTCCAATAGATCGTCGGCTTTCGACCGCAGGGTGTCTTTCATCGAAGTGCATAGCGGACGCCCGGTGTTTGCCGGAAGAGCATTGAACCTACTTGGTCGGAAACAAAGCCCGTGAATGGGTCATCGGTGATCACGCGATACGCACGCGCGACGTGCGAGTCTCTTTGCTTGGCTTGGGGAGAATTCGCGTAGCGCTAATTCAATCTCTATTTCGTGGGACATCGTGGCGAATGACGACACTGAGAGACGTAAAATCCCTAGCCTCCAGCCTTCACACGCTTCCCATATGCACCTTGAACGACTGCGTCGCGAATTTCCCGACTTCGACATAACAACCTTGCCGACCATACCCGAAGGATATGTCGACTCATCGAGCTACATCGATGCCGCTCCTTCATTCGAGAACGCGAAGCGCGGTTTGAAAGTGTATGTCGACTACGCCAACTATGCCGACCGCGGATCCGGCAGGAGCCAGCGCTTCTGCGTTTCGTGCTACGACGAGGAAGCTGGCGACTTCGAGGACGTCGCCCTCTCGACTAACGATTGGGCCGAAGTCACTCGCTTCCTGAGCGCTTGAATGCTCTCGCCAGGGGGCGACTGGTTTCCGTTTCGCTCCCGTCGTCTTAGTTGATTTCGACGGCCTCCTGCACTCCTTCAGTGCAGTACAGGCCGCGGTGACTAGGCGAAGCCACGTTTAAACGTGTATATTGATCTATCACAATCCCTTCGCGGAGCCATTCAATTGGCTTTTGTTTAGGGCGAGAAGGCCACCGTAAGGTGGCTTTCTCATTGGTGGTAAGAAGAACTTGACAAGAACGGCCATCTACGTCGACGGCTACAGTTCGAAGACGTGGGCCGCGAGTGGTTCGAGGTTCGGCGCAGCATGATCAATCCGGCACGTGATCTGAAAGACGCACTGCGCAGGCCCGAACCCCAGCACTTCCAGGCCATCACCGACCCCAAACGGTTCGGCGAACTGCTGCGCGCCAGCGATGCCTATGCGGCCACGCCAGCGGTCCGAGCGGCGCTGACGCTGGCGCCGGTGTTGTTGCTGCGGCCAGGTGAGGCTCGGTGAAGTGGTGGCGAGGCGGAGCAAGGTGACGCAGGCAGGACCTGAACGTTTTCAACGCACCTGAGTGACCTCATCTCGCTGTCAATTAGTATTTTTGATGCTGCTTGTCTTCTTTCATACTGTTTTCGTACGGCCTTTCCTACGTTGGGTAGTTTTGATTGTTCTGAGAGCTGTTTTGTGTATCAGTACCCCGTAGCGTTATGGAGCTAATTCTGGCTCTTGTTATCGTTTCCGCTTTCCAGATATCGGATTTACGTAACATGCATGTGGGGTTCAAGGCGCTGGAAGCGGCGCACGGTCTGCTGCCTGGCTGACGCTCAAGGAGTCGCGGGCCAGCTTTCTCATCGAAAACGAAGCCGACAAGACCGAGCGCATCAGGCGTTTCGCGCACGTCATTGGAGAGCATTGCGGCAAGATCGCCGACCCGATGTCCGACGCGAGTCTCCAGGTGCTGCAAGTGGGCATCCTCGCTGAGGCGGCACTCAGCAGGGGCCTTCGCCGCTCACCGGTCTTCGTGGGGCAGTTCAGCCTACAGGGTGACATCGTCCACTACATCGCTCCCCATTTCGATGACGTGGCCGGGATGCGCAACGGACTGATCGAATTCGAGCGTGCCACGCGTGGTCAGGAGGCACTGGCGCGTGCCGCTGCCATTGCTTTCGGTTTCGTCTATGTGCACCCCATGAGCGACGGAAATGGCCGCATCCACCGGTTCCTGATCAACGACACGCTGCAGCGAGACGGTGCGGTGCCCGAGGGCATCATCCTGCCCGTGTCGGCGGGCATCACGAACACCCGCGAGTTCGGGCACGGCTACGACCGCAAGCTGGAGGTTTTTTCTCGTCCATTCATGCGGCGGTATGCCGATGCCCGCCGATTCGGCCCGCTGGTCACCTATGCCGACGGCATAAAGTCGAACCTTGTCTTTGACGACTATGGGGACGCCCACTTCGCGTGGCGTTACCCCGACCTGACCGAGCAGGCGGTCTATACGGCGAGATTAGTCGCGCACACGATCCGGAACGAGATGGCGGAGGAGGCGAGGGTGCTGCTGAAATTCCAGCTCGCCCAGCGACGCATCAAGGACGTGATGGAGATGACTGACCCTGATGACGCCCGCATCATCCGTTCGATCAAAGACAACAGCTGGCAGGTGTCAGGCAAGCTGGCGCGGGAGTATCCGCAGTTGGAAGATCGGCTGCTCGCGTTGCGCATGGTCGAGGCCGTGCAATCGGCCTTTGAACCCAGATTTCCCATTAGGGCCTGGGATGGCAGCGAGGGCAGTTGCGAGGCAGTTTGGTCCCGACTGAGGAGCCCATAGCAGCAGCTATGGGCGACGAAGAGAGGCCGAAATGACCGCAAATGCACCGCTGACGCCCAAGCAGCACCGAAGGTGCGCCTAATGGAAAATCTGGGTTGAAGGGCGGGAGCCCGCGCCCATCATCGGGTAGGGGCGTCGGCAAAGCTGGATTTCAACCCGAATCCGGCAGGCAACCAGCCTGCTCTGGACCCTAAGAGCCTGTCGACCAGCCAGACAGGCCGGGAATGAAGAGCTGGCAACGCTGTTCACCGTCAAAGCCAAGCGCTGTGTTCGATGATCACCCTGCAGCCGTCTCCGCAATCAGCACATCGGCCGGGATGCCCAGGCTCTTGTGCAGCCTGCGGATCATGGCCAGCGTCAGCGGGCGCTTGCGGTTCAGAACTTCGTAGACGCGGTTGCTTTTGCCAATGATCGGCTCAAGATCTTTGACGGACAGACCGCTCTGATCCATCCGAAATTTGATGGCTTCCACCGGATCTGGCGCGGAGATGGGCACGTGCTTGGCCTCGTAGGCTTGCACCAGCGTGGCCAGGATGTCCAGGCGATCCCCCTCTGGTGTACCCAGATCAGGGTCGGACTCCATCAAGGCCGAAATCTCTTTGAGTGTGGCCTTGTAGTCTGCTTCGGTGTGGATAGGGCGGATGTCCATGTTTTCCTCCGTGGCCGGTCAGGCCATTTCAACGGTTTCTGCGTCCACTGCGTCGTACTCTTTGTGGGTGCCGACGAACTTCACGTAGACGATCTGCAACTTGTACGCAATGGCCACGATCAGCCGGTAGTCATTGCCTTTGATGTTGAAGACCACGCGACGGTTCTTCAGCACGCTGGCGCTGCGGTACTGCGCCTTGATGTCGGCGGGCTGGCTCCAGTTCGCACTGGCGGCCTCCTCGTACCAAGCCTTTAGCGGCTGCTCGGCGTCGGGGTAGCGCTCCCAGAAGGCCCGAAGGGTAGACACGGCAATCACTCGCATGGGTCGAAGTGTAGTCCCAAAATGGGACTAAAGCAAGTGGAATCCACGCCGGGCGGGTGGTCAAGGCGTCCAAGAATGGGTGTGAATGGGTGTGTTTATGGTTGCCCGAGTTGGCGCAGTGTTGGTCGGCCGGATTTTCGAACTGCTCTTTTCGGCACGGCCCCGCTGGGACGAGGTCAAGACAAAAAACAGCGCAGGCGGTTCGTGCGCTGTTCGTAGCGTCCCGCGTGGGTGGTCCAGGCTCAATGTTTCAGCGCTGCGGCATGTTCTGGGTGGAATATCCCAGGCTCACCGTCGCGTCGTCCGGTATCGGCGGCATGGTGGCGTTCCAGGCCAGCCAGCGCTCGCGCAGCGCTTCTAAAAGCTGTGGTTCGCGTTTCGCGAGGTTGGCGCGCTCGCGCGCGTCCGCCGGGATGTTGAACAGGTACTCGTGCCCGTCCACCATCAGGTACTTCCAAGCCCCCTCGCGCAACGCGCGCTGGCCGCGGTGGTTCATGCGCCAGTGCATGGTCCGCTCGAAGCGGTGCGCTGGGTCGCGCAGCAGCGCCGCCAGCGACACGCCGTCCAGCGGGTAGTCCGGGTGCGGTTGGCCACCACCGAGTTCCAGCATCGTGGCCGACCAGTCCATGGTCAGGCAGTGCTGTTCGCTCACCGAGCCTGCCGGAATCACCGCCGGCCAGTGCGCGATCCAAGGCACGCGGATGCCGCCCTCGGTCAGGTCCATCTTGCCGCCCACCAGAGGCCAGTTGTCGCTGAAGCGTTCGCCGCCGTTGTCGCTGGTGAAGACGATCAGCGTGTTCTCCAGCAGGCCGTGCTCGCGCAGCGCGGCCGTGATCCAGCCGATGCCTTCGTCCATGTGGTGGATCATGCGGCGGTAGCTCTCCACGTTGCCGCCATCCAGGTGGAACAGGTTGGCCGCCACCTCCGGCGCCACGTGCGCGTCGTCGCGGGTTTCCCAAGGCCAGTGCGGCGCGGTGTAGTGCAGACTCAGGAAAAATGGCTGCCCCGCCTGCGCGTCGGCCGCGTGCTGGTGGATGTGCTCCACCGCGCGTTTCGAGAACACGTCAGTCAGGTAGCCCACCTCTTTGTGCGTTTCGTCGCCAATGTAGAGGTCGTGGTCGCCGCTGCTGCTGCAGTGGGTGAAGTAGTCGACCCCGCCGGCCATGATGCCGAAGAATTCTTCGTAGCCCGAGCGTAGCGGGCCGAAGTGCGGCGGGTAGCCCAGGTGCCACTTGCCGATCAGCGCGGTGCGGTAGCCAGCCTCCTTCAGCAGAGAGGGCAGGGTGGGCATGTCGGGCGGCAGGCCCAGCGTGGCGCTGCCCTTGCTGCGGCTGTTGATCGGCTCATCTAGCGCGCCGCGCAGGCGGTACTGGTAGCGCATGGTAGCCAGCGCAAAGCGGGTGGGCGAGCACACCGGCGAATTGGCGTAGCCCTCGGTGAGCTTCAGGCCGCCGGCGGCGAGCGCGTCGATGTTCGGCGACACGGCGCCAAAGCCAGCCGGGCGGCCGCCGTAGCAGCCCAGATCAGCGTAGCCCAGGTCGTCGCTGACGATGTAGATGATGTTGGGGCGATGCATGAGGCCGTACCTTCAGTCGGATTTGATGCCGGTGGCGCGCACGATCTGGCCGTAGCGCACACCCATGTCGGCCAGGCGCTTGGCCGCCGCGGCACCGGTCTGGCCTTCATAAAACAGGTCCAGGCTCTTCAGACGCTCCTTCACGTCGGGGCGCTGCAGCGCGTCTGTGATGCCGTTTGTCAGGATCTGCACCACGGAGTCGGGCGTGGCGGCGGGGACCATCACCAGGTACAGCACCTCCTGCTCCAAGCTCTTGAGGCCCAGTTCGGCCACAGTGGGCAGCTTGGGCGCAAGCTGCGAGCGCTGGCCGCTGGTCACGGCCAGCGCGGTGATCTTGCCGCTCTGCACGTGCGGCAGCATGCCCGGTGTGGCCAGAATGCCGCCGTCCACCTCGCCGCTGAGCACGGCGGTCACGGCCGGTGTGTTGCCGCGGTAGGGGATGTGCATGGTCTTCACCGGTGTGCTACTGGACAGGATGGCCGCCGCCAAATGGCCAGGGCTGCCGTTGCCGGCCGAGCTGAAGTTCAGTGTCTTTTGCCGGCCCTGGCTCAGCAGGTCGCCAAAGCTCTTGATACCGGTTTTGGGATTCACACCCAGCAGCAGGCCCGACGAGGCCATGATCACCACCGGCTTGAGGTCGGAGGGCTTGAACGGCATGGCCGGGTACAGGTGCGGGTTGATGGTGAAGGTGGTGTCGATGCCGAATAGCACCGTGTAGCCATCGGCTGGCGCTTTGGCCACCACTGCGGCGCCCACGTTGCCGCCCGCGCCGGGTTTGTTGTCGACCACGAAGGGCTGCTTGAGCGTTTCCTGCAGCACGGCGCCAACCGAACGCGCCAGGATGTCGGCCGGCCCGCCGGGCGGGAAGTTGGTGACCAGGGTCACCGGCTTGGCCGGGTACGCTGGCTGGGCGATGGCATCAGTACCCAGCATCGAGAGGGCGGTGCAGGCGAGGGCGGAGAGGGTGTGGCGACGGATGCGGTTCATCGAAGATTTCCGAGGAGAAAAAAGTATGGAATTAGTCCAACTGCACGCCGGTGGCCTTGATCGGGCCCTCCCAGCGCTTGAGGTCTGTGGCCTGTGCGGCGGCCAGTTCCGCTGGCGTCGAGCCCACCGGCTCGTAGCCCTGCTCAATGAGCTTGGCGCGAAGTGCGGGTGTGCGTATGGCCTTGGCCACGGCGGCGCTAAGCATGTCGCGCACCTCGGGCTTGAGCCCGGCCGGGCCGTACATGGCGAACCAGGCTGTGGCCACCATGTCCACACCCTGTTCCTTGAGCGTGGGCACATCTGGCACCTGCGGGTCGCGCTGGGGGCCGGTGACGCCGATGATGCGCACCTTGCCCGTGCGGTGCAATTCGGCGGTTTCGGTCACCACGTCGAACTTGTAGTCGATGTGGCCACCGAGCAGCGCGGCGTTGGCCGGACCGCCACCCTGGAATGGCACATGCGTCAGATCGGCGCCGGCCCGCTGGCCGAACAGCACGCCCATGAAATGCGGAAGCGTTCCCTGGCCGGGGGTGCCGTAGGTGCTCTTGCCAGGTTCGGCCTTGGCGCGCGCAATCATGTCTTTCACGCCCTTCACCGGCACGCCGGCACCGGCCACCACGCTGAACTGGAAGTGCGCCAGCAGCGAGATCGGGGTGAAGTCGGTCACCGCGTCGTAGTCCAGTTTTTTGTACACGTGCGGGAACAGCACCATCGGACCGCTGGGCAGCAGCACCACGGTCTGTCCGTCGGCCGGCGCGCGCTTGACCTGACCCAACGCAATGCGGCCACCCGCACCGGGCCTGTTTTCCACGATCACCTGAGAAAAGTCGTTCTTCAGGCCATCGGCCATCAGCCGGGCCAGCAGATCGGCTGATCCGCCAGGCGGAAAGCCCACCACGATCTTCAGCGGCGGCTTCTCCTGTGCCGGTACGGGCAGGGCGACGGCGCAGGTGACCAGGGTCATGGCGGTGGCCAAAAGGCTTCTTCTTTGCATGGGGCTGGTCTCCAGTGGGTTGTCAAACGGGTATTTCCCCGTGAAAACCACACATGCTAGGGAATGACAAACAATTGCAGAAATCAATTGATCCCGGTGTTTTCCCTATCCACCCCGTGCCGCCCTCAGCCGAAAACGCGTAAAACCTCCCCATGTCGCGCATCGAAAACCCTTTGGCCCAGGACGAACTCCTGCTCTACCGTCTCTACCGCATCCATGCCACCGCCGCGCCGCTAGTGGTTCGCATGTGTGAGCAGGAATACGGCATCACCCGGCGCGAGTGGCGGATCCTGTCGTCGTTGGTGAACCGCGAAGGCGTCCTCTCGTCTGAATTGGCCAGCATCGCCATGCTCGATCGCGCCCGAACGTCGCGCAACCTTACCCGCCTTGCTCAGAAAAATCTGGTGCTTCGTGTGCCCAAGCCCTCAGACCGGCGGGAGGTCCACATCTACCTCACCGACGAGGGGCGGCGCCTGCACAGCGAAGTGTTTCCCCGGATTGTGGCGATCCAGCGCGAACTGCTCGCGGGCATGACTGGGGCCCAGCGCGAACAGCTCTCTGAATTGCTGGCCCTGCTGCAAGCGCAGGCCACTACCTTGGTGGCAGCTTCGCCAGGGCCCGCTCTGCCGCCGCTGGATTGAACCACCGCTTCAGATGCGCGCGGCCTCAAACACCTGCACCAAGGCGGCAAGGTTTTCCAGCGCCGCGCCGACCGACTTGAACACCGTGCGCTCGGTCGGCGTGTTGCGCCCGGTGGCTATGCCTTTGCACAGCGTGGTGAGGGTGCCACGCACGTCGTCAGCGCGCAGCACGCCGCGCGACAGCGGGCCGATCAGGTCGCCACTTGTCTGCAGCGCTTCTTCGGTGTCCACACACACGCGCGCCAGAAGAAGGCCAACGTGTTCTGCTGCCCGGATATGCCAAGCTGGATGCGGCAGATGCCTTCGGCCTAGCACGCGCCCATCATTGGATAGGGGGCGTTCGCAAGACTGGATTTCGGGGCGAATCCAGCAAGCAGTCAGTCCGCATCAGGTACTAGAGTTGTTCACGTTACCCTCGACGATCGATCATGGATTCATTTGCCAACTTCTTTGCCAATCGCAAGTGCCCAGACATCGATCTTGACCAGCTGAACCTGTTCGAGGATTTATCCTGAATTATTTGGAAACTTGAAGGTCTGATTATGCTTCCCCGAATTAGCCAGGTTGAGTGCCAGGATGCTGATTATTTGCTATTTTCAACAGGTGACGCCATTTCGAATGTCTTGTACAGGACGGGCAAATGGGAGGAGCATCTGCTTGAAATATCAAAGTTCATGATATCCACGGTTGAGCGGCCTCTGGTGTTGGATATCGGTGCGAATTTAGGGGCGTATTCGATACCCTTGGCAAAGCACATTCAAGGCGTTGGTGGTGAGGTGTATGGATTTGAGCCTCAGAGAATTATCTATTACCAGTTCTGCGGTAATATTTTCTTGAACAGGCTGGATAACTGCCATGCCATCTATGGCGCGGTTGGTGATGTTATGGGCGAGGTCGAAATTCCTGAAATTGACTATGAGAACAACTTAAATATTGGCGCTTTCTCGCTAGAAAAGAAGTATAGAGAGCTGCAGGGTGTAGAGGGTTCGGTTAAGAAGATGGCAAGAAAAGTGCCATTGATCAATTTGGATAGTCTTGAGATGGATCGGCCCCCATCCATCATCAAAATCGATGTGGAAGGTTCTGAGTTAAGTGTTCTCAAGGGAGGTGCTGAGTTTTTGAGAAGAAATAATTACCCGCCTCTGTTGCTTGAAGTGTGGAGCTACGATTGGTTTGAGAGTGACAAGAGACAATTGATGTCATATGTTGTTCAACTAGGCTACGAGGTGGTTCATGTGGGGGCTTCCGATTACGTGGCTCAGCATCCTGGTAATTCGAGATGGGTTGATCTTCAGGTGGCCGAAGGTGGTGTGATCAAAATGACCCGGATCAGGTGAGAGTCAGTGAAGCGCATGGGGCTTGCATGGGGGCATCCTGACAAGGCGGTTCTGCGGTGAAGTGCCAAGTCATCCTGGCGATGTCGCAGCCGGAGTGGCTGTTATTCCCGCCAATTGGTCTGCGCGATGTGTTTGAATCCATTTGAAAGAGACGGTCAGCAATAGATCGTCGACTACACCATCGTCTCGTTGAATGCGGAAGCAGGGGGCAATATGCAGACTACATGGCTCGAGGATCTGATTGCACTTTCGCAAACCGGTAGCCTTAGTCGGGCTGCGGAGCAGCGCAATGTCACGCATCCGGCATTTGGTCGTCGCATCCGCGCACTAGAAAATTGGGCAGGAGCGCCGCTTATCGAACGGCGCGGGGCCGCTACCCGACTGACTGCACAAGGCGAGAAGCTGTTGGGCTTTGCACTTCAGGTCGTGCCTGCGATGGTGCAAGCCAGGCGAGAAATTGGAGGCGAGGAAGGAAGAGGCCGTCGCGCGACGGTGACCTTGGTGACTGGGCGATCATTGGCCCGTACAGTGGCCGCTGATTGGCTTCTGAGGTTGAGTAGAAGGCACGCAGGCGTGCGTGTGGTCGTGCGCACCGGTCAGATGTCGGAAACCCTGCAGCGTTTCGAGCGTGGGGAGGCAGATTTCATGCTGACTTACCACCATCCACAGATTGCGCTACGCCTTAGCTCACATCAGTACCTGCAGCGGAGGGTAGCGAGTGATCGCTTAGTGCCGGTTGGCAAAGTCGACGCGCGAGGTCAACCGTCCTTCACCTTCGCTCATGGCGAGGCGGTTCCTTTCCTGGCGTATGCCCAGACGTTGGCGCTCGGGCGGCTTGTGAGCGATCACTTGAGCAACCATCCCCAGGCGCCCCACCTCAACGAAACCATTGAGTGCGATTCGGCGGACGCGTTGCTTGAATACGCACTCAAGGGGCTAGGCGTCGCCTGGTTGCCCTGGTCTCTGGCTGCGGGTGCCTGCAAGTCCAAGCAGCTGGCGCCAGTGAGCGGCAAAGCGTTGGAGATTGGTTTCGAAATTCGCATGGTGCGGCCCAAACGAAGGCTTTCGCCAGAAGCAGAGTCATTCTGGCAAGCAGTGGATCCCGGTTGACCGGTACCTTTCAGCAAGTCATTGTGCCTAATCAGCACATGAGGATTGCTCTCGGAAAGCAGAATTTGAACTTCCAACAGGAGGCAATCCCATGAATACTCGTTCGCTTTTCCTTGGCGTGACAGCGCTTTCGGTCCTTTCAATAACTTTGAGCCAAGCTTGTGCCCAAGATGCGGCTTATCCGAGTAAGTCGATCACCGTGGTCGTGGGGTATCCGCCTGGAGGTAGCACCGACCTAACCGGACGTGCAGTAGCAGATCACCTAGCAAAGAGTCTGGGAGTTCCCGTCGTCGTTGAAAACGCGAGCGGTGCAGGAGGCGCGATTGCCGCTTTGAAGGTGTCCAAGGCCCAGCCAGACGGCTACACCTTGCTGCTGGGGGCAAATAACGAGATCGCGATCAACAAACTGATCACGCCCGCAACTGTCAAATACACCTACAAAGACTTCACGCCGGTTGGCCTGGTTGCCACGACTCCAATGGTCTTGGTGGCATCTAACGCCACTGGAGTCAAAGATGCCAGCCAGTTCCTGAGGGCGGTAAGTTCCAAGCCTGGGCGATTCAGCTATGGAAGCAGCGGGGTCGGAACAGCACTCCACCTCGCAGGAGAGATGGTCAAGCAACAGGGCGGACTGTTCATGACCCACATTCCATATCGAGGAGTGGCCCCTCTCTCTATAGACTTGGTGGGCGGAGGCCTCGAATACGGTGTATTCGTGCTCTCCAGTGGCCTTCCTCACATTCGTAGCGGCAAGGTGGTGGCATTGGGCGTAACCGAAAAACAGCGATCACCAGTGGCTCCGGAAATTCCTGCTCTAGCCGAGGTGCCTGCTCTAAAGAATATGGACATCGGCGTTTGGTTCGCGCTCATGGCTCCGCCCAAGATGCCGCCGCATATTTTGTCCAAGCTTCGCACTGCGCTCAGCGAGGTTCTGCAGACAGCTGAGTTCCGGAAGAGGCTCGAAGAGTCAGGCTCCACGATCGCTCCACTGGACGTCGACATGGATCGCTTCTTGGCAGACGAAAGCTCCAAGTATCAGAAGATCGTGGAATTCGCGAAGGTCAAAGAATGACGGAGCCGATATTCCAACTGCAGAAGCCGGACATCAGTACTTGGCGAGCGGGCAACACGGACACAGAAGGAGTTTGGCATTTCGAGTCAGGTGTGCCTGGCCGCCGAGTGATGGTCACGTCACTGATTCACGGCAACGAACTTTGCGGAGCCTGGGCCGTTAAGGGGTTGCTCGATGCGGGTGTTCGGCCGCGGCAGGGGAGCCTGACATTGGCCTTCTGCAATCTTGCTGCATTCGACCAGTTCGATCCTGAGGCGTTTGATGCGTCTCGTTCGGTGGATGAAGATCTGAATCGCCAATGGTCGACCGATCGAATGGCCAATGCGGGTTCCTCGGAGCGCCGACGTGCGCGAGAGCTGCTTCCGTTTGTGGAGCGAGCGGACTGGTTGTTGGACTTGCACTCCATGCATGAGCCGGGCGAGCCGCTCTTGTTGGTTGGAACTCACGCACGCAATATCGAGCTCGCGCGCAGACTGCGTTCCCCAGAACACGTCGTTGTCGACGAGGGTCATAAGGACGGCACGCGAATGCGCGATTTCGGGCGGTTCGGCCTGACAGATACGGAAGCCGGGGAGACCCGCTCACTGCTTGTGGAGTGCGGATTTCATGGCGACCCTGCGAGTCTGCGCGTGGCGCGAGACATCTCGGCTCGGTTCCTGGTTGAAGCGCAAATCCTTGACGCCGTCACCTCGTCCAATGCGCTTCAAGGATGGCGCTGCGCCGACGTTTCTCAGCAACGACTGTTACGCGTGACTGATGGCGTGACCGTGCGAAGCAAAAACTTCAGCTTCCTGGATTCCTACCGAAACCTTGAGGTCATTCCAAAAGCAGGAACTCCTATTGGTAACGACAACGGCAAGATCGTCACGACCCCTTATGACGACTGCGTGCTTGTGATGCCTTCTTTGCGGCAAGCGCGCCCTGGAGTGACGGTTGTCCGGTTCGCAAGGGATGAGTGCCTATGAGTCGGAATTGATTGATCTCGGATGCGGCCTGCCTGGATGCAGTTGGTGTAGCTCCTCGCGTGACTTGAAGGCTACCAGGGGCAGTTTGGTCATTTCGTTTGGAAATTTTTCAGCGTTTCAATGCGTCATATAAAATAATACGTAAGAATTCATTTAAATATACATAGGTAATTAATGTGAACTTACGTAGTTTTTTTATTGGTGCAGCGCTGATTTTTTCGAACTTTCTGGCGGTAGCTCAACCGGCGGCATGGATGGAAGCCGCCAAGCAAGGGGATGCCGCGGCTCAGTTCCAAGTGGGCGGGAGACTCTTTTTCGGAAAAGACGCTCCACGCAATGAAGAGGAAGCGGTTAAGTGGTTCCAACGGTCGGCGGATCAAGGGTATGTGCACGCGCAGTTTGCCCTCGGTATGGCGTATGAAGAGGGCAAGGGCATCGCTGCGGATCCGAATGAAGCAGTCAAGTGGTATCGACGCGCAGCAGACCAAGGTCAGGATGATGCTCAGTACAGATTGGGTGTGATGCTGGCTTCAGGTGCTGCCGGCTCGCCCAATCTGAAGGAATCGTCGGTATGGTTTCGCCGGGCTGCGGAGGTGGGGCATGTGCATGCACAGTACGCATTGGCTCGGGCACTGGAGGATGGACTAGGCGTGGCGCAGAACCTTCAGGAAGCCGTTTCCTGGTATGGCCGTGCAGCAGAGAAGGGGCACCCTATCGCTCAAGCTAATTTGGGCTTCATGCTGGATGAGGGCCTAGGCGTGGCACCGGATCCTACGGCAGCCATTAAGTGGTATCGCCGCGCTGCAGAGCAAGGGGTCGATAATGCCCAGAACAGATTGGGCAAGAGCCTGTCCGATGGGCGGGGCGTTGCACGAAACGAAAAGGAAGCCGCAACCTGGTTCTTGCGGGCAGCCACGCAAGGTCATGTGTCAGCGCAGTACAACCTGGCGGTGGCGTACTTGTCCGGGCGTGGCGTGGCGCAGAACGACGTGGAAGCAGCAACGTGGTTTCGTCGGGCAGCAGAGGGCGGTCATCTCAAAGCTCAGCACAACCTGGCGACGATGCTTGTCACCGGCCGGGGAGTGACGAAGAACCAAGAGGAAGCCTTCGGGTGGTATCTTCGCGCTGCGGAGAAGGGTGAAGCCGTATCTCAGCTTAGTGTGGGCATGATGCTGAAAGATGGAGAGGGCATGCCACCAAACGAGGCCAAAGCGGTCGAATGGTATCGGCGCGCTGCTGAGCAAGGTCACGCTCCCGCTCAGTTGCATCTCGGTGTGACTCTGGCCAGAGGCGAGGGGGCTCCTCAGGACTGGAAAGGCTCGTATTTCTGGCTGTATTTGGCCGCAACCCAGGAAAGCCAGGCCGTTGAGTACAGAGACCTGGTTGCAAAGCGCTTGAGCCCCGAGGAAGTCAGTGAAATCCAGGCGCGGGCATCTTCATGGAAGCCGCGGGTAGAAGCCAATAGAGGATGAGTGAACCAGGGTAAGCCGGCAATCGGAAAAGCATGGCTGCCACTGGTGGGGGTACGGTATGTTGAGAGGCGTGATCAGAGGTGTCGTTCATGGAGTACCCATGACCATCAGGCCACATACAGAAAAACGGCCAAGTAATGGCAGGTGCTGTCGCCGAGGACGAACAGATTCCAGATGCCGTGCCCGTGGCGCAGCTTGTGGTCAGTGGCATAGACCATAATGCCTCCGGTGTAGAGGGTGCCGCCAGCGGCGAGCCACGCGAATCGATCCGGGCCAAGCGCTTGTCAAAGCGGTACGACCGCCACCAGGGCGAGCCAACCCATGAGCACGTATATCACCAGCGAGAACACCCTGGCACCCCGTGCCAGCCAAACCATCCTGCTAGATGGCTGATGCTGTTGAAGCGTTCTCCGACGACCATGGTTTCCTGAGATCCATCGTGGTCAGGCGCAGCACTCCTGCGGGCCCGGCTCAAAGCCCGGGAACAGCAGGTTGTTCTCCAGGTGGATGTGATTGATCAGGTCATTCTGCAACTGGCCGATGCCTGCATAAAGCGCGCGCCAGGTGTTGCATGCACCCATCGGGGGCGTGGCGTCGTTGGTCAGCGCCATCAGGTGTTCCAGTTGCTGGCCATGACCTGTGTGTTCGGTTCGCATGGCCATGATTGGGTATTGCGCCATGGGCGAGCCACCGGCCTTGAGGATAGGGAAGAGTATTTCTTCTTCCTTGGCCATGTGGTCGAGCAACTCGCCTTCCATCTGTTCCAAGTGGTCTGCCAGGCCAGCGGGTACGTCCGCATGATCGCGGTGCACGGCTTCCACACGCCGGGCCATGCGAATGAGTTCAGGCAACTGGTCTCGATGCACCGCGTGATAGCGTTCCAGAATGTGGTCGATCAATGCACCGGCTTCCACCGGTGCGTCCAGGTTGACGGGGCGGTCAAGTGTGGCGAGTTCGGCCAGCACCTTCTCCACCGGCAGGCCCTTGCCGTCACAAGCCTCGCGCAAGGCAACCTGACCTCCGCAACAGAAGTCCAGCTTGAGGCGTCGGAAGACAGCAGTGGCACCCGGCAGTTCAACAGCAATCTGGCCGATGGCTTGCTCTGCGCGATCCAGCGTGATGGCATTCATGGTGTGGCTCCTTAAACATTCATATGAGATGTATCTATTGTCCATGAAGATGCATGAAAAATATATATTTCCAAAGAACGAGGGTGCTTTCGGTGACGGGTTAACGGGTCAGTGGCAAGAACGGGTAACCTACGCGCATGCGACGAACCGCCTCCCTGTCTACGAAACTCATCCGCATCGGCGCCGGGCTGTTGATCGTTGCGTTGGCGTCGATCGGTCTGACGCTCTGGGTGACTTGGCAGCTCGAAGGGGGCGCGGCCGCGGTCAACGAGGCCGGTCGCATGCGCATGCAGACATGGCGGCTGAGTAGCGCCGTCCAGGCCAAACTGCCGCCGGATCAGGTCGCAGCCTTGGTCGGCGAGTTCGACCGTAGCCTGATTCTGCTGCGAGAAGGCGATGCTGCGCGCCCCCTGTTTTTGCCCAGGGATTCCGGGGTTTACGCGCGGTTTTCGGAAGTGGAGCGCCTGTGGTCAGTCCAACGGAAGGCTTGGCTTGACGGTGCAATGACCGAGGGCAACTCATCCCAGGTGGCGGCCGAGGCATTCGTGAATGGGATCGACCGACTGGTGCTGGCGATTGAGCTTGAACTTTCGGGCTTGACCGCCACACTCAACCTGTTCCAGTTGGTCATGATGGCGCTGGCCATCATCGGTGCGGTGGTGATGCTCTACACCGGCTACATGTACGTGATACACCCGCTGGATTACCTGCGCCAGGGCTTGAACCGCCTGGAGTCGGGGGACTTCAGCGCCCGGGTGGATGTCGATACCGAGGACGAATTCGGGCAGGTGGCGGCGGGTTTCAACCACATGGCACAGACGCTGCAGTCGCTGTATGGTGAGCTCGAGGCGAAGGTGGTTGAAAAGACGCGCCGTATCGAGGCGCAGCGGGCGCGCCTGGAGGCTCTGTACGAGGTCAGTGCCTTCTTGGCGAAGGCTGCAAGCATCGAGGAGCTTGCGCGCGGGTTCTCGAAGAGGGTGCGCAACGTCATGAAGGCAGACGCGGTGGCGGTGCGCTGGTCTGACGAGGCGAACCAGCGCTACCTTATGCTGGCGTCTGACTGCTTCCCATCCGACATGCAGGAAGAGGAGCGCAGCCTGCTGGCTGGGGCGTGCGCCTGTGGCAATCTCAAGCCTGATGCGCGTATTCGTGTTATTCCCATCCATGCCCACGAAGACGCCCCGATGCGCCATTGTGCCCGGGCAGGTTATGAAAGTCTGGTCAGCGTACCGGTCAGGATGCAGCAACGTCTGCTCGGTGAGATTGACCTGTTTTTTCGGAGTGAAGTGCACCTGAGTTCCGAGGAATCCGAACTGCTGGATGCTCTGGCGGCACATCTGGCCAGCGCCCTGGAGGGGCTGCGCGCTGCAGCCCTGGAGCGCGAAGCTGCTGTCGGAGACGAGCGTGCCATGCTCGCGCGCGAGCTGCACGATTCGATCGCGCAGTCCTTGGCATTCCTGAAAATTCAGGCGCAACTGCTGCGTACTGCCGTCGACCGAGCTCAGCCTGAGAAGGTCCAGCGATCGTTGGATGAACTCGATGAGGGACTGCGAGAAAGCATTGGCGACGTGCGCGAATTACTGGTGCATTTCCGAACCCGTACCAGCGGCGAGCATATCGAGGTGGCCCTTCAGGAAACTTTGCAGAAGTTCCAGCACCAGACCGGTCTCCCCACGCGCCTGCACATCGAAGGAGAAGGCTTGCCTCTGCCGCCAGATGTTCAGGTGCAGGTGCTGCATGTGATTCAGGAAGCCCTTTCCAACGTGCGCAAGCACGCGCAGGCCAGCCATGTCAGCCTGGATGTGGTGAAGGGAGCTGCCTGGAAGTTCGTTGTCAGGGACAACGGCCAGGGCTTCAACACGGGCGTGCGTCACGGCGAAACCCACGTGGGCACCAAGATCATGCGCGAACGTGCGGAACGCATTGGCGCTAGAGTGGCTGTGGCGTCGGATCCGGGCGAGGGCACGAGCGTGACGCTGACCCTGCCGCCCTATCCGGTGGCTACGGTCAATGTTGGAACCATTGGCATGAATCTGACAGAACCCTCAGACTTGTCATCATGACTGCAACACGCCCGATTCGATTGCTGCTGGTCGATGACCACACCCTGTTTCGCCGGGGCCTGAAGGCTTTGCTGACCCAGGACGAGCGGCTGGAGGTTACGGGAGAAGCTTCTGATCTGGGTGAAGCACTGCGGTGCCTTGCGCAGGCTCGCCCAGACCTGATCCTGCTGGACAATCACCTGCCTGGGGTGCGGGGGGTGGATGGTATTGCCACGCTCAAGGAGGCCTTGCCGGGTGTGCGGGTGCTGATGCTGACCGTCAGCGAAAACGCCGAAGATCTGGCGGCTGCCCTTCAGCGCGGTGCAGATGGCTACCTGCTGAAGACCATGGAGTCCGAGCAGTTGGCCGATTACATCGAAAAAGTACTGGCAGGCGAGTCGGTCATCAGTCCCGAGATGACGACCAAGCTGGTGGCGGTGTTCCGCCAGGGGGGCACCATGCCGCCGGCCCCCGCGCCTGCCGTTGCAGAAGCCAGGGTGGCGCCAGCGCCTGCACCTGCGCCGCCTGCAGTGATGGCCACTCCGCCAGGCCTGCTCCTCCTGTCGCCCCGCGAGCGCGAAATCCTCATGCTGATCGCGCGGGGCGACAGCAACAAGCTGATTGCCAGGGAGTTGGACATTGCTGAAACCACAGTTAAGATCCACGTCCAACACATCTTGCGCAAGCTGGACTTAAGTTCTCGTGTCCAGGCTGCTGTGTTTGCTGCCACGCAAGGCATTGTTCCAAGAACGGAAAAAGGACGTTGAGGTCCTGATTCAGTGCCTGCATAGTTCTTCCGAACTAGGGCGGTGAGTTTCTCGTAGTACCTCCGGCGCGCGCCGGTATGCCATCGGTGGATGGGCATTTGTCCGCCGATCGTCGACAGTTCATGCATGTCTTCCGGAGAAGAAACATGGGAACGGAACTGAGAAACGAGAGAAAGGCGTGGTCAGTCCTGATCGTCAGCACGCTGGCGTTCACGGTCTGCTTCATGGTCTGGATGATGTTCGGCGTGATCGGCATCCCGATCAAGAAGATGCTGAACCTCAATGCGACCGAGTTTGGCCTGCTGACCGCCATGCCGGTGCTCACGGGCTCGCTGATCCGGGTGCCACTGGGCATCTGGACCGACAAGTATGGTGGCCGCATTGTCATGGCTTGTGTCATGGCCATCACGGTTCCGGCCATCTGGCTGATGAGCTACGCGACCGAGTACTGGCACTTTCTGGTGATTGGCCTGTTCGTGGGCCTGGCAGGGGGCTCCTTCTCGGTCGGCACGCCTTATGTGGCCCGCTGGTTCCCCAAGAATCGCCAAGGTATGGCCATGGGCGTGTACGGTGCCGGCAACTCGGGTGCGGCCGTCAACAAGTTCGTTGCACCGGTTTTGCTGGTGGCCTTTGGGTGGGCCATGGTGCCGCAGGTGTATGCGGCCATCATGCTCGGCACCCTGGTGCTATTCTGGTTCTTCAGTCACAGCGACCCGGCGCACCTGGTGCCGAGCAACGTCAAATTCACCGACCAGCTCAAGGCCCTGAAGGACCCGAAGGTCCTCAAGTACTGCCAGTACTACAGCATTGTGTTCGGTGGCTACGTCGCTCTCTCGCTGTGGATGGTGCAGTACTACGTGGGCGAGTATGGTCTGGACATCCGCATCGCCGCGCTGCTGGCCGCCTGCTTCTCCTTGCCCGGCGGTGTTCTGCGAGCCGTCGGTGGCGTACTTTCCGACAAGTTCGGCGCTCACAAGGTTACCTGGTGGGTGATGTGGGTCAGCTGGGTCTGCCTGTTCCTGCTGTCCTATCCCCAGACGGAGTTCACCGTAACGACCGTTGATGGGCCCAAGACCTTTCAGATCGGCCTGAATGTCTACGCTTTCACCGCGCTGATGGGGGTTCTTGGGGTGTCCTGGGCCTTTGGCAAGGCCAGTGTTTTCAAGTACATCAGTGACGACTACCCCACCAACATCGGTGCCATCAGCGGCATTGTTGGACTGGCGGGCGGCATGGGTGGCTTCATTCTGCCGATCCTGTTCGGTGCTCTGATGGACCTGACCGGCATCCGCTCCAGCGCCTTCATGCTGATGTATGGCGTGGTCTGGGTTTCGCTGATCTGGATGTACTGGACCGAGGTCCGCAAAGCCGAGGTCATGGGCAGCAACGCCAAGCCCTTTTCTCTTCAGAACTGATCCCTCAGATCGGAAACTCGAATGAACAACAAGACATCATCAGGCGCCGACATTCAAGACTGGCGCCCGGAAGACGCCCAGTTCTGGCAGAGCACCGGCAGCCGCATCGCCTACCGCAACCTCTGGATATCGGTGCCTGCCCTGCTTTGCGGGTTTGCGGTCTGGGGTATGTGGGGCATTATCACCGTGCAGATGCTGAACCTGGGTTTTCCGTTTACCCAAGCAGAACTGTTCACGCTCACGGCCATCTCCGGCATCGCAGGTGCCACGATGCGCATTCCTGCATCATTCCTGATCCGCTTGGCGGGTGGGCGCAACACGATCTTCCTGACGACCTCGATGCTGCTGGCCCCGGCCATCGGCACTGGCATTGTGCTGCAACATCCTGAATGGCCGCTCTGGGCTTTCCAGCTCATGGCACTGTGGTCGGGTGTGGGCGGTGGCAACTTCGCCAGTTCGATGTCGAACATCAGCACTTTCTTCCCCAAGCGTCTGCAGGGCACGGCTCTCGGTCTGAATGCCGGGCTGGGAAACTTTGGTGTGACCACGATGCAGATCGTGATTCCCGTCGTGATGACCCTGCCGCTGCTGGGGGCGTTTGGCGGTGAGTCGATGACCCTGGTCAAGGACAGCGGATGGATCTTGGGCAAGATCGCTGCGGGAACCCCCACCTGGATCCAGAACGCGGGTTTTGCCTGGGTGCTTTCGCTAATCCCGCTGGGTGCGCTCTGCTGGTTCGGCATGAATAACCTGAAGACGGTGTCCCCGAACACGGGCAACCCGCTGGTGGCATTTCTGAAGATCACCTACCTGTATACGTTGGCGTTCGTGCCGACCATCTTCATGCTTTGGCTGTACCTGCCCAAGCCCACCGGCCTCGGCCTGCTGAGCATGTGGGTGGCCATTCCGCTGGACATCATCCTGGCGCTCACCGTCATGCGGCTGGCAGCTTTTGGCGAGATGAAGGACGGCGTGAAGAAGCAGTTTGCGATCTTTCGCAACAAGCACACCTGGTCACTGACGGCGCTGTACATCGTGACCTTCGGTTCCTTCATCGGCTTTTCCATGGCACTGCCGCTGGCCATTACCGTGATCTTTGGGTTCCAGCATGTGCCCGACGCCAACGGCGTGATGCAGCACACGCTGAAGAACCCCAACGCCCCATCGGCTCTGACCTATGCCTGGATCGGCCCCTTTGTTGGCGCTGCCGTGCGGCCGCTGGGTGGTTGGATTTCCGACAAGGTCGGCGGTTCGATCGTGACTCAGGTCATCACAGTGATCATGGCGGCTGCGTCGGTGGCGGTGGGGTGGGTGATGATGCAGGCCTACGCATCGGCGACGCCGGAGCAGTACTTCACGATGTTTCTCGGCTTGTTCATGGTGCTGTTCTTTGCCAGCGGCATCGGCAACGGCTCCACCTTCCGCACCATCGGCGTGATCTTCGATCGCGCACAGGCCGGCCCTGTGCTGGGCTGGACATCGGCGGTGGCGGCCTACGGAGCCTTCATCGCACCCGTGCTGATCGGAGAGCAGATCAAGGCGGGTACACCGCAGCTGGCTTTCTACGGTTTTGCAGTCTTCTACGCCCTGTGCCTGGTGTTGAACTGGTGGTTCTATCTGCGCAAGGGCGCTGAGATCCGGAACCCCTGAACATACTTTTCTCGGAGACCCACGATGAGTCACTTTCTAGACCGCCTTACCCACTTCTCGGCTCCTTCGGAGAGCTTTTCGGGATCGCACGGTGTTACCACTGGTGAAGATCGCACCTGGGAAGACGCCTATCGCAATCGCTGGGCACACGACAAGATCGTGCGTTCCACCCACGGCGTGAACTGCACCGGATCCTGTTCGTGGAAGATCTACGTCAAGGGCGGCATTGTCACCTGGGAAACTCAGCAGACCGACTACCCGCGCACCCGCGCCGACCTGCCTAATCACGAGCCGCGCGGTTGCGCGCGGGGGCCTCCTACAGCTGGTACCTGTACAGCGCCAACCGCGTGAAGTACCCCATGGTGCGTGGCAAGTTGCTCAAGCACTGGCGCGCGGCCGTGACGGTGGCCAAGAGTCCGGTTGATGCTTGGGCATCTATCGTCGAAAACTCCGAGGCGCGCCTTGAATGGCAACAGCAGCGTGGTCTGGGCGGCATGGTGCGCAGCACCTGGGAAGAGGTCAACCAGATCATTGCCGCCTCCAACGTCTACACCATCAAGAAGTACGGCCCTGATCGCGTGTGGGGTTTCTCGCCAATTCCGGCGATGTCCATGATCAGCTATGCCGCCGGATCCCGCTACCTGTCGCTTATTGGTGGCGTGTGCATGAGCTTCTATGACTGGTACTGCGATCTTCCTCCTGCCAGTCCGCAGGTATGGGGCGAGCAGACCGATGTGCCCGAGTCAGCCGACTGGTACAACTCCACCTACATCATTGCCTGGGGATCCAACGTGCCCCAGACCCGCACACCCGACGCCCACTTTTTCACCGAGGTGCGCTACAAGGGCGCCAAGACCGTGGCGATCACGCCCGACTATGCCGAGATCAGCAAGCTCTGCGATATCTGGCTGCACCCCAAGCAGGGTACCGACGCGGCGATTGCCATGGCCATGGGCCATGTGATCCTCAAGGAGTTCTATTTCGACAAGCGCTCAGCGTACTTCGACGATTACGTGCGCCGCTACACCGACATGCCCAACCTGGTCATGCTGGAAGAGAAAACGCTCCCGGATGGTCGCAAGGTGACTGTGCCTGGGCGCTACGTGCGTGCCAGTGACTTCAACGGCAAGCTGGGCCAGGACAACAATCCCGAATGGAAGACGGTAGCCTTTGACCAGGACGACAAGGTGGTGCTGCCCAACGGCTCCATCGGCTTCCGCTGGGGCGCTGAAGGCCGCGCTGATGCCGGCAAGTGGAATCTGGAAGACAAAGAAGCCCGCAGTGACGAGCAGGTCAAGCTCAAACTCAGCCTGATGGAAGGCGAGGGCAGTGAGTACGAAGTGGGCGATGTGGCCTTCCCGTACTTCGGAGGCATCGACACGCCGCACTTCAACGCCAACAAGCAAGAAGATGTGCTTGTGCGCAAGGTGCCGGTGCGCCGCATCAAGCTGGGCAAGGCGGGTGAAGAGCGTTATGCGCTGGTCGCCACCGTGTTCGATCTGACGGCGGCCAACTACGGCGTCAACCGTGGTCTGCCGGGCGACACCGGTGCCACCAGTTACGACCAGGATGTGCCCTACACCCCGGCATGGCAGGAGAAGATCACTGGCGTCAAGCGCGATCAGGTGACTGCGGTGGCCAGGCAGTTTGCCGACAACGCCGACAAGACCCGTGGCAAGTCGATGGTCATCATTGGCGCGGCGATGAACCACTGGTATCACAGTGACATGAACTACCGCGGCATCATCAACATGCTGATGATGTGCGGATGCATCGGCCAGAGCGGTGGCGGCTGGTCGCACTACGTAGGCCAAGAGAAGCTGCGTCCCCAGACTGGCTGGACGGCCCTGGCTTTTGCGCTGGACTGGGTGCGCCCGCCGCGCCAGCAAAATTCCACCAGCGCCTTCTATGCTCACACGGACCAGTGGCGCTATGAAAAACTCGGCGTGGATGAAATTCTCTCGCCACTGGCCGATAAGGCCAAGTTTGGCGGTAGCCTGATCGACTACAACGTGCGCGCCGAGCGCATGGGCTGGTTGCCCAGCGCACCGCAGTTGCAGACCAATCCGATGCAGGTGGTCAAGGATGCCAACGCGGCCGGCATGGACCCCAAGGACTACGCTGTGAAGGCGCTCAAGGACGGCACGCTGCGCATGAGTTGCGAGGATCCGGATCATCCCGACAACTGGCCGCGCAACCTCTTCGTCTGGCGCTCCAACATCCTGGGTTCGTCAGGCAAGGGGCACGAGTATTTCCTCAAGCATCTGCTGGGCACCACCAACGGCGTGCAGGGCAAGGATCTGGGCCCCGACGACGCCAAGCCTACTGAAGTGGAATGGCACGCGAATGCGCCAGAAGGCAAGCTGGACCTGCTGGTCACTCTGGACTTCCGCATGAGCACGACCTGTCTGTACTCGGATATCGTGCTGCCCACGGCCACCTGGTACGAGAAGAACGATCTCAACACCAGCGACATGCACCCCTTCATCCACCCGCTGTCCACGGCGGTGGATCCTGCCTGGCAGAGCAAGAGCGACTGGGAAATCTACAAAGGCTTTGCCAAAGCTTTCAGCGAGGTCTGTGTCGGACATCTGGGCGTCGAGAAAGAACTCATGCTCACGCCACTGATGCATGACTCGCCGGCTGAGCTGGCTCAGCCCTTTGAGGTCAAGGAGTGGAAAAAGGGCGAGTGCGACCTGATCCCCGGGAAGACTGCACCGCAGATCACGGTGGTTGAGCGTGACTACCCGAACACCTATGCGCGTTTCACTGCGCTGGGTCCGCTCATGGAGAAAGCCGGCAACGGCGGCAAGGGCATCGGCTGGAACACGCAGACTGAAGTGGGGCAACTCAAGGAGTTGAACGGCAAGGTGCACACCGAGGGTGTGACCAAGGGTATGGCCAAGATCGAGAGCGACATCGACGCCTGCGAGGTGGTGCTGCAGCTCGCACCCGAGACCAATGGCCACGTCGCTGTCAAGGCTTGGGAAGCACTGTCCAAGATCACGGGCCGTGACCATACCCACCTCGCGCTGCACCGCGAGGACGAAAAGATCCGATTCCGCGACATTCAGGCTCAGCCGCGCAAGATCATTTCTTCGCCGACCTGGTCCGGGCTGGAGTCCGAGAAAGTCTCGTACAACGCCGGCTATACCAACGTGCATGAACTGATCCCATGGCGCACCCTCACCGGCCGCCAGCAGTTCTACCTGGATCACCCCTGGATGCTGGCGTTTGGTGAGGGGCTGACGAGCTACCGCCCGCCTGTCGACCTCAAGACGGTGGACGAGATGATCGGCCGCAAGTCCAATGGCAACAAGGAGATCGCGCTGAACTTCATCACCCCGCACCAGAAGTGGGGTATTCACAGCACTTACACCGACAACCTGCTCATGCTCACGCTCAACCGGGGTGGCCCGGTCATCTGGCTGAGCGAAACCGATGCCAAGGAGGCAGGTATCGAGGACAACGACTGGGTGGAGCTGTTCAACGCCAACGGTGCGATCGCCGCCCGCGCGGTGGTCAGCCAGCGCGTGAACCCCGGCATGACGCTCATGTACCACGCGCAGGAAAAGATCATCAACACTCCGGGCTCGGAGATCACGAACACTCGCGGCGGCATCCATAACTCGGTGACCCGCATCGTGACCAAGCCTACCCACATGATCGGCGGCTACGCGCAGTTCAGCTACGGTTTCAACTACTACGGGACCATCGGCACCAACCGCGACGAGTTCGTCATCGTGCGCAAGATGCGCAAGATCGACTGGCTCGACGGCGAAGGCCGGGACACCGTCCAGGCCTGAGGCGAAGAAAGAAAAGGAGAAACACGATGAAAGTACGTGCCCAAATCGCCATGGTGCTGAACCTGGACAAGTGCATCGGCTGCCACACCTGTTCGGTCACCTGCAAGAATGTCTGGACCAGCCGTCCCGGCATGGAGTACGCCTGGTTCAACAACGTCGAGACCAAGCCCGGCATTGGCTACCCCAAGGAATGGGAGAACCAGGACAAGTGGAAGGGCGGCTGGATCCGCAAGGCCGATGGTTCCATCGTGCCGAAGCAGGGCGGCAAGTGGTCGCTGCTGATGAAGATCTTCAGCAATCCCAATCTGCCGCAGATCGACGACTACTACGAGCCCTTCACTTTCGACTACGACCACCTGCAGTCGGCGCCGGAGACCAAGGCCGCGCCCACCGCCAGGCCGCGCAGCCTGATCACCGGCCAGCGCATGGATAAGATTGAGTGGGGCCCGAACTGGGAAGAGATCCTGGGCGGCGAGTTCAGCAAGCGCAGCAAGGACGCGAACCTGGCCAACTTTGATCAGGTCCAGAAGGACATGGTCGGTCAGTTCGAAAACACCTTCATGATGTACCTGCCGCGCTTGTGCGAACACTGCCTGAACCCGGCGTGTGTGGCATCTTGCCCCTCGGGGTCGATCTACAAGCGCGAGGATGACGGCATTGTTCTGATCGATCAAGACAAGTGCCGCGGTTGGCGGATGTGCGTCAGCGGCTGTCCCTACAAAAAAATCTACTACAACTGGCAGACTGGCAAGGCCGAGAAATGCATCTTCTGCTATCCGCGCATTGAGGCCGGTCAGCCGACCGTGTGCTCGGAAACCTGTGTGGGCCGTATTCGCTACCTGGGTGTGGTGCTGTATGACGCCGATCGCATCGCCGAGGCGGCCAGCGTACCTGACGAAAAGGATCTCTATCAGGCCCAGCTCGATATTTTCCTGAACCCGCACGACCCCAAGGTGATCGAGCAGGCTCGCAAGGACGGCATCCCCGAGACATGGCTGGAGGGCGCTCGCAACAGTCCGGTCTACAAGATGGCGATCGACTGGAAGGTGGCCCTGCCGCTGCACCCCGAGTACCGCACACTGCCCATGGTCTGGTACGTGCCACCGCTCTCACCGATCAGCGCGGCGGCCAATGCCGGTCATATCGGTGCCAATGGTGAACTGCCCGACTTCAGCCAGATGCGGATTCCGGTGCAGTACTTGGCCAACCTGCTGACGGCCGGTGACACCGGCCCCGTGGTGCGGGCTCTGGAGCGCATGTTGGCCATGCGGGCCTTTCAACGCGGAAAGCACGTGGACGGGGTGGAGAACCTCAAGGTGCTGGAGCAGACTGGCCTAACGCGCGCCCAAGTAGAAGAGATGTACCACGTGATGGCCATCGCCAACTACGAAGATCGCTTCGTCATTCCGACCTCGCACCGCGAGTACGCCGAGAACGCTTTTGACTTGCGCGGTGGCTGCGGCTTCTCGTTTGGTAACGGCTGCTCAGACGGGGCCAGCGAGACCAGCCTTTTCGGTGGCGACAAGCGCCGCACGATTCCGATTCAGTCAGCGGTCTGAGAAGGAGACGGCATATGAAACAAACCCGCTACACCTTGCGCGCGCTGGCACGCCTGCTGTCCTACCCAGACGAGCAACTGCGCAGTGAACTTGACCTGCTGGTCGATGCGATTGACCAGGAAGCCACGCTTCCAGCCACCCGACGCGCTGAATTGCGCGCGCTGGTCACTGGTCTGCAACGGCAGGATCCGATGGAGGCCGAGTCCCGCTATGTTGAGACCTTTGACCGTGGCCGTGCCACCTCGCTGCATCTGTTTGAGCACGTGCACGGAGACTCGCGTGACCGCGGCCCGGCCATGATCGACCTGGCACAGACCTACGAGAAAGCTGGTCTGTTTCTCTCTCCCGATGAACTGCCCGACCACCTGTGTGTAGTGCTCGAGTTTGCATCGACTCAGCCTCCGCAGCTGGCCAAGTCCTTTCTAGGCGAGATGGCCCACATCCTCAATTCCATCTTCAGTGCCCTGCTGCAGCGCGAAAGCTCTTATGCGGCCGTCATTGCGGCTGTGTTGGAGATGGCTGGCGAGAAACCACAGGCGGTTTCCATCACCCAAGATGAACCCATGGACGAGTCCTGGGCCGAGCCCCAGGCCTTCGACGGCTGCAGTACGCGGGGACAGGCCCGACCTGGCGAGGCACAACCCATCCACATCGTTCGCCCATCGCGCAGCGCCGAACGCGCCGCAACTTGATGTCAGGAAATGATCATGAACTACCTTGACAACTTCCTCTTTGGTTACTACCCCTATATCTGTCTCACCGTATTCCTGCTGGGAAGCCTGCTTCGATTTGATCGAGACCAGTACACCTGGAAAAGCGATTCGTCTCAACTGCTGCGTGCGGGTCAGTTGCGCTGGGGCAGCAACCTGTTCCACGTGGGCATCCTGTTCCTGTTCTTCGGGCACACGGTGGGCATGCTGACGCCGCACTTCGTGTATGAGCCCTTCATGACTGCAGGTGCCAAGCAACTGCTGGCCATGATTTCGGGTGGCATCTTCGGGGTGTTCGGCTTCATTGGTGTCAGCCTTCTGCTGCACCGTCGCCTTACAGATGCGCGCATCCGTGCCACCAGCAAGACCAGCGACATCGTGCTGCTGTGCCTGCTTTGGCTGCAGTTTGCCCTGGGCCTGGCCACTATTCCCCTGTCTGCCCAGCACCTGGACGGCGGCATGATGATGAGGCTGGCCGAGTGGGCCCAGCGCATCGTGACTTTCCGCGCCGGCGCCCCGGAGTTGCTGGCCGAGGCGGGGTTCATCTTCAAGGCCCACATGTTTCTGGGCATGAGCATTTTCCTGATTTTCCCGTTCACTCGCCTGGTGCATGTCTGGAGCGGATTTGGCACCCTGGCCTATGTGGTGCGTCCTTATCAACTGGTGCGTAGCCGCCGGGTCGGTATGGCCCCGCGCGCTCCGGCCAGCCAGGGCGGCCGTCCTTTCTGAATTGCAAGGAGAAGCCATGACCATGAGCGCCATCGAATCCAGTGGTTGCGGCAGTGCGCAGTGCGCCTGTTCCGGCCAACTGCAGGTCGCCCCAGCCAGCATCAATGGTATTGCCCTGCACGAGCCGGGTGAAGCGGTAGATGCGCAGACTTTGCTTGAACGGGCCTGGACGGAATTGCTGCGCCAGCGCGCAGTATCACTCGGTCTGCTGCCCCGTGCGACAGGCCTGGTGGCTCCGGAACTCAATGAGGCCGAGCGCCAAGTGATTGAGGCCATGACCGACGACGAGGTGAAGTCGCCGGAACCCACCGAGGCAGAGTGCCAACGTTACTATGAAGCCAACAAGCCGCACTTCATTGTGGGCCAGTCGCTGCATGTGCGTCACATTCTGTTTGCAGTCACGCCAGGAGTGAATGTGATCGCCCTGACGCAACGTGCCGAGGCAGCCTTGATGGAGCTGGCCGGCAAGAATGTGCCGCCGGGCCGCTTCGAGCAACTGGCGGCCGAGTTGTCGAACTGCCCTTCCAGTGCTCAGGGGGTGATCTGGGCTGGGTGACGCCGCAGGACTGCGCGCCCGAGTTGGCCAAAGAAATGTTCTACCAGAGCGATTCGCGCTGGGGCCTGGGGGTCCATCCTCGCCTGGTGCACACGCGCTTTGGTTTGCACATCATGGAGGTGCTGGACCGCAAGGAGGGCACCTTGCCATTGTTCAACGAAGTTCGCGCGCAGATCTCATCCCGCCTTCGCTTGCAATCGCGCTCCACCGCCTTGCGCCAGTACATGCGTTTGCTGGTGGGGCAGGCCACCGTTGAGGGCATTGATCTGGAAGGGGCTGACTCGCCTCTCGTTCAATAAGGCCATGACTCATGCCTGACGAACTGCTGTTGCGCCTGCGCAATTTTCAGGAGGACTATTTTCCCCGTCACCAGCAGCGTTTTCAGGATCTGGTGGCCCAGGGCCAGCACCCCAAGACCCTGTTCATCGGTTGCTCCGACTCGCGGCTGGTGCCCTATTTGCTGACTGGGGCTTCGCCGGGGAGCTTTTTCTGGTCCGCAATGTCGGCGCGTTCGTGCCCCCGTATGACCAGTCGCATGGTCTGCACGGCACCATGGCCGCTATTGAGTTCGCGGTGCTCAGTCTCAAGGTCGAGCACATCATCGTCTGTGGCCATAGCCACTGTGGTGCTATTCGTACTGCCTATGAAGGTGCGCCCGAAGAAGCAGTGGCGCTCAAGGCCTGGCTCAGGCTGGCCGACGAAGCACTGCTGCCCGTACAGCCCACCCGTGAAGCACTGCATCGTACCGAGCAGCGAGCGGTGGTTCTGCAACTGGAGCGGCTGATGGACTACCCCATGGTTCGCCGCGAGGTGGAAGCAGGGCAGCTGACCCTGCACGGCTGGCACTATGTGATTGAGAATGGCGAAGTGCACGTGTTCGATGCTGAACGCGGTGCCTTCGTGCCGGCTGCCGAGTCCTCACACAGCGGCACCGGCCCCTACCCGCCTTACGTCGAGAACGATGGACAGATTCTGGTCGACTGACACTGAACTTTCTCCTGCCGCGCTATCCATGCTGATGGAGGCGCGCCAGACCATTCTGCCCAAGCGGCTCGAAGGCCCTGGGCCTGCTGCCGATGAATGGCGCACCTGGCTGGCCAGTGCGGCATCGGCGCCCGATCATCGTCAGATCCTTCCATGGCGCTTCGTCTGTGTGCCCAAGAACCAGCGTCACAGACTAGGCGACTGCTTTGCACAGGCCTTGCTCGAACGAGATCCCTCGGCGACTGATGAACAAATGTCACAAGCCAGAGAGAAGGCCATGCGCGCGCCCGTGCTGCTGCTGCTGGTCGTCGATGCTGCCCGCGGAGACCCTGGCATCGATCTGCTCGAACGGGTAGTGTCCGCTGGTTGCGCGGTGCAGAACCTGCTCCTGATGGCCACGGCACAAGGTTACGGTTCGGCTCTCACCAGTGGAAAAGCCCTGAGATCGAAGGCCCTCCACACCCTGTTCGACCTGACCCCAAACGAACACGCCTTGTGCTTCATCAGCCTGGGCAACGTTCGCCAGCGACGACCGGCACGATCGCGGCCCTCGCCTGAAGACTATCTGCAAACCCTGGGTGAAACCGGCATCGTCGCCGGCTTTCCTCCTGCACCGGACACATCCGAATGAACATCTCTTCCTTTGATGACCTGCTGGTGGCCAGCCGCGCCCAGCCCGACCCGCAGAGCCTGCTCATGGTTTTTGTCGACGTGGAACTGCCACCCGACAGCACGCCCGAGCAGCGCGAGCGATTTGCGCGCGGGCAGGGCGGCGCACTGATGCCCCGCATGTGCGTGGACCGCTCTCCCGCCGACATCGAAAGCTGGGATGCCTTGGTCAAGGACGCCGATACGCAGTCCGACCAGTGGCACATGGTCATGGTGGCTGCCTTGGCAGGCAAACCGGGGCAACCTCCGACCAGCGACGCGATCGATGGCGCGCTCAACCAGATGGTCATGTCCATCCATCAGGGCCAGATCCAGGCCTTCGTGCCTTTTGACAGGCAGGGGCAGGCGATTCATTTCGGTTGATACCGGCGATTCGTCGCCGTCAGACCAATCTGCAAAGGCGCTGGCAAAGGCACCCACATTGGGCCTGGCCCACTGGCGTTGTTGGTCACTCCCCTGGGATCGCCAAGCTCCAGCTTGGCACCTCATCCCGAGCCATTGATGCGGCGATTGCCAGTCGTATTCACCGCAAAATAAGCGGTGAATAAATTGCCTTTGCGGTGAATCAAGTGTTTCATCTCCGAATGAAATACCGAGAAAATCCTTACATCTGGCAAGAAAAGGACTGGCCCAACTGGCGGTATAACCTCCATGTTTTGACTGGTCCCCTGACAGAAGTCAGCCATGCCCAAGGGGTGCTAATGGGCCGCATGGCCGACGCGGCGCTGGCACTGCGCGATCAAGCCAGCCTTGTTGCATTGACTGATGACGTCGTCAAGACCAGCGAAATTGAAGGTGAAGTACTGAACGTCGAAACCGTCCGATCGTCGATTGCTCGGCGATTGGGGATGGACATCGGAGCGCTACCGGTGGAGACGGCTGAATAGAACTGAGATGATGGACTTCAGGATGCGCTCAGTCATCAGCGATTCAAGCAGCTCGGCGTCGCGCCAGCCCTCGATCATCTTGGCGGGCGAGGACGCACGGGAGCCAAAGCGGCTCTCAATCGGCAGGACATTGACGCCACGGCCCGCGCCCAGCTGGGCGCTGTCAAAGCGGCGATCTCGCGTTGGTGGATACCCGTAGAGCACCACATCTTGGATGCGAAATCTTGGATGCGAAATTGCCGCGTGATATAAAACAATTAGTGATAGTCTTTACATAACCAAGTCAAGAGATAGTCATGGCAATTGCGAAGAAGCCTTCGGGTGGAGCAGTCTCGCATACATCAAGACCGTTGCATCGAGTGGGCGGTGTGCGGGTGAACGTGCGTGAAGCTAGCCGTGCAGCTTTCTTTCAACGAGTGGCTGAGACCCGCCCAAGCGAAGAGGGTATGAGACAAGCGGAAGAACTGGCGCGCGTGGCGTAGGCTGCTCAGAGTGCTCCATTCTTGCATCGCTACCGGCGTGTTGTCGGTGCCTGATGCACTGCTTCTCGATAAGTTCGGCCTCCTCCCTGTAGTTGAAGTTGAAGAATCCCACCTGCATGCCTTTAGATGCGGGTTCGGCAACCTGGAAGAGTTTCTTAGAAATTCGCGTCGGCCTCACGAAGAGCGAGGTCAGTGACCTCGTTGAACAGCTTCTTGCACGAATTGAATATCAATAAGCGACCGAGGAGGAGAACAGTGTCATTACCTGACGGTCTCTATGACCTGCTCCTGACCGAAGGTCTGGCCCGAAGGCTTGCGGAGTTGGAGCCTTCGAGAACCAGCGTGTCTGCGCTGAAAGGCAGCGCTGCCGAGTCCTTGACCGACACCATCACCCGGCAACTCTCGAACATTCTCGACGATATTTCTGGCGACGACGCCGACAAAGCAAAGCGGCAACTCGAACTGGTGAATGAGTTCCCGGTGATGTTGCGGCAGCGACTCGCCCGTGACGTGGCAAGCGGCACCTCTGAATCTGATGATGCGATTGATTTGGTGGCGCAGCCGCTATTCAGCTTCAATGGCTGATTTGCCGGCCTGTCACGGAAATGCCATCCAGGCGACACGAAATGGACATTCTTCGTCCTTAGCATTGCGGGCCTGACCGGGGAAATGCTTGCTTGTCGTCAGAGACGAGCGATGTCCGCGTCTATCTCTTTATGAAAGTTGGGCCACATGAGTTTTCTTGCTAAATCCCTCAAGAGCATTGCTATTGCAGTCGCAATGACTGCCGGCGCCAGTGCGATGGCGCAAAACGCCATTTGCTACAACTGCCCCGTAGAGTGGGCTGATTGGGGCACACAGATCAAGAACATCAAGGCCGATATCGGAATCACCGTACCGCCTGACAACAAGAACTCTGGCCAGTCTCTTGCTCAACTGGTTGCAGAAAAGTCGAACCCTGTGGCCGACTTCGTGTATTGGGGCCCCACCTTCGCCATTCAGGGTATGAAGGAAAGCGTGACTACGGGCTACAAGCCAGCGAAGTGGGATGAGATTCCTGCCGACATGAAGGCCCCGAATGGCGAATGGTTCGCAACACATTCCGGAACGCTGGGCTTCATGGTGAATACCAAGGCGCTGAATGGAAAGCCAATTCCTCAGTCGTGGAGCGACTTGCTCAAGCCTGAATACAAAGGGCTGATCGCCTACTTGGACCCGACCTCTGCATTTGTAGGCTATGTGGGTGCGGTGGCCATCAATGAATCTCTGGGCGGCAATTTCGATAACTTCGGCCCGGCGATCGACTACTTCAAGAAGCTCAAGGCCAACAACCCCATCGTTCCCAAGGTCACGTCTTATTCACGCCTGGTTTCGGGTGAGATTGGCATTTTGCTGGACTATGACTTTGCCGGTTACCGCGCGAAGTACAAAGACAAGGCCGACGTGGAGTTTGTGATTCCCAAAGAAGGTACGGTTGCCATGCCGTATGTGCTTAGCTTGGTCAAGAATGGCCCCAATGCTGAGAATGCCAGGAAGGTGCTCGACTACGCCATGTCTGACAAAGGTCAGTCCATGTGGGCCAATGCTTATCTCCGTCCAGTGCGTAAAGTGGAAATTCCCAAGGACGTATCGAGCAAGTTCTTGCCTGCAGCTGACTATGCTCGGGTCAAGGCTGTGAACTTCCAGAAGATGGCAGAGGTGCAGCAGGATTTCGCCAAGCGCTATCAGCGCGAAGTGCGTTGAGCAAGGTTGCCTGCGGTACTTGAGGCACCTTGATTTATGAAATGGGGTTCTCCCGTGCTGGTGGCTTGCAGCGCACCAGCATTGGCATTCTTTTTTGCATTCTGGCTGATTCCTGCGGGCGTGCTACTCGTGTTGCCCGCCAAGGCAGGAATCTCCACGTACTTTTCAACTTTTACCGACACCCTTTATCTGAATATTCTTTGGCAGACATTGGTGCTATCAATGGGGGTTACGGTGGTTACCCTGGCCATCGGCGCGCTGACAGGGGTGGCTCTCGCGCGAGTCCGTTTCCCTGGCAGGGGCTGCTGTTGTCATTGCTGACGCTGCCTCTGTCCTTCGCCGGCGTGATCGTAGGTTTTTACGTCATTCTGATTGGTGGTAGGCAGGGGGTTCTGGCGCAGGTTACCGACAGTTTGTTCGGCGAACGGATCTCGTTTGCCTACGGCTTCATCGGTTTGTTTCTAGGTTATCTGTACTTCTCGCTTCCAAGAGCGATCTCTGCATATACCGCCGCGGCTGAAGCCATGGACGCGCAGATTGAAGAGGCCGCCCGTTCGCTGGGGGCTTCAGGCTGGGCCGTGATGCGCGACGTTTGGTGGCCTCAGTTGCTGCCCACGACCATGGCTTGCGGCTCAATCGTTTTTGCGACAGCTGTCGGGGCGTTTGGTACGGCATTCACACTGTCGAGCAATTTTGAAGTCCTGCCGATCACCATCTACAACGAGTTCACCAATTACGCCAATTTTGCGCTGGCAGCTTCGCTGTCGATCACGCTCGGCTTGATCACCTGGCTGGTGCTGTGGTCGGCGCGCAAATTGGCAGGACCCAACGCGGCAGGAATATGAGCATGCGAGCGCAAGTAAAGATGTCGCCATGGCAATGGCTGATGATTGCCATGGTGACAGTATTCATCGTGGGGCCGATTGGAGTGTCGGTTTACGCCGGCTTGGTAGAGAACTTCAATGAAGGACTCTCCAGTGGCCTGACCACCCGCTGGCTGAACGAAGTGTGGGTGAACTACGGGGGCACCGTCTGGCGGTCGGTGCTGCTGGCCCTGGCCTGTGTGGCGATCACGATGCTGATCGGCATTCCGTGTGCCTATTCCCTGGCGCGCAGCCGTTCAGCATGGGCGCGCCACTTTGAGGAATTGCTGACCCTGCCTGTAGCCATACCCGGCCTGGCGACCGCATTGGCTTTGATTCTGGCCTACGGAAGCATCACCAGCTTCCGGCAGAGCTTCGCGTTCATTCTGGTCGGCCACGTAGTGTTCACGCTCCCTTTCCTGGTTCGGATTGTGGCTGCGGCTTTCCGTCGGCGCGAGCTGGTGGTGCTGGAGGAAGCAGCGCGTTCCCTGGGGGCTTCGTTTGCTCAACGATTCCTGGGCGTGCTGATTCCAGCGGTGTTGCCGGCCGTGATGGCGGGCGCGCTGATGGTGTTCACGCTTTCGATTGGTGAGTTCAACCTCACCTGGATGCTCCACACCCCTTTGACCCGTACCTTGCCTGTGGGCCTTGCTGACACCTACGGCTCCATGCGCTTGGAGATCGGCTCAGCCTACACCATTCTTTTCCTGCTGGTCATCTTGCCAGTGCTGTGGTTGTTCCAGTCAACCCAGAAGTTCATTGAAAAATACCATGGCCAATGAAGTCAGTACAAGCATTCAGATTCTGAACTGCGCAAAAACCTATCCTGACGGTACCAAGGGTTTGCAGCCCACCACTTTGACGGTCGAGCCTGGTGAAGTGTTGGCTTTGCTAGGCCCATCCGGCTGCGGCAAGACCACATTGCTCCGCATCATCGCCGGTCTGGAAACCCCAGATGAGGGCAGCAGAATTCTGTTTGACACGAGCGATGTGTCGCGCCTGCCGATCGAGAAGCGCCAGGTGGGAATGATGTTTCAGCACTATGCGCTGTTTCCGCAGATGTCGGTGTACTCGAACATTGCCTACGGTTTGCGCATTCGCAAAGAGCCCGAGGATCGACTACGCAAGCAGGTTGGTGAACTGATTGATCTGGTGCGGCTGAATGGTCTGGAAAAACGTCGCCCATCAGAACTTTCCGGAGGGCAGCGGCAGCGCGTTGCCTTGGCGCGCGCTGTAGCGGCTCACCCTCGTGTCTTGCTGCTTGATGAGCCGCTGACGGCGCTCGACGCCAAACTGAAGGAGTCACTGCGCGATGAGTTGGCACAGATGCTGCGCCAGTTGCGTATTACGGCGGTTCACGTGACCCATGATCAGAAGGAGGCCATGGCCATCGCTGATCGCATGGCCATCATGCACGCGGGCCGCGTGTTGCAGGTGGGTGACGGCGAAACGTTGTACCGCACGCCATCAGACCCCTTCGTGGCTTCCTTCCTGGGACGTGTGAATCAGCTGAGCCGCACCTCCGAGCACGCGCACCAGAACGTACTGCGCCTGGGCTCCGCCGTGCTGTCGTGCAGCCCGGTGTGTCAGGGTGCTACGCAACTTCTGGTCCGCCCCGAAGACATTGAGGTGTGCATGGCGCGAGAAGAAGGCGCTGCGGTGGGCCAGATATCCAGACGCGTGTTCATGGGGGACAGGGTCCAACTGACGGTCGATCTGCCTGAGGCGACTTCATTGTTGATCGATGTGGGGCGGGATCATGCCGCGCGTTCGGGCGACATGGTGGGCATTCGGGTGGCGCCGCACCACTGGATGCCACAGGCCACTGCAGCTTGATCCTGAAGTCGCTTCCAGGTTGAAAGAAGGAAAGAATTTTGCTGATCCAAATGACTGACATGCACATCCGTGCACCGGGTGTTTTGACCTACCGACGCATAGATACTTCCGCGTACTTGCGACGAGCCGTTGAGAAGGTTCTGTCGCTGGGTCTGCCGATAGAGGGGGTGGTTCTGACCGGTGATCTGACCGACTTTGGTCGCCCAGAAGAGTATGCTCATCTGCGCGACCTGCTGAATCCATTGATGGAGCGCTACCCTGTGCACTTGGTCATGGGAAATCATGATGAGCGCGGTGCCATGAAGGCGACCTTCGCGGACCTGCCTTCATTGCAGACGGAGCCCTTCATTCAATATGCAACCAACGTTGGCCGCTTGCGTCTGGTGGTTCTAGACACCACGGTGCCCAGCATGCACCACGGCGAATTATGTGACCAACGTTTGTCGTGGTTGAGCGATGCACTGGCAGACGCCAACGGAACTCCCACTGTCATAGCACTTCATCATCCGCCGTTTGATACCGGCATAGGACCTATGGATCGCAACGGCCTGCTGAAGGGCCGGGATGCGCTCGCAGAGATTGTTTCGAAGCACCCGAATGTTCAGCGGGTGATATGCGGCCACATGCACCGATCGATTCAGGTCGGCTTTGGTGGAACTGTGGCCATGTCAGCGCCTTCAGTGGCGCATCAGCTGCATTTTGAGCTTGGAAACGCCAAGCAAGCCGCCTGGGCGCTCGAAGCTCCGGCTGTCTTGTTGCACATGCTCAACGAGCACGGCCAAATGGTGACCCACACCATTCACACCGGAGAGTCTGACGGGCCCCACCCGTTCTGGGATGAAAACGGAGACTTGATTGACTGAAACTCTGTATGCGGCAGATGTGATCCCATCGGCGCTTGAAGGCCTGGGCACCGCTCTTGCCAGACACGAGGTATCTGCAGTGGTGTTCGATCTGGACGGAACACTTGCCGACAGCGCTGCTGACTTGATCGAAGGAGTGCGCAGAAGTTTTCGCCATTACAACCTCGGTGAGATACCGTCCACGTACCTCCCAGCTGCGTTGAATGGAACGATGGATGGCGTGATGGCCGATGCATGCAAGGCTCAGGGGTGGCCGGTTCCTGAAGATCTCTCAGTGCTGAAGGCGCGCTTTGTAGAGGAGTATGCTGAAATGGCTTACCCGACGACGCGGCTTTACCCGGGAGCTGAAGCGGTTCTGCGCCTGTTGCGTGACGCTGGTATCCGTACCGCGGTTTGCACCAATTCACATGCCAGGAACGCGACAGAGTTGCTCAACAAGCTTGGCATCTTGTCTTATGTCGAGTTTGTGTGTGGTGCCGATACTTTTGGCATTCAGAAGCCTTCGCCCGTGCCGCTTTTGAACACATTGGCCGAACTGGGTGTGCCTGAAAACCAGGCACTTTACGTGGGTGATTCAGTCGTGGATGCACTTTGTGCCAAGGAAGCCAATGTGCGTTTCGCATGGCATGAGGCGGGTTACGGTGGGGACGAGCCCAGTACGTACCCGCACTTGCTCAAGTTTCAGGATTGGCATCTGATTGGTGCAGAGTTGAGTTTGCATCCATGATTTATCGATCAGACATCCATGATGTTTGAATCCCTGGCGCGTGGACAGATTTTCGCCGAATGGCCAACCCTTCCTCATCATTCCCGGTTTGCTTGCGCGGGAATGACGAGAAGCCTACCGAAGAATTCAAACATCGTGGTGTCGGATCAAACGTTGGAAAACATTCCCGAATGCGTCGCAATGACGGGGAGAAGCAGCCTGAATTTTTCGGTAAACGTCGGACGAATTGTCCGTTCAATCTTCTCAAAGCCCCGGACTTGTCAAAGCCCCGAACTTGTCAAAGCCCCGAACTTGTCAAGGACCAGGATTCTCGCCTTGTGCGTCGTCAATCAAGGCGCGTCTGGTTAAGCGGATGGATATCCGCGGGTCAAACTGGCTGACCAACGGTTAAAGAAATCTCGCCAACGCCTTCGATGCGGCCGGTGATGCGATCCCCAGGCACGACTGCGCCTACGCCTTCCGGAGTTCCTGTGTAGATCAGGTCGCCGGGCTGAAGGTGATAGAACATCGACAGGTCAGCGATGATCTCTCGAATGTTCCAGATCAGCTTGTTGACGTCTGATTTTTGCTTGACTTCTCCGTTGACAGACAACTCAATGGTGCCGTTTTCTAGAACTTGGCCTGGCATGAGAACGACTTCGCTGGCGACGGAAGATTGTTCGAAATCTTTGCCAAGATCCCAAGGGCGGCCTTTGTCGCGCGCTACGAGTTGCAGATCGCGGCGCGTCATATCTAGTCCGCACGCGTAGCCGGCGAGGTATTCATGAGCCTGCTCAGCGGGAATTCGAAAGCCGGCCTTACCAATTGCCAGAACCAGTTCCATTTCAAAATGGTAGTTGTTCGTCTCGGGCGGGTAGGCTACGGTGGCGCCTGACGGTGTCAGGGTGCTGGGGGCTTTCGTAAAGTAGAACGGGCGCTCCACGCTCTTGTCTACAGGGCGGCCCAT
Source organism: Ottowia caeni (assembly GCF_050821495.1). Lineage (GTDB taxonomy): Bacteria > Pseudomonadota > Gammaproteobacteria > Burkholderiales > Burkholderiaceae_C > Ottowia > Ottowia caeni. The sequence continues at coordinate 26,244 of NZ_CP151080.1, read as the reverse complement.
CTCGACGGCGTGGGCATGGTAGTTGCGACCCACGAAAAATAGACGATGAATGGGCAGGCGTTTTTCACTGCCGTGGATCGGAAGAGAATAGGTTGGGGTGGGTGCCCAGAGATACTGAGGTTGAGTCATGGTGTGGCTTAAAAATGGCAGGGTGGCTAAGGATTCAGTTGGTTTCAACCTCGATTCGGTGCTGGTGCAGTGCCTCGAAGATGGGCGCATCGCTGAAGCGGAACAGGTCAAGCGAGACAGTTTCGGCGTCACAACTGGCCTGAAAGTTCACCCACGAAGGCACCACAAACATGTCGCCGCGCTGCACGCGCCATTCCTGCTGCCCGACCCGTACGGTGCCGGTTCCGTCGAACACCTGGTACACCGATGAGCCCACTTCGCGCCAGCGTTGGCTGCTTCCACCGCGACGAATACGATGCATCTCGCAGCGGATAGTGGGGAGCACGTCGCGGCCGGTGCCAGGGTGGGTGAACCGAACAGCGGCGTGACCCGGGCTGAGCACGCCAACGTGGCCTTCATCTTCCAGCTCAAGCTGATCTGTCAGGGCGCGGTCGGTATCGACCCATCTGTAGGCCAACAGCGGGGTTCCCGGTGTGTCTATGGGTTGCGAGAGTGGCCGAAGGCCTGGGTGGCCCCACAGTCTCTCCGAGCGGGATCGTTCCGGTGTTGCGCGTTCGGCATCGTTGATGGCGTCGCGGCCGTGTTCGAAGAACTGAGACTCGGTGTTATAGGCGAACGGGATGTCCAGTCCGTCGATCCAGGCCATGGGCTCTGTGGCGGCATTGTGGTGAGCGTGCCAGTTCCAACCGGCCTGCGGCAGGAAGTCGCCGCGCGACATGCGCACTGAGTCGCCTCCAACCACAGTCCACACACCTTCGCCTTCCACAACGAAACGAAAGGCATGCTGAGTGTGACGGTGCTCGGGGGCGTTCTCGCCGGGCATGAGGTATTGAATCGCGGCCCATAGGGTGGGGGTGGCGTAGGGCCTGCCTCCCAGTGATGGATTGGCCAGTGCAATGGCGCGACGTTCGCCTCCACGCCCCACGGGCACGATGCGACCGGCCTCGGCTGCTAATTCTTTCAGTCGATCCCAACGCCAAAGGTGCGCGGTGGCCTGGCTGCGAGGGTGGGGCGGCATGAGGTTGCCGATTTCTGTCCAAAGGGGCACCAACAATTCCTGCTCGAACCCACGGTACAACTGCTCAAGCTCTGGCGTGGGAGTTGGCTGATTGGGCGACGCTGTCGCCTTCAGACGCACAGGGGAGGTGGAGTGATCAGATGCATTCATCTGGCGTTCCTTCATGAGGGGATGGGGCCCCAAAAAGCGAAACAGGCCTGCTGTGCAGCTTTCGGTGCACAAACGGACGCAGTTCGGCTGGATGTTCTATATCATCAGTGTGCATATTAAAAGTATACTTACGAGATGCTGAGATTTCATCAGGGTTAACCCTTCATCAAACACGCCGACCGAAAGTTGACTAAAGAAGCCGCCATGAACAGATAGGTGAACAGCCCATAAAGGATCTGTTCTGAAGTCAGAGAAGGGGATATCGGCGCAAGATGCGCACAGTTATGATTCGGCCCTGTCCTTTCCTGGTTCTCTCGAAGGTGAGTGCGACTCGTGGTGGCTCCATGCTGAGGAGGCGGGTGGCGTCACCCCGCTTTGCAACATGACTTTCAAGCCCGCTGAACTCGAGCACTTTCCTGGTTACTACATCCGGCGCTTGCAGCAGATTGCGGTTGCAGTTTTTGCCGACGAGACGCAGGCTTGGGGCGTGACGCCCGTGCAGTTCGCGGCGTTGTCCGCGATCATGCGTCAGCCGGGGGTGGACCAGCGGACCCTGGCTCGACTCATTGGTTTTGATGCGTCCACCATTGGTAGCGTCCTTGACCGGCTGGAAGCCAGGGGCCTGGTGACGCGCAGCGGAAGCCCCAAGGACCGGCGGGTGCGACTACTGCACGTGACCGAAGAAGGCGTGAGCCTGTTGAAGAACGCCGAACCGGCGGTGTTGAAAGCTCAGCAGCGCATTTTGGAGCCGCTGACGCCGGAGCGGCGGGCTCAGTTCATGGACCTCATCACATTCCTGATCAAAGAAAACGACGAGCTGGCGCGGGCGCCTAGCTCGGGTTTTCCTAAGGAGGCTTAAGGGACCAAGATCCTGCGAGAACTGAGTATGCAAGATGGTCATTCGCTTCTCGAGCTGCTGCAGTCAATGTGCGAATAGGTCTTCTCACGATTCCGCCGTGAATCCGAGCTTTTTAACCAACCGGCCCCAGACTTCGTGCTGCTTTCGCAGGCTTTCGGTCATCTCGGCGGGGGTCGAACCCTTCGCGACAAGTCCGAAGCTGGCGAGTGATTCGGCTAGATTTCTGTTTCCCAGGGACTGGACGATGCTCTTGTTGGCCTTCGCTATCAGGTCATCAGGTGTAGACGCCGGGGCAAAGAAGCCGAACCACTGCTCCTCGGCAGGATAGCCGTCAGCATATTTCTGTTCGACGAAGGTAGGTGTATCTGGTGTAAACGTGGTGCGTCTTAAGCCCGAGGTGGCGAGAATCCGTAATTTACCCGACCGCTGAAAGCTCAAGAAATTTCCAGTCGGGGCGATCATGGCGCTGATCTGTCCTCCGATCAAATCGGCTACCCCAGGCGCTGCCCCACGGTAAGCCACATGGGTGAGTGGAACGCCTGCTTCTTTGCTTAGCAAGGATCCTAGCAAATGCAATGGGGAGCCCGTGCCTGGAGAGCCGAAGCTCGCCTGCTGTGGGTTGGCCTTGGCCCAGGCCATGAAGTCCCTCAGTGTTTTGACCTGATCCGGCACCATAGGCCCAACTGCCAGTGCATCCGTAGTCTGCGCCGCAACGGAAATGGGGCGGAAGTCCTTGAAAGGATCGTACTCGAGCTTGTTGTATATGAAAGGGTAAAGCGACAGCACCGTGTCGGGCGTCAGCAGAAGCGTCTGACCATCGGGCGTGGCGGCCTTGATGGTCGTGCATGCGATGCGTCCTCCCGCGCCTGAACGGTTGTCAACGACCACTGAGTTAGCGTAACCCGAACTGACCATGCCTTCGCCAACACGCCGGCTCACCGTGTCGACGACGCCTCCTGCCGGGAACCCGTTGATCACCTTCAGCACACTGGTCTCTTGCGCCATTGCGCGGCACGTGGTGCCAAGTGCGACGAGCGCACCCGCTGACTGAATCAACGAACGTCTGTTCAGCATATTGTTGAAATCTCCACTCATGATTGGGCGGTAAATCCAATTTGCTTCACCACGCCACGCCAGCGTTGGATGTCTGAACTCAGGCGTGCAGCCAGGTCTGCCGAGGAGCTCCAGACAGCTTCCATGCCCATTTGCCCATAGGCATGGACAAGTTCGGGGTTAGTCAGCGCAGTCTTGATCGCGGCATTGGCTTGTTGCACGAGATTGTCTGGGGTGCCTGCCGGTGCGAAGACGCCAAACCACTCAGTCATGTCGCTGAGCGCAATACCCAGTTCCTTGAACGTCGGAGCATCCGGCAGAAAGCGTGAGCGCGCGTTGCCGGTCACGGCGAGCATACGGATTTTTCCGGATTTCATGTGGGGTAGAAACTCGCCCAGCGGGGCCGCCACTGCGGGAACGTGTCCGCCTAACAGATCGAGCAGCGCCGGCTGCGAGCCGCGATAGCCTGCCTGCGTCATCTTCACGCCCGACAGTCGGCCCAGCAGTTCTCCGAGGAAGTGGGGTCCAGAGCCCGTGGCACCGTGACCGAATGTCGCAGCCGCCGCCGAAGTCTTGATCCATGCTTGGTAATCCGCCATGGTTTTTACAGACTCTGGCACTGCCGAGCCCACGCCATAGCCGAGTTCAGAAGTCGACACCATGGCGACTGCTACCAGGTCCTTGACCGGGTCGTAGGCAAGATCCTTGTAGGTGTGGGGGTAGATCGCCATCATGGAAGCCGGTGTCAGCAGCAACGCGCTCCCATTCGGGGCGGCTGCTTTGACATGCTGGATCGCCAAGCGTGCTCCTGCGCCCGTGCGGTTTTCTACGAGAACAGTTTTGGCATAGCTACCGCGAATGCCCTCGGCCAGTCGTCGGGCTGCCGCATCAGTGGCGCCACCTGCAGCGAGACCGACCACGATGGAGGCCATGCCGACCGGTGGTTCGGCGTGGGCGAGGGTGGGTAGGGTGCCTGCCGCGAGTATCCCGATGCTGGTGAGTGCATGGCGGCGGGTCATCAATAAATGGCTCATTCTGTTGTCTCCTTGGTTAGATGCTTTTCAAGTAACGACAGGCGATCGTTGCCCCACCACATCTCATCGCCCACGGCCATAGTGGGTACTCCAAAGATGTGCTGAGCGATGGCGTCCTCGGTGGACTTTCGGTAGGCCTGTAGTCCGGGTTCGCTGTGGGTAAACTCGATGAAATCGTCGACATCCCACTTCATATGGGAAGCTACTGACTCGAGGGTCTTCGGGTCATCTGGCGCTTGCCCAAGACCCCATACGAGACCGTAGGCTGTACTTACATACTCCGCCTCGCGTCCCTTGCACGGCCCGTAGTAAAGGCCGACATTCAGGCCGCTGCTGTTGTAGTTCGGCGGGAACGTCAATGGAATGCCGTAGAGGGCTGCCCAACGCGAGAGGTCCTTTGCAAGGTAAGCCAGCTTCACGGGCATGTCGCGGTTGGCTGGCCCGACATTTCCAATCGCCTTCTTGGCCTGACTCAGGTCTATGCTCCGAAAATCTATCTGCCAGCCATGACTGGCCGATAGAGCCTTCAGGCGATGTTGCGCCAGATAGGCATAGGGGCTGAGAAAGTCAAAATAGAAGCGAACCTGTACATTTTCGTGCGCAGATACCTGCTCGAGGACCTTCTTGTTCATGACGTTCACCACGCCAGTTCAGGCCTGCTTGGCGTAGCGCGCATGCAGCGCGGCCCAGGCTTCACCAGACTTCCGTGCGCCTGCCAGGTATTCTTCCGGGACGATGTGGTAGGGTGGGCGGCAGGGTCCGGCCTTGAGCCAGCCTGCAGCATCCATGCGCGCCTTTTCCAGGCCAATGTTGTACTTGGAGAACTCCGCAAAATCTCCACGAGGAAAGAGCGATGAGTCCGCCTGTCGCATGGAATCAGAGATGGTTTTTGCTTCCGTCCAGTCGCCCGTTTTTTTGGCTTCGGCCACAGCGTCACGTAGGCGCATTGCCGTGGCAGGGCCGCACATGGATCCGCTGGACCAGAAAGCGGTCATGCGCTCAGGGTCTATCCGCGCAGCGGCGTAGTAATCGTCCTCGTGCGGTAGGAAGCGGATGCTCGGCGCCAGTTTGAGGTCCAGGTCAAGCATGCCAATACCAAGGTATTTTGCAGTCACCACCTGGGGAATGCTCGACACCTGCGCCCAGAATGGCCGGGGAAAATCGAACTTGAATGCCTCCGGGTTCGCGTAGATTGCGATAGCCGCCTCGGGGACAGCTTCTGCGACGTCGCGGTAGAACTGCACTGCAGTTGGAACTTCCATCTTGCACCACATCGGCACGCCCAGCATGGTTCCGCTTGCGCCGATGTCCATGGCTTCCCGCGTTTGGCGGATGACCTCGCGGGTATGCAAGGCTGTGGTGCCGCAAAAGAACGGCACACGGCCACGTGCGGTCTCGACCACGGTGGCGATAAAGTCGCGCTTTTCTTCCCACGTCAGCGTGGCACATTCACCGAAGGTGCCGTTGCTGATGATGCCGTTGACGCCCGCGCGGATCAGAGCTTCCACGATGCGGGCCGTTTCGTCCAGGTCAACCGTGTGCTGCGCGCGCCAGTCGGAGGCGTTTGGCGTCGCAGGCGTTGGCATGATGGTCCACGCGCCGTTGATGTCGTCGGCGGTCAGTCTTGTTTTCTTCAGCTTGGTCATGAATTTGAGAATGGGTGGGAATCAGAACGGATACTGCTGCTTGGATGGTTCAATGGTGAGCCACTTCAGTTCTGTGAACTCATCAATGACCGCGCGGCCGTCGAATCGACCATAGCCGCTGTCTTTGGTGCCTCCATAGGGGGCTTGAGCTTCGTTTTGAACGGTGGCTCCGTTGATGTGGCAACTACCAGATTCAATGCGCATCGCTACTGCCAACGCACGAGTCACGTCTCGACCGAATACGCCAGAAGAAAGACCGTAGGCCGTATCGTTCGCGATGCGCACTGCATCCTCGGTGTTGCGCGCTCGGACGACCGTCGTGATGGGGCCAAAGGTCTCTTCGTCGTAAATCTGCATGCCGGGCGCGACGTGGTCGATGACCGTGGCAGGCATCACGGCGCCATCGGCTCGGCCACCAGCAGCGATCTTGGCTCCCTTGGCCAAGGCATCGTCAATCATGCGGTTGAGTCGTGCGCCGGATTCACTGACGATCATCGGACCAATCACGCAAGACTCGCCAGTGGCAGGGTCTCCTACCCGAAGTTCACGAGCACGTGCGGCGAATTTTTTTACAAACTCATCCGCAACCTTTTCGTCAACGACGATGCGCTCGGTGGACATGCAGATCTGTCCCTGGTAGAGGAACGCGCCGAACACTGCCGCCTTCACTGCTTCGTCTATGTCTGCGTCGTCCAGAACGACAAGGGGGACTTCCCGCCAAGTTCAAGGAGGCACCGCTTCAGATGACGGCCCGCTTTTTCGGCGATGATCCGACCAATGCGGGTGGATCCAGTGAAATTGATGCGACGCACCGCCTTGTGAGAGATCAGTGCGTCAACCACCTCGGCTGCGTCGCTTGGAGCGTTCGTGAGGACGTTGAGGACGCCCGGGGGCAACCCGGCTTCCACGAGGGCCTCGGCAATCAGTAGATGGGTTTTGGGGCTTGTTTCTGAAGCCCGAAAGACCACCGAGTTGCCGCAAATAATCGGGTAAGCAATGGCGCGTGCGGCGAGAACCACGGGGCCATTCCATGGCACGATGCTCAGGATCACGCCTACCGGTTGACGTACGGTCATCGAGAGCGCGCCGGGTTTGTCGGTCGGGATCGTCTCGCCTTGGATCTGTGTGGCCAGCGCGGCAGCCTCACGGAACAGGTTGGCTGCCAGCATCACGTTGAACCCGGACCAAAGCTCTGAGGCGCCTATCTCTTTTGCCATGACGTCGATGAATTGCGGCGTCTTGGATTCGAGAATGTCGGCCGCTTTCAGAAGGATTCGTCGGCGCTCCGTCGGTCCGCTCTGCGACCAGGACTGGAATGCACGGTGAGCTGATTCCACAGCCGCTACGGCGTCGCTTACGCTGGCCGCTGCGGCGTGGGTGATTGCACTGCCTGTGGTTGGATGGCGTCTGACGTAGGTGGCGTTGCCGGAGGCTGGCAACGCCTGGTTGTCGATGATGAGCTGGGTCTCCATGCTTGGTGTCTCCTGAGTCTGGTCAAAGTGCGAAAGAAGTCCGCCAACTCTAGGATCACACCGGCTGTCAGTAAAACGGAGATTTCGGATGCCACCTATCGGTCAGACCGATAGTAGATTCGCAGCTTCACCGTCAGAAGTCGGAGGAGCGTTCTGCTGCGACGGCGTCAGATGAGGCATGACGCACCATTTGTCGTAACCAGGTCAAGTCGGGGAAAGCTTCTCGACTCCTTGCCCAGATCATGACCAGATCCATGGTCGGCAACTCGAAGGGAGGCTTGAAGATGTCGATCTCGAAGATCTCTACGTAGTGGAGGGCGAGGGAGCGGGGCACCAGGCTGATGATGTCAGTTCCAACCACCAGTTGCGGGAGCAACGTGAAATATGGAACCTGGAACTGAGTGCGTTGTCGCAATCCCTGGCGGTTCAGCGTTTCCTGCTCAATGGTTTCATGTCCGTCGGTGCGGCAGTACATGGCGTGTGGACGTTCGAGGTACTCACGCTGGCTCATGGCCTTTCCGCTGCCAGGGTGAGCGCGCCACTGGATGGCGACCAGGTCATCTTGCATGAAAATTTCATGCTGAAAATCTTGGTCGCTTCGGTTTATCCCGCATGATTGCCAGTTGGAGGGAAGGTTCGGGCAGATGATCAGGTCCAGAGACCCGATCTGCAATTCTTTGGCGGATGTGCCCGGCGTCGGCGTGAGGGTGAGGGTGACGTTGGGGGCTTGCGTCTGTAAGACAGCCCCTAACCGTGACGTGACCAGAGCTGAGACATAGTCTGCAGTAGCAATACGAAAGCGGGATTTGGCCGTGAGGGGGTCAAATTGCTCCGTTTGGAACAGGCGCCCGGCCAGTTCCATGATGCGCTCCACTTCTGGTACCAGACGCTTGGCTCGTTCAGTAAGAACCATTTCTCGACCATGCTGTATCAGTAGATCATCGCCAAATATTTCGCGCAGCTGGCGAAGCGAGCCACTGACCGTGGATTGGGTGAGATGCAGCCTGCCTGCCGCTCTGGTGACGTTGGCAGTCCGCAGCAACTCAGCCAATATAGGCAGCAGGTTCATATTGATGCTGCGCAGTGTGCTCACCGGATTTTCCATGGTTTGCATTTTCCAGTATGGCGCGGACTCTGCAGCGCGCCTTGTTTGCGATCAGTCCATACGCAGCATGACCCGCATGTTTTCGATCTTGACGGGGTAGGTCCTGATGTCTTCGTTTAAGGGGGCGCACATGGCCTTGCCTGTGCAGACGTCGAATCGGCCTTGGTGGAGCGGGCATTCGATCTCGCGACCTTCCAGAAAACCATCGCTCAGGCGCGCGGCGCCATGGGTGCACACGTTGTCTGTGGCGTAGAGTTCGCCCTCGACCTCATAGAACGCGATGTCCTTGCCGGCCACGACAACTCCCACCACGTCACCTTCGGGAACCGCGTCGCGGGCGATGGCATCGATCCAGTTTTCTGACATTCTGATAGTCCTTAGATGGGATAAATAATGGAATTCGGAATCATCTCGCTGTCGTAGACGCACAGGCGCGATTGCAGCTTCAGCCCTTCCGGGGTCCGCACGATGACATCGCTGTAATAGCCCGCATTGAGAATCGTGGATTCGCCGTCGAGTTTTGTACGGACGACCGCGTAGTTGGCCTCGGACTTGATGCGTTCGCCCTGTTCATCCTGCTCCACTGAAAGTATGCGCGGTGTGCCCACGATGTGCCGCTGGTAGTAGGGGTCGTGGTACATGGTTTCTTTCACGCCGTAGACACGGTCGCGAATCATGGCCTTGCTTTCCAGGGCGAGCAGGCACAGTGGCAGGCCCTGCTCATGATTTTCACGAGGCTGCAGGCGGTAAGTGCCTGACTCCACAAAGAACTCAGGCCACTTCTCCCATTCGGCGGAGTCGCAGACCATGGCGTAGTCACTGTACAGGTTGAGCACTTCGAAGTAGGTCTTGAAGTCGATCATTTCATTCCCCATCACTTTGCGCCAGTAGTTGTACATGCCGCGAATCAAGGTCTCGGTGACCATGTGGTCTGTGTCTCCGATGTCATGGCCGCCCATTTCGAGGACGGTGCGGTGAGAAGGCTTCTGCTCAAAGCCTTCTTGCGACCATTCGATGACCTCGCCATCGTCGGCAGACACAAAACCTGCGGGACCAAAGAGGTTGGCCTGTATCAGCCGGCGCTGATGCATCTCTGGCGTGTCGTCTTCAAAGCCGAAATGGGTCCAGACGAAATCAAAGGAGCCGCGGCCATTGGGCTGGATGTGGCGTGTGGAAACACTGTTGACCTGCTGCTGGATGATCACGCTCGGAAAAATGGTAGTCATGACCGCAGTGGGCCCACCCCACCAAGGTTCGGGCACGATATCGAGCAGGCGCGGGTCGTTGACCTTCATAGACTCTTTGAAGCTGTCGACGCCCGACACCACTTCGTCGTTCTTGCCGCCCTGGCCTCGGGTGGAGATCATGGCCGCATGGCGAAACTGCGCATCCATTTTCAGCTCTGACTTGTTGTCTGCGCGCCAAAGCCCGAAAGTGGAGAACCAGGTGTGCAGCAGACCAGGGTGGTACGGGTCCTTGATGTTTTCCTGCATGAGCTTCCAGTTGCCTGGAATGCGTTGCCTGCGATAGCCCAGCACTTTGAGCTTGCGGCCGTTAAAAACGCGGTCGAAGTAATGGAGGATGGTGGGGCCAAGGAAGTCTTCAAGGGGCTCTATGGTGTGGTCGAACGACGCAAACACCACGCCGCCACGCGTGGCCACCTTGAGCTTGTTCAAGCCGTGCTCTTCCAGCTTGAAGTCCTTCGGCATACCGCCGTTGATCTTGCCTTCCTGTTTGACACCACGGCGGAATGGAACGCCTTGCAGGTCGCCTTTGAGGCTGTAGTTCCATTGGTGGTAGGGGCAGAAGAAATCCTTCGCGTGTCCGTTTCGCTCTCGGCAAAAGCGCAATCCGCGGTGCGCGCACACGTTCTCGACCACGTTCACGCCACCGTCTGGGTCGCGCACCATGACGACCGAGCGCTCTCCAATGACGGTGCGCCTGAAGTCGCCCGGGTTCGGAATTTCGGCCTCCAGTCCCACATAGCACCAGTGGCCGGAATAGAACATTCGATCAAGCTCGCGCTTGTAGAGATCATCGCGGGTGTAGGCCCAAAATGGAACTCGGCTGGTTCCGTCGCCCGGCCATTGGGGGTCTGTCGGGAACACTGTTTCGACTTCACTCATCGTGGTCTCCTGTAGTGGTTAATAACTTGTGTTGAACCTAGAGCCGTTACCATGTTGAACGTTGGTGTGGTCAGAAGCCGCTGGGATAGAACGCATCCGCGTGCACATGCTCGGAAGCGAGGCCCAGGTTCGAGACGAGCATATGGAGTGCCTCGACCATGGCGGGAGCGCCGCACAGATAGGCTCGCCAGCCCTCCAGAGACTTGTGGTCGTCCTGGATCGCGTCTGTAACCAGCCCCTTGCGCAGGCCGCTGCTCGCGGACCCCGTGGCCACGACGATGTGCACCGTGAGGTTGGGATGCCCGGCAGCCAACGCCTTGAGACGGTCTGCGTCGTAGAGGTCTTCCTGGCTGCGCACGCCGAAGTAGAGGTGAATCGGGTTGTGCATTCCCTCTTCAAGCGCTCCCCGAATGATCGATAGGACAGGAGCCAGTCCGGTTCCTCCGCCCACGCATAACATGGGACCGCCATGCTTTCGCCGAAGGTAGGCCGTTCCCAGGGGGCCGCTGATCCGTAGGGTAGATCCGACCTTCAGTTCGTTGAAGATGTGGTTGGTCACCCGACCGTCAGCCACCCGGCGAACCTGAAACTCGATTTCTTCGTCGCCTGGAAGGCCGGCCATGGAATACGGGCGAATATGCTCCGGCGAGAACTGAATGCTGGCGTACTGACCTGGACTGAATTCCAGGGGCTTGGAGAGCCTGGCCTTGATCCTGAGGATGTCATGGGTGGCGTGTTCCAGGCTCGTCACGGTTCCTTTGACGATTCTTGCAGGGTGGGTCACCACCTCATCCACATCGGGCACCTCAATGGAGCAGTCCCCGGTCAACGTTGCCTGACATGCCAGCACTTCTCCTGTCTTGGCTGTTTGAGGCCTCCCGGTCTCCTGTCCACCATCAAGTACATCGCCCTTGATCACCTTGCATCGGCATGTTCCACACCGGCCGGACATGCAGCTGTAAGAGATAGGGACGTTATTGGAACGCAGCACATCCAGAAGGTTCTTTCCGATCTCTGCCTGCAGATGTAGATTCAGTGGCTGTACTACTAACTCCATGTGTGGCGCTCGCTTTGTCTCCGTTTGACGCGATTCTGGAGGGGTGTACAGTATTTGTCGATGCAGTAGGTCTGATAATTGGAATCACCAACGTGAATAATCCTGGGATCCATTTCCAGGATAAAGGGTGACGTATGAACCTCCGCGACCTGGACCTGAATCTTCTGGTGGTTTTCAATCAGATGCTGCTCGATCGCAGTGCATCGGTTGCCGCAGAAAAGCTTGGCATGTCTCAGCCCGCAGTCAGCAACGCGCTGCGGCGGATACGCCAACTTCTGAACGACGAATTGTTCGTCCGAACTTCAAAGGGGATGGAGCCGACCCCCTACGCGCTTCATCTGGCTGAGCCGGTGGCCTATGCACTCAATACTTTGCAAGCTGCATTGTCGAGGAGCGAAAGCTTTGATCCGAAGACCAGTGCCAGAGCCTTTAATCTGGCGATGACCGACATTGGCGAGATGTACTTCATGCCGCCGCTGATGAATGCCTTGTCTCGGGTGGCCCCCAAAGTTCAAGTGCACACACATAGAACCAATACGGAGAACATCAAAGAGGATCTGCAGTCTGGATCAATCGATGTTGCCATTGGGTTGATGCCGCACCTGCAGAGCGGATTTTTTCAGAAGCGCTTGTTCCGGCAGCGGTACGTGTGCATGTTCCGCAAGGGGCACCCGACGGCGAAATCACCCATCACGCTTGCGCAGTTCAGCAAACTCGAACATGTGGGTGTGACGGCACCCAACACAGGACATGGCGAGATCGACAGCTTGCTTGTTCGCGCAGGCGTTACTCGGCACATCCGTCTGGTGGTTCCTCACTTCATTGCCGTTGGCCATATTCTGCAGAGCACTGACTTGATAGCGACGTTGCCAGAGCGATTCGCCGAGCGCAGCGCGGAGCCTTTTGGCTTGGTCGTGTCGCCTCATCCCGTGAAGTTGCCAGAGATTGCGATCAGTATGTTCTGGCACGCGAAGTACAACCGTGATCCTGACAACATGTGGCTCAGGCAGTTGATCAGTGAGTTGTTCTCGGATAAGTGAGGGGCTAACGACAACCGTGTGCGTTTTGGCGCGTGCAAAAAAAAGGACCCCAGCGGGGTCCTCATGAGGTGCGGAGTTCTTAGTCGGCTGTGGCGCCGGAGTCGCGCACCACCTTGCCCCATTTTTGGGATTCAGCTTGAATGAAGGCGGCGAACTGCTCGGGCGTCTCGGCTTGGATCATTCCACCTTGCTCCGCGATCCGTTTCTTCACGTCGGGCTGAGCCAGCACCTTCGCCAGGGCTGCGTTCAACTTGGCGACCACTGGTGCAGGCGTGCCTGCGTTGGTGAACAGGCCGAACCAGGAGGTGGCTTCATAGCCCGGTACACCGGATTCGGCGATGGTTGGAACCTGCGGCAGCTGATCCGAGCGCTTGGCCGTGGTCACGGCGATTGCGCGCAGCTTGCCGGCGCGCACGTGCTGGATGGCCGAGGGCATGTTGTCGAACATGATGTCCACTTGGCCGGCAAGCAGGTCGTTCACGGCAGGGGCGCTGCCGCGGTAGGGGATGTGCACCATGCCGACCTTGGTCATCGATTCGAACAGTTCGCCGGACAGGTGGATGGAGCTGCCGCTGCCAGCCGAAGCGTAGTTCACTTTGCCTGGGTTGGCTTTGCCGTAGGCGATCAGCTCCTTGATGGTCTTGTAGGGGCGTGAGGGATGGGCCACCAGCAGGTTGGGGACGCTGGCCACGCGGCTCAGAGGCGCGAAATCCTTGATGGGGTCGTAGGGCAGCTTCTTGTACAGGCTGGCGTTGATTGCGTGCGTGCCCACCGTACCCATGAACAACGTATGGCCGTCAGCCGGCGCCTTCGCGGCGATGGCCGCGCCAATGTTGCCGCCCGCGCCTGCTCGATTGTCGATCACCACAGGTTGGCCGAGCTCGGTGCCCAGGGGCTGGGCGACGATGCGCGCCAGGATGTCGGTCGTGCCGCCTGCCGAGAAGGGCACAACGATGGTGATTGGCTTGGTTGGGAAGGTTTGGGCTGCGGCAGTCGCTGCAACGCCAAGGCCAGTCGCTGCAACGCTGGCGGCAGCCAACAGGCGGACGGCAAAGCCTCGACGGCCATAAGTGGAAAGGTTGTCTAGCATTGAATGCTCCCTTTGAGCGCGAAAAATAGTAATACCGGAGATTATGTCAATTTAGGGGAAACCCTGCATTGCAGTGGTGCACAGGGGGTTCCTCAGATTTTGAGTGCCTGGTCGGTAACGAGGCGCAGTTAGGGTTGCCCTGCATAACTCCCTGCGGTCGGTGGCAGCACGGCCTCGGGCGATCCGCTGCGTTGCTTTTCTTGCCAATAGCTGGGCTATTGGCTGCAAAAAGACGCCTTGCGCCTCATCCCGATCCGTACTACCTCCGACTCGCGAGGGTTATGCAGGACATCCCTAGAGGCAGAGACGGCTTGGTTGGATGTCCACCTTCTCAGTAAATAAGGTATAAAGTTTTACTAAAAAGCTGATTACCTCCAAAATTTCGGCATACTCGACGGGTTTTGCAGATATTTTCTAGATCTTTCGTATTAATTTTGTCTGTTGGGGCTAATGATTTCCCACTTTTGCATGCGACGGTACACAGTCGCACGACAGGTACCGAGCTTGCGAGCCGCATCGGTAATGTTCCACTGACTCTCTTGGAGAACGTGAATCAAGGCGTCGCGCTCGGAGTGGACGTCGGCCTCAATTCTTGGAATGCGGATGTCGAGAGATGACATGCGTTGGGGAGGGAAGCCTGCGCGCCTGATGCCCTGTAACTCAGCAGGCAGGTGTTCGAGTTCGATGGTGGCACCACCGCTTACGGCGAGCGCAGCTCGAAGGGTGTTTTTCAGTTGGCGGATGTTGCCGGGCCACTGGTGGGTTAGCAGTACTGTCAGCGCCTGATTGGAAATGCTTCCGCCGTGTGCGTAGAGTTCTCGGCCCTCATCGTCCAGTATCTTATGCATTAAACCCTCTTTGTCTGTGCGTTCCCTTAAAGAGGGGAGGCGAAGCGTGACGCTATTGAGACGGTAGAACAAGTCAAGACGGAATTCACCGCTGGAGACGAGTTCGTCCAGGTCTCTGTGCGTTGCACAAATCACTTGAATGTCGACTTGCATCGATGTTTCCGATCCGAGCGGCGTGACCTCTCTTTCGGAAAGTACGCGCAGCAATCGCGTTTGCATCGACAACGGCATGTCCCCGATCTCGTCCAGAAACAGCGTTCCTCCGTGGGCCTGCTGAATTTTTCCACGAGCGCCTTTGCTCCTCGCTCCGGTGAAGGCGCCATCCTTGTAGCCAAAGAGTTCGCTTTCGATCAGGGTGTCCGGAATGGCAGCGCAGTTCACTGCGACAAAAGCCTTGGATTGCCTTCTGCTGGCCGCGTGTATGGCTTTGGCAAAGGCTTCTTTGCCTGTGCCAGACTCGCCTTGAAGCAAGATCGCCAGACCTTTGTCCACTACACGAAGTGCAAGCTCCACGTTGCGTTCCATGCCCGTATCGCTTCCGGCCAGTGCGCGCAACGCATGGTCATTCTGGGTAAGTGCGGGGGAGCGATCCGACACGTTGACTGGAGGGCGCTTGCGATCGCCGCGAACCAGCGCAAAACATTGCTCCCCAGAGTCACGAAGGCGCAAGGCCAGTGCTTGCTGATGAAGAAGCGACGCGTCTAGCAGTCGATCCAGTCTCGTGTCAAAGACGTCTTCCAGATGCGCCGATGTCAACGCATCGGAAGATCTCCCGACCGACTGGAGAAACGCCTGGTTGGCTGCAACAATTCGGCCTCCTTCATCCAGCGCGATCAAACCTTCAGTTGCCACTTCAAGGAATTCCCGACGCGCGGAAAGACGCAAGACCAGATGCTTGTCGAATTGCCTGAAGAAATGCGCATTCTCAATCATGCGAGCGGTCGACTTGACCATTTGCAGCAACAGGTGCTGACTGCGTTTGTCGTCCGGGGAGTACAGAGCTGACGCATCCAGTATCGCAAGCACCTGACCGTTGGGGGCCAGAATGGGGGCTGCGCTGCAGGTCAGTGCCCGATAGGGGGCACGAAAATGCTCCGCGTGGTGTACGGTGATGGAGCGTCGTTCCAGGTTGGCGAGAGCCACGGCGCACGTGCCTTCCGTGTCCTCGGACCAGCAGGTGCCAAGGTGCAGGCCGGCGTGTCTTAGTTCATGGTCCAGCAAGGGGTTGTTGATGAAATCGACCGTGACGCCATGAGGATCTGTCAATAGCAGCACATAACCCGCATCACGGATCTGCAGGAACAGTGATTCCATGCCGCTGCGAGCCATGTTCAGCATTTCCTCCAGTGGAGCGCGGTGATCATGCAGATCCGTGGCGGTGAGGATGCGCGGAGGATCCTTGCGTCCCGGATCGAGCCGGTGCAAGTGCATGGATCGCTGCCTTGAGCGCTCGATGATGTCATCTGCGCGCCAAGGCATATCGGAGGCGTCTTCACGACCAGTCGCACTCCGTGGGCTGCCGAGTGTCATGTTTGTCTCCTGGCGACCGCATCAAGGCGGTGGCTTCGGTCTCGTTCCACTGAGAGCGGCAAGTCCCGTTGCTCTGGCTCTCAGCAGCGAATGATAAGTCCAAAGGCCAGGCTGGACCTACCTTGGGTTGAATCGTTGCGCGCGGTGGCGCGGTGGGATTGCACGCTGCGGATACATGATTCCCTGCCGTCCGCGAGCGTCGGATGCTCGCGTTACTCTGAATCAGGCAAGCCCGCCGGCACCGACCTCTGAAGAAGGGGCAAGACCTTTGCGGCGAGTGGCGGTGTCTTGCTGAAGGCAAGTTCGTATACCTCGGTACAGGCGTTTTTCGAAGAGGGCGGGGTCAAAGGCGTTTCCGCTGCCCGCCAGACAGTGGGTGGTGGTCTCGGCCAGTTGCTTTGCTTCACATGGCGGGCGGGACAAAGTCTGGCAAAGCAGTTCCCAGGGCGACTGGTTGAGCAACACGCCACCCACCAGCAGCACTCCGTTGGATCGCCTTACCTGTGCCAAGCCGGCGATCTTGCGGCCGTTGGACAAAACTTCCCAGGGAGATAGACCACCGAAACAAGCCCAGCTGAGGTTTGTTGTTGGGCAGGCGTTCGCACGATCTCTTACATCCTGTGGGGACACAGCCTCGGCCGGGACGTTGCATTCTTGTAAGGTGTGTGCGATGAGTGCACCCAGCCATTGGTAACTACCTGTCAGGCTCAGTGCCCAGCAGTGCGTGCTCGGGTGGAAGGGCCACAGAGAGCCCGAGCATCCAGGGGCCTGTCAGCACGGCGCCACCGCCGGAGTCACGCCTCAAGACTTCGAGGCCGGTGCGAGCGTCCACCTCTTGCATCAGGCGGCGTTGCGAATATCCCAGCACGACGGCAGGCAGCCTGTATCGCCACATTCTGAATGCCGGGGTTTGAACGCGGTTTTGTAACTGCGCCTGGTTCCAGATCTGTTCACGTGCGGCGGCGGATGAGGCGGGCATTCAGCTGATGCCTCCGATCGTAGTCATTGGCACGGATAAGCCCTCCCTGATCGCAAAGAGCCAGCCCCTTGAGTGGAATGCAGGCTGGCCCTTTGCTCATGGAGTTTGCTCAAAGTGAGGGAGACCTCAAAACTCAAGGCCCGGTCCGCAAGAGGGCCAGTGCCTGGCCGGGCTTGAAGGTGTCCTCCGCAGGTACCAGGATCTGCTCAATGACTCCGTCGGCTGGCGCAAGCACTTCAATGGTGGTTTTGACCAGCACCACCTTGGCCAATACCTGGCCAGCGCTGACGGGTTCACTTGGCTTGACCAGCCATGCATCGACCAGAGCCTCAGTGCCGGGGTCGATGTCCTTCCACATATCTGGAGAGAGAACTATTTCTATCATTTCAAAGAAGCTTCCAGTTGTTTGGCGCCTGCCAACTGACTTGCCACGGCGACGATGGTGTGGACTTGCGGAATCACAAATTGCTCCAGCGGACGGCTGTAGGGGATCGGGACGTCGGGTACGGCCAGGCGTTTGATGGGTGCCTTGAGCTGAACGGTGTCGAGGTTCTCCGCGACCAGTGCAGCAATTTCGCTGGATAGGCCGAAGCTCAGGTAGTCTTCGTCGGCAATCAGCAATCGGCCGGTCTTTCGAACGGACCGAAGCACCGCGGCGCGGTCGAGGGGCACAATGGTTCTCAGGTCGATGACTTCTGCGTCAATGCCTGCTGCGGCAAGCTCCTGCGCAGCCAGCAAGGACTTCTGCACCATCTGACTCAGGGTCACAATGGTCAGGTCGCTGCCTTCTCGTACCACCTTGGCTTCGCCGAACGGGATGGTGTATTGAGATTCCGGGACTTCGTTCGAACTGCCCTCGAAGTAAGACATCCAGGGCAGACCCATGATGCCTTTGTGGTACATGAAGACTACCGGGTTGTCATCACGAATGGCCTGCGTCATGAGCCCCTTGGCGTCGTAAGCGTTCGACGGCACCACCACCTTCATGCCAGGCATGTGGGCGAAGGTGGAGTACAGGCACTGCGAGTGTTGCGCAGCGTCGTTGTAACCGCCGCCTATTGCAGTCATCAGCACCATGGGCAGCTTGATGTTGCCACCGGCCATGTAGGTGTTCTTGGCCATGTGGTTGTAGATCATGTCCATGCAAACTCCAAAGAAGTCCACGAACATCAGTTCGGCGATGGGGCGCATGCCCGCCGCAGCGGCGCCGATCGCAGTGCCTATGAAGGCGGTCTCCGAAATGGGCGTGTCCATGATGCGGTCCTTGCCGTACTTTTCGAGCAGGCCGCCCGTCGCGCCAAAGATGCCGCCGTATTTGCCAATGTCCTCGCCCATGACGAAGATGTCGGCATCGCGCGCCATTTCCTGTCCGATGGCTTCCGAGATGGCCTGTGCCATCGTCAACTTCCTTGCGTTCATTTGTCGTCTCCTGATGAGTTGGATGACTTTGGAGGTCAGTTGAAGAGGTGCAGCAGAGCGTCTTCGGGTTTGGGGTAAGGGCTTGTGCGGCCATATTCGTAGGCCTCGGCAATCCGTGCACTGACGCGTGCGCGAATCTCCTGATCTTTAGCGTCGTCGATCGCACCCGTGTGTTTGAGGTGTTCGCCTAGTCGTGGAATGGGGTCGTGGCGGCGCAGTTCCTCGACTTCGCCCTTGGGTCGGTAGACCTCCGGATCGCCCTGGAAGTGGCCCAGGTATCGATCCGTCCGAACCTCGAGCAAGGTGGGGCCACCGCCGCGGCGCGCCCGCTCAATGGCCACCCCGGCCGCTTCGTACACGGCCATCGCATCGTTCTGATCAACCAGCACGCCAGGCATTCCGTATGCGGCGGCGCGGTCTGCGTTCCAGGCCACGGATGTCGCATCAGATTTTTCGACCGAAATGGCGTACTTGTTGTCCTCGCACACGAAAAGCACCGGCAGTTTCCAGAGCGATGCGAGGTTCATGGACTCATGGAAGGCGCCCTGGTTGGTCGCGCCTTCGCCAAAGAAGGCAACGGCGACCCAGTCTTTGCCGCGCTTCTTGGCGGCCAGGGCAGCACCACAGGCCGGAGGCATGCTGGCGCCGATGATGCCGCTACAGCTGAATTTGTGGATCGGGTCGAACAAATGCATGTGTCCGCCTTTGCCTCGACTAAGGCCCGTTTCTTTGCCGAACATCTCGGCCGTCATGGGCTTGAGAGGGACTCCCTTGGCGATCGCAAAGTGGTGTGGCCTGTGCGAACCAACGACCGTGTCATCGTCGTGTAGATGAGCACACACCCCGACCGCCACAGGTTCCTGTCCTGCTGCCAGGTGCATCTCGCCCGGAACTGGGCCGGAACCGATGTCGAAGGCGAGACCTTTCTGAATGTGCGGAGGTAGTTTGCCCTCGAGGTAGATGCGGGCCATCGTTTCTTCGTACTCCCGGATCTCGATCATTTTTTCGTACATCCAGAGCTTTTGCTCTACGGAAGGGTTCATGATGTTGTCTCCTTGAGATGACTTGGTTCTGGCCAGGGCGAAGGGGCCATAGAGTCGTTGTCGAGTCACACTGGAAGTGCGTTTCGCAAGGCCTGCTGCGCAAAGGTCGTGCCAATCCCCAGGGTGATCCTGAAAACTCGGGAATACCCTTGCGTTAGATTGGCCAGATACGGATCTAGGGGTGTCTTACGGTTCTTGCGCGCTAACTTAAAGCCATGCTGGCATGGGCTGGGTGCGACACTTGAATGCGACAGATGTCGCATGTTTCGCGCACAAAGCGACACATGCCATAGATCAGGCTATGGTCAGGCGAACTTCATCAAAAGATGCTGCACTGCGCTCTGGAAAGTGCAGCATCTAGCCAGTTTCGGGTGCGGGTGTAAGTGAAGTTGCACTGGGGCGAAGTGCTGTACATCGCCTCTCAAGGCAGCTGAGGAACGCCTAAGCAGCGGCACGGGACTCTTGATTTCTTCACGATAGTGGGCTGCAGGGTTTGCCTACGTGGTAGCATTCGCGCCTCAGTCATTGGGGAGTAGCTGACCTGCGCAACGCAGGGGTGCACGTCAACAGACTTGGCTTCAGGGCCATGGCGTGTGCAGCTTTCGGTGTGGTGTTGTACACCCAGCTAGCCTGGCAAGACCTTTGACCACACGCCTCCGGTAAGGGCCGGGAGGAGTGTGGTCATTGTTTTTTGCGGGCCCCTTGAACCTCTGTCATGGAAGCTTTTCTCGTATCCACCGGTATTGTTGCCCTCGGTGAAATGGGCGACAAAACCCAACTGCTGGCGATTGTGCTCGCGGCTACCTTTCGCAAGCCCTGGATCATCATTGCGGGCATACTGGTGGCAACCATCGTCAATCATGGTGCTGCCGGTGCAGTAGGTGGATGGGTGGCCAACCTTCTCGGGCCAGACATTCTGCGCTGGGTGATAGGCGTTTCGTTCCTGGCCATGGCAGGGTGGATGCTGATACCCGACAAGCTCGAAGACTCCGAAGACCATGGGCGCACCCGATTTGGCGTATTCGGCACCACAGTCGTTGCGTTCTTCTTGGCCGAAATGGGTGACAAGACACAGATCGCGACGGTGGCGCTGGCCGCACGCTACACCACCGAGGTCGTGATGGTCGTGATCGGCACCACGCTGGGCATGATGCTGGCCAACGTTCCTGCAGTTTTCCTTGGCGACAAAATCGCGAAGAAGGTCTCGATGGGCCTGGTGCACAGCATTGCCGCGGTCATCTTTGCCGTGTTGGGGGTGTTGACCTTGCTCAATGTTGGCAAGTTGTTTTAACGCTAAACCAGAGCCTGGGCAGTTTTCAACATAAGATGCTCTGGAGGCTGTCCGGCTGTGGTGCGACGATTTGCTTCGCAGCACAGTTGAGTATCTGGAGATGAAGTCTGGTGCATAGGCAATTATCGAAAATAACGCGCCGCGCTCTGGCTGGTGGGCTGCTGGCTATGGTGGCGCCTTGGTTGCAGGCGCAGGCGCTGTGGCTAGATGACGTGGGTCGCGTTCGACCTGCCGCGCAGCAAGCGGTACGTTGGCTGGCCGAGGCTGATCAGCAGGGCCTGCGACCGGCAGATTACGCGGCTGCTGAACTGAGCCAGGCGGTGAAGCAGGCTGAATCCGGTGCGTTGTCCGCCCAAGCCTCCATTGAGTTGGAAGACCAGTTGACACGCCACGTGTTCGCCTTCCTGACTGACTTGCGGCATGGCAGGGTGGATGCCGCTGCTCAATTGAAGGCCCACTACAACAGCAGTAGCGCTCCAGCGCCCGATTTTGCAGCCGCAATCCGTGATGCCGTAGCGCGCGATCAAGTGGATGATGCCTTGCGCGCTGCGATGCCACCCTGGCCACAATACGCGGAGTTGCAGCGTGCACTGGTGCATTACCTTGGCTTGGCTGAACACCCGGCCTGGAGCCAGGCACTTCCCCCTTGCCGGGTGGCAAGCTGCAGCCCGGCCAGCGCTGGGCAGGGCTGGCCGCACTGGTGGAACGCTTAGTGGCTTTTGGGGATCTGGAACAGCACTCAATTGAGGTAAATGCAGATGGCACCTATACCGGCGAACTGCAAAAAGCGGTGCGATCGTTCCAGGAACGCCACGGACTGGCGGCGGATGGAGTACTAGGCAAGGCCACAGTCGACGCGCTGGCGGTGCCTCCGGTGCAACGTGCGGAGCAAATTGCGCTGGCTATGGAGCGCTTGCGACTGACGCCGCTGCCGGATGCGCTCCGCTTTGTCACCGTGAACGTACCTGAATTCATGCTGCGTGCTCACCGCCATGAGGCGGGGGTGGTACAGCAGGATTTGCGCATGCGAGTCATCGTCGGCAAGGCGCTCGACACGCGCACGCCGTTGTTCGACGAGGAGATGCGCTGGATCGAGTTCAGTCCCTACTGGAACATTCCTCGCTCTATTGCCCGCGCAGAAACCGTGCCCAAGTTGCGCGCCAACCCTGGCTACCTGGATGGCCAGGGCATGGAATTTGTGGGGCCGGGCGGGCAAGTCAGTACGTCCGTCAGCCCGCAGATGCTGGACGCCGTGCTGGCGGGGCAGTGGCGTATCCGCCAGCGCCCGGGTTCCCGGAACGCGTTGGGGGACATCAAGTTCATGTTGCCCAACAATCAGAACATCTACCTGCACCACACACCTTCGATCAGTCTATTCAACCGCCCTCGGCGCGATTTCAGTCACGGGTGCGTGCGTATCGAAGACCCGGTGGCGTTGGCACAATGGGTCTTGTATGACCAGCCTGACTGGACTGAGGCGCGCATCCGCCAGTCGATGGGGCGGCCACGACCGGTGATTGCCCGGCTGATCGAGCCTGTGCCCGTGCTGCTGATCTACCAAACCGCGATCGTTGAATCAGGGGTCGTGCGCTTTGTGCCTGATTTGTACGGCCAGGACGCCGTGTTGGAGAAAGCCTTGCGCCAGTCGCGCCGCGCGCCCGGACTGGCGCAATCGAAACCATAGCGGCACAATAAGCCCCTATTTCTAATTGAATCAGATTTCAGTCATGAACACTCCGAACCGGCGCCTTTTTCTCGGTCGCAGCTTGGGTGTGGCTCAGATTGCTGCAGCCAGCGTGCTGTTGCCAACCGGGGCGCGTGCCTTCACGCCTGCCACGTCTGCTGATGCTAGGCGCCTTTCATTCAATCACTTGCACACGCGTGAGCGTACCGCGCTGGTTTACGCATGGGGCGAAGATTTCGTGCCCAGGGCCCTGACGCAACTCAATCACTTCCTGCGCGACCATTACACCGACGAAGTCGGGCAGATGGATCCCGAGCTGTATAACCTGCTGCATCGTGTGCGGCGCGAGCTGGGCAGCACTGAGCCCTTCCACGTGATTTCCGGATACCGCAGCCCGGCTACCAATGAGACTTTGCGTACGACACGCGGCGGTGGTGTCGCACGACGCAGTCTTCACATGGACGGCAAGGCGATCGACGTTCGCCTGCCTGGTGTGGCGCTGACAGATCTGCGCGATGCTGCCATTAGCCTGAAGGCTGGCGGCGTAGGCTACTACCAGCGCGATGACTTCGTGCACATCGACACGGGGCGCGTGCGTAGCTGGTAAATCGGTGTCTTTGCGGCGTACAGAGTCGCATCTTCCACGGACACAATCCATCTGTTTTTCTGCTGAATCTGAGGCGGCATAATCGCGCCCAGAGGGTGAGGGGGCTGGCACGTGGCTTGCGCTCTCATAAGAATCGATGGAGGATGGAACATGCTGATTGGAGTTCCCGCCGAGACTATGGCGGGTGAAACACGGGTGGCTGTGACGCCCGAAACAACGAAAAAGCTGATGGCCCAAGGCCACTCGGTGCGCGTGCAATCAGGGGCCGGGGTGGCGGCCAGCGTCACCGATGCGGCCTATCAGGCTGCCGGTGCCGACATGACCGACGCCGCTGGTGCGCTGGGCTGTGATCTGGTGCTCAAGGTGCGCTCGCCTTCAGCGCTCGAACTCACGCAGATGAAGCCTGGCGCAGCCCTGGTAGGCATGCTCAACCCCTTTGATGCCGAGGGCCTGCAGCGCCTGGCGTCGGCCCGTCTGACGGCATTTGCCCTGGAGGCGGCGCCGCGCACGACGCGTGCGCAGAGCATGGACGTGCTCTCGAGCCAGGCCAACATTGCGGGCTACAAGGCGGTCATCATGGCGGCCGACCGTTATCAGAAGTTCTTCCCGATGCTGATGACCGCTGCGGGCACGGTGAAAGCGGCGCGCGTGGTCATTCTGGGGGTGGGGGTGGCGGGCCTGCAGGCCATTGCCACGGCCAAGCGTCTGGGTGCGGTGATTGAAGCCAGCGACGTGCGCCCGAGCGTGAAGGAGCAGGTTGAATCGCTGGGCGCGAAGTTCATTGATGTGCCCTATGAAACGGCCGAGGAGAAAGAAGCGGCTGAAGGGGTGGGTGGCTATGCACGCCCCATGCCGCAAAGCTGGCTGGATCGTCAAAAGCTGGAAGTGGCCAAGCGGGTGGCGCAGGCGGATGTGGTGATTTCCACGGCGCTGATTCCTGGTCGCGCGGCGCCGGTGCTGATCACCGAGGAGATGGTGGCGAGCATGAAGCCTGGCTCGGTGATCATTGACATGGCGGCCGGCAAGGGTGCGGTGAATGCGGACGGCAGCGTGGGGGGCAACTGCCCGCTGACCGAGGCGGACAAGACGGTGGTCAAGCATGGCGTGACGCTGGTGGGCGAGACCAACCTGGCGGCGCTGGTGGCTGCAGACGCCTCGGCGCTTTACGCGCGCAACGTGCTCGACTTCCTCAAGCTGGTGCTGCCCAAGGATGCAGCCGGCATAGAGGTGCCGCTGGACGACGACATTGTGGCCGCCTGCCTGATGACGCAGGGTGGCGAGATCAAGAAAACCTGAATCGAGGACACTCCCATGGAACTCGCATCCCCGACGATCATTAACCTGATCATTTTTGTGCTGGCCATCTACGTGGGTTACCACGTGGTCTGGACGGTGACTCCTGCGTTGCACACGCCGCTGATGGCGGTGACCAACGCCATCTCGGCCATTGTCATAGTGGGCGCCATGCTGGCGGCCGCACTCACCGAAGGCGGCCTGGGCAAAGCCATGGGTGTGGCGGCGGTGGCGCTGGCGGCGGTCAACATTTTTGGCGGCTTCATGGTCACGCGCCGCATGCTGGAGATGTTCAAGAAGAAAGAACGCAAGGCGCCTGGCGCCGAGGGAGGCAAGCCATGAGCACCAACTTAGTCGCACTGCTGTACCTGGTGGCCAGCGTCTGCTTCATTCAGGCGCTCAAAGGCCTGAGCCACCCCACCACCTCCATCCGGGGCAACCTCTTTGGCATGGTCGGCATGACCATTGCTGTGCTCACCACCGCGGCGCTCATTGTGCAGCTGGCCGGCTCCGGGCTGGGGCTGGTGTGGGTGCTGCTGGGCCTGGTGGTCGGCGGCGGCTACGGCGCCTGGCGCGCCAAGACCGTCGAGATGACCAAGATGCCCGAACTCGTGGCATTTTTTCACAGCATGATTGGTCTGGCGGCGGTCTTGATCGCTGGCGCCACCGTGGCCGAGCCCTGGGCCTTCAACATCACCGACCGGCCCGTCAATGGCGTGGGCGGGCTGATTCCGGGGGGCAACCGCATTGAGCTGGCGCTGGGCGCCTTCATTGGCGCCGTCACCTTCAGCGGCTCTGTCATAGCCTGGGGCAAGCTCTCGGGCAAATCGAAGTTTCGCCTGTTCCAGGGCGCGCCCGTGGTGTTTCCTGGCCAGCACTGGCTCAACCTGATCCTGGGCGTGGTCGCGCTGGTGTGCATCGCCTGGTTCTGGCAGACCCAGGAGGCGCTGCCCTTCATCCTGGTGTGCCTGCTGGGCTTTGTCATTGGCGTGACCCTCATCATCCCCATTGGCGGGGCCGACATGCCGGTGGTCGTCTCCATGCTCAACAGCTACTCGGGCTGGGCGGCGGCGGGCATTGGTTTCAGCCTGAACAACTCCATGCTGATCATTGCCGGCTCGCTGGTGGGCTCCTCGGGCGCCATTTTGAGCTACATCATGTGCAAGGCCATGAACCGCTCCTTCTTCAACGTCATTCTGGGCGGATTTGGCGGAGAAGCGGCGGCCGCCAGCGGCGGCGCGCAGGAGCAGCGCCCGGTCAAGAGCGGCAGCGCCGACGACGTGGCCTTCATGCTCAGCAACGCCGACAGCGTGATCATTGTGCCCGGCTACGGCCTGGCGGTGGCACGCGCGCAGCACGCGGTCAAGGAGATGGTGGACAAGCTCACCGAGAAGGGCATTGTGGTGAAGTACGCGATTCACCCGGTGGCTGGCCGGATGCCTGGGCACATGAACGTGCTGCTGGCCGAGGCCGAGGTGCCTTACGACCAGGTGTTCGAGATGGAAGACGTCAATGGCGAGTTTGGCCAGGCGGATGTGGCCATCATTCTGGGCGCCAACGACGTGGTGAACCCGGCGGCGCTGCAAAAGGGCAGCTCGATCTACGGCATGCCGATTCTGGAGGCGTACAAGGCGCGCTCGGTGATTGTGAACAAGCGCTCCATGGCGGCGGGCTACGCGGGCCTGGACAACGAGCTGTTCTACATGGACAAGACCATGATGGTCTTCGGCGACTTCAAGAGGTCGTTGAGGATATTGCTAGCGATTGAAGT